>NZ_JBITDL010000004.1:285406-383444 GCF_044454225.1 Streptomyces sp. NPDC051563
AGCCCGGAGAGCGACAGCCTGGGCGGGCCGGAACCGCAGGGCAGTGCCCCGACCAGGCCGGACCCACAGGCTGACGTCCCGACCGGGCGTAGCCCGGAGAGCGACAGCCTGGGCGGGCCGGAACCGCAGGGCAGTGCCCCGACCAGGCCGGACCCACAGGCTGACGTCCCGACCGGGCGCAGCCCGGAGAGCGACAGCCTGGGCGGGCCGGAACCGCAGGGCAGTGCCCCGACCAGGCCGGACCCACAGGCTGACGTCCCGACCGGGCGCAGCCCTGAAAACGACACCCCGGGCGGGCCGGACCCACGAGCTGACGCCCCGACCGGGCGCAGCCCGGAGGACGACACCCTGGGCGGGTCGGACCCACAGGGCGGTGCCCCCTCGGGGGGCGCCCCGGAGGGCGAACACCCGGCCGGGGTGGCGCCCGGTGGCGGTGCGGAGTCCCGGACCGTGCGCGGTACGGCGATCCCGGGGGGCGCGGGGATGCCGGATGCCGCTGGCGGCCGGGAGGTGTCCGGGGAGCCGGGCGGGTCCGCCGCCGCGGACGGCCGGCCCGGGCCGGGGTGGGGGGCGGGCACGCCGGTGCCCGAGTTCCGGCGCGCCGCGACCGCGGTACGGGGCACCCCCGGGGCGCCGGTCCGGGGGCCCGGGGGCCTGCCCCCGGTTTCGGGAAGGGGCGGGTACGGGGAGAGTCCCCCCGGCCCGCAGCCGGCCCGCGCAGGGCACGACGCCCCGGCGCGCACGCAGGTCCGTACCCCCGATGCGGCGGACGTGCCCGGCCTCGCACCCCTGGGCGGCGCCCCCGCGAGCACCTTCGGCCGGGGCACCCGGGCGAGCGGGAACGCGGAGCCCCGCACCGCCCCCGCGCACGCCACGCCGGGCCCGCTCGCCGCCCCGCCGCACGCACCGGCCCACACGGCCCCATCCGAGGCACGGGCCACCCCCGGCACCGGCGCGTCGGCCCGCGCCCAGGAACCCACCGCCGGGCCGCAGGCCACCCCGGGCCCGCTCACCGCACCACCGGGGCCCTGGACCGCCTCCGGAACGTGCGCCACGGCCGGCACCACCGCACCGGAAGCCGGCCCCGGACCCGGCACCCCGGCCCGCACGACCCCGCAGGACGCGCAGCCCCGTACAGCGGCAGCGGCAGCCGCTCCGCTCCCCCAGGCGGCCCCCGGGGCCGCCCCCGCGGGGCCCCGGCGGATCGAGGGGCTGTTGCTCGGGCTCGCCGCGGGCGATGCCGCCGGGTGGCCCGCCGCTCGGCACCGGGCGAGCCGGATGCCCGAGTGGACCCGCCGCCTCACCCGGGAGCTCGACACCTTCGCCGAGCAGAACGCCACCACCACGCTCCCCGTCCCCATCGCCCTCAACCAGCCCCCGGAGCCCCTGCGCCTCGGCCCTTCCGACGACGCCGAGTGGGCGGCCTTCGCCGCCGAGTCCGTGCTGACCGCCGCCGGCGTGCTGCTCAGCGACCTCTCCCGGTCCCGCCGCATGCGCGCCGCCATCGACCTCGCCTGGAACGCGCTGGCCAGCGAGGTCGCGGCGGCGGCGGAACGCGCGCCCGAGGTCGAGTCCGCCGTCCTCCCCCTCCGCGCCCGGATCTCGGTCCGGGCCGGCCTCGGCAACCTCGCCGCCGGCCTGCGGCCGCCCGCCACCGGCCACGACAACCCGCACTACTTCGACGACGCCGCCTGCATCCGTGCCTGCGTCCTCGCCGTCGTCCATCCCGGGGACCCCGGGGCCGCGGCGGACCTCGCGGAGTTCGACGCCCGCTACACCCAGGACGGCGACGGGGTGCACGGTGCCCGCGCCATGGCCGCCGCCATCGCCACCGCCCTCGCGGGCAGCGGAACCTGTACCGCCTCCGACACCGACGCCGCCGTCGACGCAGCCCTCGCGCAGCTCCCGGAGTCCACCGAGATCGGCCGCAACGCCCGGCACGCGGTGAAGCTCGCCCGCGCCGAGACGGCCGGCGGGACCGGCGGGGCCTTCGCGATCGTCCCGCTCCTGGAGCACCAGATCGTCGACCACGTCTACAGCTACGGGATCGCCGCCGCGGAGACCGTCCCCGTGGCCCTCGCCCTCGCGACCGCCGCCCGCGGCCGGGTCGGCGAGGCGGTCCCGGCGGCCGCCTGCCTGTCGCGCGTCGCGGACTCCGCCCCCGCCCTCGCCGGTGCGCTGACCGGCGCCCTCGGCGGCGGCGACTCGCTCCCCGCCGCCTGGCGCGAAGCGTGCCGCACCCTCTCCGGCTGCGCCCTCCCCCGTCTGGCGGGCACCGACCTCGTCGAACTGGCCGCGCTGCTCGCCCGTACGGAACTCACCTCACCCAAGACCCAAGGAAAGCCCCGGACATGACGACCCTGATCCCCGTGAACCCGGACCCGACCCCCGCCACCACCACCACCTCCCCCACCCTGGACGACCGGATCACCGGCGCCCTCGTCGGCGCGGCCGTCGGCGACGCGCTCGGCGGCCCGGTGGAGGGCTGGACCCCGGAAAAGATCGTGGAGCGGCACGGCGGCCGGGTGCGCGGCATCGTCGGCCCGTGGCACGAGGACTGGCGCAACGCCCGCCCGATCGCCCCGTACCACAAGGGCGACGGCCACGTCACCGACGACACCCTGATGACGCACGCGCTGGTACGGGTGTACGAGGCCGTACGGGACCACCTGGACGCGTACGCGATCGCCGAGCACCTGGTCCCGGACCTGATGACGACCCCCCGCTGGATCCCGGAACTGGAGGCGGACGCCCTCCCCCTCCAGCGGATCTTCCTCGCCGAGAAGTGGATCGTGACCCGGCTGCACTACGCGCACGCGGACCCGCGGGAGGCGGGCAACGGCAACATCGTCAACTGCGGTGCGGCCATGTACATGGCGCCGGTCGGCCTCGTCAACGCGGGCAATCCGGCCGGGGCGTACGCGGAGGCCCTGGACGTCACGGGCGCGCACCAGTCCTCGTACGGGCGGGAGGCGGCGGGCGTGTTCGCGGCGGCGGTGGCGGCGGCCTGCATCCCGGGCGCCACGGCGGCCTCGGTGGTCGACACCGCCCTCTCCCTGGCCAAGGACGGCACCCGCGCGGCCATCGCGGCGGTCTGCGAAGTCGCCTCCGGCCACCGGGACTTCGAGTCGGCGCTGGCTCCCTTGCGGGCGGCGGTCGCGCCGTACGACTCGGTCGGCCCGGACTACCGCGCTCCGTCCCTGGGCGCACGCCGCCCCTCCCGCCTGCACTCCATCGAGGAACTCCCGGTCGCGCTCGGCATGTTGCTCGTCGCCGACGGCTGCTACGAGACCTCCGTGCTCGGCGCGGTCAATTACGGCCGCGACTGCGACTCCATCGCGACCATGGCCGGTGCGATCGCGGGAGCCCTGTCGGGCGTTTCCGCCGTCCCGCCCGCCTGGGCGGACCGGGTCGCGGAGGCCAGCCGCCTGGACCTGCACGCCCCGGCGGCGGCCCTCTCCACGGTCACCCGGGAGGTCTTCGCCCGCGACCGCGCCCGCCGCCACACCCACGAAGCCGCCTTCACCACCCTGACGGCCTCCCGATGACCCCTGCCTGCCCGGCGCCCCCGCCGACACCCGCCGACACCGACGCACCCGGGCCCGCCCGCGCCGAGCCGCCCCGGCCCGACACGGAGCCCCGCGGCCCGGCTGCGCTCCCCCAGGGGGCCCGGGGAGCGAGGCCCCACGGCCCGGCTCCGACGCCGACCCCCCCGACCCGAGCCACGCACCCAACGGCTCCGCCACCCCCGCCACTACTACTCGGCCCGCCCCCGTTCCCCCAAGGCACCCCGGGAGCGGCACCCCCTGCCCCTGCCCGGGCCGGAGATTCCCCCACCCCACCCCTTCCCGAAACCCGGGGCAAGCCCCTGGACCCCGCCCTCCCGGCCCCAGCCTCCCGGGCCGGGACCGCGACCGAGACCCCGACCGAGGCCGGAACCGAGGCCGGGCCCGGGACCAACGCCGGGGCCGGGGCCAAGACCGGGTCCGGGCCCGGAGCCGGGCCTAAGGCCGGGGCCGGACCCGGGGCCGGGCCCGGGACCAAGACCAGGGCCGGGGCCGGACCCGGAGCCGGGGCCGAGGCCGGGCCCAAGACTGGACCTGGACCTGGACCCGCGCCCGGACCCAAAACCGGGGCCGGGGGCGGGACCCGGCCGGGTAGCAAGGCCGGCGCCGAGGCCGACCACGGCGCCGGCTCCGGAGCCGTCCGGCTGACCTGGGTTCAGCCCGAGGACCTGGTCGGCCACGAGTTCCGGCAGGCCGTCGAGGACGGCCGCGGGGAGGCCGCGGAGCCGCTGCTGCGCGTCTGGCTCGCGGCGGGCGGCCACCTCGCCCCGGCCCGGGCGGGCGCCTCGCCCACCCCGGCCCCGCCGGAACTCCGAGCCCTGGCCACCGACCTCCTGACGGCCCTGGCCGCCCTCCCTGCCCCCTCGGCCTCCACCGGACCCGCCCGGCCGCCCGGAAGCACCCTGGCCGTGCTCTCCCACGCATCCGAAGGCACGGCTCCCGAACAGGCCCCGCTCCCGCCCGAAGGGCCGGGCTCTGCACCGGGGTCCAGGGGCTTGCCCCTGGTTTCGGGAAGGGGCGGGGTGGGGGAACTCTCCCCCGCCGAAGCCGAGGCCGGAGCCGGTTCCAGGCCCGGCCCCGCACTCCGTCCCCGGCCCGGCGCCGCGCTCAGCCCCGAGCCGGGATACGGGCCCAGCCCCGGTTCCACGCCCAGCCCCGGTTCCGGGCCCGGGCGCGGAACCGGGCCCGGGCATGACTCCGGACCTGGGCATGCCTCCGGGCCCGGGCATGCCTCCGGCCCCAGGCATGCCTCCGGCCCCAGGCACGACTCCGGGCCCCGCCATGACTCCGGGCCCCGCCATGACTCCGGGCCCCGCCATGCCTCCGGCCCCAGGCACGGCTCCGGGCCCAGGCAGGACTCCGCGAGCCCGGGCTCCGCTGTGGCCGCAGCAGCCGCCGTGGCCGCACCAGCCGCCGCAGGCGGCCCCGCCCCCGACCCCGACCCCGCCCTGCGTCGCAGGCTGGAGGCCGCATGGCTCGGCCGGGCCGTCGGGTGTGTGCTCGGGAAGCCCGTGGAGAAGCTGCCGCTGGAGGGGATCCGGGCGCTGGCCCGGGCCGCCGGGAACTGGCCGCTCGGGGACTGGTTCACCGAGCGCGGCGTACCGCCGGAGGTGCTCGCCGCCCACCCCTGGAACCGCCGCTCCGCCCCCACCTCCCTCGCCGAGAACATCGACGGCACTCCCGAGGACGACGACCTCAACTACCCCCTCCTCGGCCTGCTCCTCCTCCAGCGCCACGGCAAGGGCTTCACCACCGCCGACGTCGGTCGGCTCTGGCTCGACGAGCTGCCGGCCGGCCGGACGTTCACCGCCGAGCGGGTCGCGTACCGCAATCTGCTCCTCGGGCTGGAGCCCCCGCTCACCGCCACCCACCACAACCCGTTCCGCGAATGGATCGGCGCCCTGATCCGCGCCGACGTCCACGGCTGGACCAACCCGGGCGATCCGGCCGCCGCCGCGGCCCAGGCGCACCGGGACGCCGCCCTCACCCACACCGGCAACGGCGCCCACGCCGCCGCGTTCGTGGCCGCGGCCACCGCCACCGCGGCCACCGGCCGGGCCGATGTGCACACCGCGCTCCGGGCCGGCCTGGCCGCCGTACCGCCGGGCTCCCGCCTCGCCGAGGCCGTCCGCTTCGGGATCCGCGGCGCCTCGGACGCGTACGCCACCGACGCCGGCTTCGATACCGTCGTCGATCTGCTCCACGCCCGCTACGGCCACTACCACTGGGTCCATGCCGTGCCCAACACCGCCGTGATCGCCGCCGCCCTCACCCACGCCGACGGGGACTTCGGCCGCTCCGTCTGCCGCGCCGTGTCCGGCGGCTGGGACACCGACTCCAACGGCGCCACCGCCGGCGCCCTCGCCGGACTGGTCGCCGGCTCCGCCGACGCCCTCCCGCACCGCTGGACCGCCCCGCTGAAGAACCGCCTCGCCACCAGCGTCCCCGGCTTCGACGGCATCGGCTTCGACACCCTCGCCCACCTCACCGCACAGGAGGCAGCCCGCTCATGACGGCCATCGCCGTGCTCGGCAGTACCAACATGGACCTCGTCGCCTACGTCCCCAAGGCCCCCCGCCTCGGGGAGACCGTCACCGGCCGCTCCTTCCGCACCGTGCCCGGCGGAAAGGGCGCCAACCAGGCCGTCGCCGCGGCCCGTTCGGGCGGGGAGGTGGTGATGATCGGCGCGGTCGGGGCCGACGAGTTCGGCATCCGGCTGCGTGCCGCGCTCGCCGCCGCCGGGGTCGAGACGGCGGCCCTGCGCACCGTCGAGGGCGCCAGCGGCACCGCGCACATCACCGTGGACGACGAGGGCGGCAACAGCATCATCGTCATCCCCGGCGCCAACGCCCGCGTCACCTCCCTGGAACCGGGCGACGCCGCCAGCATCGGCGCCGCCGACTCCCTGCTCCTCCAGCTCGAACTGCCCCTGGAGGCCGTGCTCGCGGGCGCCCTCGCCGCCCGTGCCCACGGGGTACGGACCATCCTCACCCCGGCCCCCGCCCAGCCGCTGCCCGCCGAACTCCTGGCCGCCACCGATCTGTTGGTGCCCAACGAGCACGAGGCCACCGCACTCACCGGGCTCACCGACGTGCACCTGGCCGCGGCGGCCCTGCTCCAGGACGTGCCGGAGGTGGTCGTCACCCTGGGCGCCGCCGGGGTGCTCCACGCCGCCCGCGGCCGCGAGCCGCTGTCCGTGCCCGCGCCGCGCGTACGGGCCGTGGACACCACCGCCGCCGGTGACACCTTCGTCGGGGCGCTCGCGGTGGCCCTGGGCGAGGGCCGGCCGATGCCCGAGGCCCTGCGCTGGGCCTCGGCGGCCGCCGCCCTGTCCGTCCAGCGCCCCGGTGCCCAGGACTCGATGCCGGCCCGCTCCCAGACCGATGCCTTCGCCCGCTCCGGAGCCGCCTCGTGACCCCCGCCGGCCGGGCCGCCACCGACCCCGGGACGGACCCCGGGGCCCACACCGGCACCGGCACCGACACCGACACCGGCACCGCCGCCGTCCCGCCCCTGCACGGGCTCCGCGTCCTCGACCTCGCCACCCTCTTCGCCGGCCCCCTCGCCGCCACCCTCCTCGGCGACTTCGGCGCCGAGGTCGTCAAGGTCGAGCACCCGACCCGCCCCGACCCCTCCCGCGGCCACGGCCCCGCCAAGGACGGCATCGGCCTCTGGTGGAAGCTCCTGGGCCGCAACAAGCGGACGATGACCCTCGATCTGTCCACCCCCGGCGGCCGGGACACCCTGTTGCGCCTGGCCGCCACCGCCGACGTGGTGATCGAGAACTTCCGCCCCGGAACCCTGGAGCGCTGGGGTCTGGGCTGGCCCGAGCTGTCGGCCGCGAACCCGCGGCTGATCCTGACCCGCGTGACGGCCTTCGGCCAGGAGGGCCCGTACGCCCACCGCCCCGGCTTCGGCACCCTCGCGGAGGCGATGAGCGGCTTCGCGGCGATCACCGGGGAGCCGGAGGGGCCGCCGACCCTGCCGCCGTTCGGGCTCGCGGACTCGATCGCCGCGCTGACCACCGCGTACGCCGTGATGGCGGCGCTCGCCGGGCGCGATCGCACCGGGCACGGGCAGGTGGTGGACCTGGCGATCATCGAGCCGATCCTGACCGTCCTGGGACCGCACCCGCTCTGGTACGACCAGCTCGGCTACGTCCAGCCGCGCACCGGCAACCGTTCCACGAACAACGCCCCCCGCAACACGTACCGCAGTCTGGACGGCCGCTGGCTGGCGGTCTCCACCTCCGCCCAGTCCATCGCGGAGCGCGTGATGCGGCTCGTGGGGCGGCCGGAACTGATCTCCGAGCCCTGGTTCGGCTCGGGGGCCGGCCGGGCCGGCCACGCGGACGTGCTCGACGAGGCGGTCGGCGGCTGGATCGCCCGCCACAAGGCGGACGAGGTGACGGCCGCCTTCGAGGAGGCCGAGGCCGCGGTCGCGCTGGTCTACGACGTACGGGACGTCATGGCCGATCCGCAGTACGCGGCCCTGGACACCATCACCGAGGTCGAGGACCCGGAACTGGGCCCGATCCGCATGCAGAACGTCCTCTTCCGGCTCTCGGACACCCCGGGCGCCATCCGCTGGGCGGGCCGCCCGCACGGCGCGGACACCGATGCCGTCCTCGCCGAGATCGGCCTCTCCCCGGCCGAGATCACCGCACTGCGCACGGAAGGAGCCCTATGATCCTGACCTGGCTCTACGTACCCGGCGACCGCCCCGAGGTGGTGTCCAAGGCCCTGCACGCCGGGGCCGACGCCGTCATCGTGGACCTGGAGGACGCGGTGTCGGCCTCCCGCAAGGAGTACGCCCGCGCCGCCACCGCCGAACTGCTCGGCGACCGGCATCCGGTCCCGGTCCACGTACGCGTCAACGCCCTGGACTCCCCCTGGGGCGGCGCCGACCTCAGCGCGCTGGGCGGGCTGCACGGCCTCGCCGGGCTGCGCCTGCCGAAGATCTCCGCGCCGGAGCAGATCGCCACCACCGCCGACCGCGCCCCCGGGGTGGCCCTCTACGCCCTGCTCGAATCGGCGATCGGCGTGGAACGGGCCTACGACATCGCCCGCGCGCATCCCGCCCTGCGCGGCCTGTCCTTGGGCGAGGCCGATCTACGGGCCGACCTGGGCGTCACCGCGGAGTCGGGCCTGGACTGGCCGCGCTCCCGGGTGGTGGTCGCGGCCCGCGCGGCCGGGCTGGCGCCGCCGGCCCAGTCGGTGTTCCCCGACATCCGGAACCTGGAGGCGCTGGCGGCCTCCTGCGCCCGGGGCCGGGCCCTCGGCTTCCTGGGCCGCGCTGCGATCCATCCGCGCCAGCTCCCGGTGATCGAGCGGGCCTACCTGCCCGGCCCGGCGGAGGTCAGCGCCGCCGAGGAGATCGTGGCCGCGGCCCGCCGCACCCCCGGCGCGGTGGCCCTCCCCGACGGCCGCTTCGTCGACCCGGCGATGCTGGCGGGCGCGGAACGAGTCGTGGCCCTGTCCCGCCGCGACGCACCGGTGCTGTCCTGACCCGGCGCACGCGAAAACGGGAGGGGCGCCGCGCGGTGTGCGCGGCGCCCCTCCCGTTCGACCGTTGCTCCGGTCAGAGCTTCTTGGCCCCGGGGACCTCGGCCGCGGCCTTGTCCTTACCGTCGGCTACGGCTTCACCCTCGGCGTCCACCCGCGCGGCATCGGCCGCGGCGTCGGCCGTGACCTCGTCCCCGTCCTCGGCAGTGACCTCGCCCGCAGGCTTGTCCCCTGCCTTGGTGTCCGCCTTTGCGCCGGCCTCGTCCTTGGACATGGCCTCCTTGGACGTGGCCTCGTCACCCTCGGCTGCGGCGTCCCCGGCCGGGGTGTCCCCGTCCTTGGCGCCGGCCACGGCGCCGGTGTCCGGCTCGACGACCTCCTCGCGGCCCGGCCGCAGCTTCGCCGACAGCACCAGGTAGACCACGGCGAGCACGAAGACGACGATCGAGGTCCACACGTTGAGCCGCAGGCCCAGGATGTGGTGCGCCTCGTCGACCCGCATGTACTCGATCCAGCCGCGGCCCACGCAGTACGCGGCGACGTACAGCGCGAACGCGCGCCCGTGTCCGAGCCTGAAGCGGCGGTCCGCCCAGATCACGAGCAGGGCGACACCGATGCACCAGAGGGACTCGTAGAGGAAGGTCGGGTGGTAGGTCCCGGCGACCCGGTTCGGGCCGTCGCTGATCTTCACCGCCCACGGCAGGTCGGTGGCGCGGCCGTAGAGCTCCTGGTTGAACCAGTTGCCCCAGCGTCCGCAGGCCTGGGCCAGCGCGATGCCGGGGGCCAGGGCGTCGGCCCAGGCCGGCAGCGGGATGCCGCGCCGGCGACAGCCGATCCAGGCACCGACCGCGCCCAGCGCGATGGCGCCCCAGATGCCGAGGCCGCCCTCCCAGATCTTGAAGGCGCCGACCCAGTCGCGGCCCTCGCCGAAGTAGAGCTGGTAGTCGGTGATCACGTGGTAGAGGCGACCGCCGACGAGGCCGAACGGCACGGCCCACACGGCGATGTCCGCGACCGTGCCCGGCTTACCGCCGCGCGCGATCCAGCGCTTGTTGCCGAGCCAGACGGCGACGAAGACGCCGATGATGATGCAGAACGCGTAGCCGCGCAGCGGGATCGGCCCGAGATGGAGCACGCCCGTCGACGGACTGGGAATGAAGGCAAGGTTCATGGCAAGAGCCGACGCTACCTTGCCGGACGGTGGGGACCGCAACCCGCCCGGCAAGCTGCTGCCGAATCGAGACGGCTCTCAGTGGTCCATGGGCATCCCGGCGTGGTCCGGCGAGGCGTCGGCCGAGCCCGAACCGCCGGTGGCCGACCGTCCCGCCGAGCGGGCCGCGGAGGCCGAGGGCGTGGCCGTGCGGCCGGAGGAGGCCTTCCCCGAGCCCGACGCGGACGGCGACGGCGACCCGGACTTGGCCGGTGCACCGGATGCCGACGCCGACGCCGATGCCGACGGGGAGCCCTTCACCCCGCCGGGGCCGCCCTTGCCGGCCGCCTCCACCTTCTCCTTCAGCTTCTGCGGGGTCAGCGGGTTGGCCTGGTCGGCGAAGATGTCCGTGCCGTCGAGCAGCACGGTCGGGGTGCCGCGGAACTTGCCCGCGCGGAAGGCGTCCTGCGACTTGTTCACCCAGCTGTCGTGCGTGCCGTCCTCGACGCAGGTGCGGAAGGCGGGGGTGTCCAGGCCGTCGACCTTCCCGGCCAGCTCCAGCAGCTTGGCGTTCTTGCCGTAGGCGTCGTTGGTCTCCTCGGGCTGGTTCTCGAAGAGCACGTCGTGGTACGGGGAGAACTTCCCGGCGTCCTGGGCGCAGGCCGCGGCGTTGGCGCCCTTGAGGGAGCCGCTGCCGCCCATGTTCCCGTCGATGAGGGTGACGAGGTGGTACTCGACCTTGAGGAGGCCCTTGGCCTCCAGCTCGTGGATGGTGTCGCGGTAGTTGGTCTCGAAGGCCTTGCAGGCCGGGCAGCGGAAGTCCTCCCACACGGTCAGCGTGGAGGGGGCCTCGTCCTTCCCGGTCTGGATGGCGAGCGCGTCCTTGCCCGTGGCCCCCGACGGGGCGACCGCCGGGCCGCCCTTCGCGGAGGACCCGCCCTTGCCGGTGTTCGCCGCGATCAGGCCGACGACGGCCGCCAGCCCGAGCACGCCGACCACCGCCGCCGACACGACGAGGGTCCGCCGTCGCTTGTCCTTGGCCTTCTGCCGCTCGCGCTCCACCTGGAGTCGCTCGCGGGCCGATCGTTTCGTCGCATCGCGGTTCGCACCGTCGTTCATGTCGCTCACGTTCGGCCAAACGAAGCAGGGAGGCACTCTCGTGCCTCCCTGCCCCTACTTCCACCCGATCGGGCTACGGAACCCGCTCAGGGGTCCGTCTGCCCGATCGAACGCGCCGCCCGCGGGCCCCGGCGCGCACGCCCGGGCCCCCGGCGCACGCTTCAGCTCCGGCGCACGCCCTCGGCGAGCTCGCCCGCCAGCGCCTGCACGGCGGCCAGCCCGGCGGGCAGGTCCGGCGCGTCGAGCAGCAGCTTCACGAAGGCGGAGCCGACGATCACGCCGTCGGCGAAGCCCGCGACCTCCTTGGCCTGGGCGGCGTTGGAGACGCCCAGTCCCACGCAGACCGGCAGGTCGCTGGTGGCGCGGGTACGGGCGACCAGGTCGGCCGCCTGGTTGCCGACGGACTCGCGCGTGCCGGTGACGCCCATGAGCGAAGCGGCGTAGACGAAGCCGGAACCGGCCGCCGTGATGGTGGCGAGGCGCTCGTCCTTGCTGCTGGGAGCCACGACGAAGACGGTCGCCAGACCGTGCTTGGCCGCGTGCTCGCGCCACAGCGCGGACTCCTGGACGGGCAGGTCGGGCAGGATACAGCCGGCGCCGCCCGCCTCGGCGAGCTCGGCGGTGAACCGCTCGACGCCGTAGCGGTCGATCGGGTTCCAGTACGTCATGACCAGGATCGGGGCGCCGGTGGCCTCGTACGCCTCGCGGACGGTCCGCAGGGTGTCCGCGATCTTGACTCCGCCGCGCAGGGCGATGTCGTCGGCGGTCTGGATGATGGCGCCGTCCAGGACCGGGTCGCTGTGCGGGAGGCCGATCTCGACCACGTCCGCGCCGCCGGCGATGACGGCCTTGACGGCCTCGATGGCCCCGTCCACGGTCGGGAAGCCCGCCGGGAGGTAGGCGACGAGGGCCGCGCGGTCCTCGGACTTGGCCTTGGCGAGGGTGGCCGAGAGGAGTTCGATGGTGCCGCTCACTTGGTCTCCCCCTCGGCAGCGCCGGTGGTCTCGGCGTCGTACAGGTCGAAGTAGCGGGCGGCGGTGTCCATGTCCTTGTCGCCGCGGCCCGAGAGGTTGACGACGATCAGCCCGTCATTGCCGAGCTCCTTGCCGAGGTCCAGGGCGCCGGCGAGGGCGTGCGCGGACTCGATGGCCGGGATGATGCCCTCGGTGCGGGACAGCAGGCGCAGGGCCTGCATGGCCTGGTCGTCGGTGACCGCACGGTACTCGGCGCGGCCGGCGTCCTTGAGGTAGGAGTGCTCGGGGCCGATGCCCGGGTAGTCCAGACCGGCCGAGATGGAGTACGGCTCGGTGATCTGGCCCTCCTCGTCCTGCAGGACGTAGGAGCGCGATCCGTGCAGGATGCCCGGCTCGCCCGCGGTCAGCGTCGCCGCGTGCTCGCCGGTCTCGACCCCGTGTCCGGCGGGCTCGAAGCCGACCAGGCGGACGTCGGCGTCCGGGATGAAGGCGTGGAACAGGCCGATGGCGTTGGAGCCGCCGCCGACGCAGGCCGCGACCGCGTCGGGGAGGCGCCCGGTGCGCTCCAGGATCTGGCGGCGGGCCTCGACGCCGATGACCCGGTGGAAGTCGCGGACCATCGCGGGGAACGGGTGCGGGCCCGCGACCGTGCCGAAGAGGTAGTGGGTGCGGTCCACGTTGGCGACCCAGTCGCGGAACGCCTCGTTGATGGCGTCCTTCAGGGTCCGGGAGCCGGACTTCACCGCGATGACCTCGGCGCCGAGCATCCGCATCCGGGCCACGTTCAGGGCCTGGCGCTGGGTGTCGATCTCGCCCATGTAGATCGTGCACTCGAGGCCGAACAGGGCGCAGGCGGTGGCGGTGGCCACGCCGTGCTGGCCGGCGCCGGTCTCGGCGATGACGCGGGTCTTGCCCATGCGCTTGGTGAGCAGCGCCTGGCCCAGCACGTTGTTGATCTTGTGCGAGCCGGTGTGGTTCAGGTCCTCGCGCTTGAGGAAGATCCGCGCCCCGCCCGCGTGCCCGGCGAACCGCGGCACCTCGGTCAGGGAGCTGGGACGGCCGGTGTAGTTGACCATCAGGTCGTCGAGCTCGGCCGCGAAGGCCGGGTCGCCCTTGGCCTTCTCGTACTCGACGGCGACCTCGTCCACGGCGGCGACGAGCGCCTCCGGGATGAACTTGCCGCCGAAGTCGCCGAAGTAGCCCTCGGCGTTGGGGAGGTGACCCTCGGGGTCCGGGATGAAGAAACTGCTGGCGCTGGACATGCCCAGGTACTCCTACGGATGCGACGCGGATGTCTTCACCGTATTGCGCCGTCCGCCCGCGATGCGCACACCCCGCTGGGGCATGGGCGTACGAGGGTGCGGAGCGGCCCGCCCCGGAGCCGGCGGCTCGGGGGAACGGACCGTGACGGGACGCCGACGGGCGCGGTGTACGGAGTACACCGTCCGGCGGGTCCCGCTACGACGCGGCTCCGGGTCGCCATCGCATGCCGTTGACCTGACCGGGCTCGGAGCCGATCACGTACCGGACCCGCCGCCCGCGCACGCGCCGGGCCGGGGCGCGGCAGCCGCGAGGGCGGCAGCCGCGCGCCAGGGGCGCGTGCGCCGTCGGCACGCCGGCCAGGCCGGAGCCCGGTCGGGTGCGGACGGAGGGGCGGTTTCGGGCCATGGGTGCGGGTCAGCTCCGCCCGTGGCGCAGGGCGGGGTGGGCGCCGGCGGCGACGAGGTCGGCCACGGCCGCCTTCGGGTCGCGGCCGGTCACCAGGGACTCCCCGACGAGGACGGCGTCCGCGCCCTCGTTCGCATAGGCGATCAGGTCGTGCGGCCCGCGGATGCCGGACTCGGCAACCTTGACGATGTGGGCCGGGATCTCGCCGACGATCCGCTCGAAGGTGGAGCGGTCGACCTTGAGGTCCTTCAGGTTGCGGGCGTTGACGCCGATGATCTTGGCGCCCGCCGCGACCGCACGCTCGATCTCCTCCTCGTCGTGGACCTCGACGAGCGGGGTGAGGCCGATGGACTCGGCCCGCTCGATGAGGGAGACGAGGGCCTCCTGCTCCAGGGCCGCGACGATCAGCAGCACGAGGTCGGCGCCGTAGGCGCGGGCCTCCCACAGCTGGTACGCCGTGACGATGAAGTCCTTGCGCAGGATCGGGATGTCCACGCGGGCGCGGACGGCCTCCAGGTCGGCCAGCGAGCCACCGAAACGGCGCTGCTCGGTGAGGACGGAAATGACCGCCGCACCGCCCGCTTCGTAGTCGGCGGCGAGCCCGGCCGGATCGGCGATGGCGGCCAGCGCACCCTTGGAGGGGCTGGAACGCTTGACCTCGCAGATCACCTTGACGCTGTCGCCGCGCAGGGCAGCGACGCCGTCCTTGGCCTGGGGCGCCTTGGCGGCACGCTCCTTGAGCTCGTCGAGGCTGACGCGCGCCTGCCGTTCGGCAAGGTCTTCGCGGACCCCTTCGATGATCTCGTCGAGCACACTCACGCGAGCGGCCCCCTTCCGGGTCGATGACGGTCGGCCGCCTTGCAGACACGTACAACTGCAAGGTCAGCAGTTCAAATGGTATCCGCAGGACGCCTTGCCCTCCGCACGCGGTTGACGGCGTCCCATTAAATGGACATCCGGAATCTTTACTTCAGCTATACCTCAGGGCGCCAGGAAGGAGCCCACGGGCAGGTTCCGGACAACGGAGAAGACCAGGGCCGCCGCACCGATCCCCCACCAGTACACCGGCCGTACGACGAGCCTCGGGCCCGGCACCCCCCGATAGGCGCGAACCAGCCACAGGACCATGAAACCGGCGAAGAAGAAGTAGCCGGCGACCGCCAGTGCATTTGCCCCGATAGCTGTCACGAGATCGCCGTGGGCGAACGCGTGTGCGCTGCGCAGCCCGCCGCAGCCCGGGCACAGGACCCCGGTCAGCCGGAACAGCGGGCAGACCGGATAGTGGCCCGGCTCGTTCGGATCCACGGTCCCCACGTACGCGAGGGCCGCGGCGGCCACCCCCAGCGTGAGCGCCGGACGCGCCAGCCGGCCGGCCCGGGAGACGGGCGCGGGAGGCGGCGCGAGATCGGTCGTTCCAGAGGAGGCGTCCACCCGCTGATTCTCTCCGCTCATGACAAAAGGCGCAGCCCGACAGGGCCGCGCCTTTCGAAGACCCGTGCAACCGCTGCGGCCCGGTCAGACCTTGGCGGCGACCCGGTTCGCGGCGATGACCTCGGCCAGGTCCTGGTGCGCGCCCTTCGGCGCGCCCATGCCCGCGGCCTTCATCGCCAGGCCGACGACACCGCCGATGGCGACGACGACGAGACCCGCCCAGAAGCCCAGCGGGTTCGCCAGCACCATGAAGGCGCCGGAGATGCAGAAACCGATGAAGGCGATGATGACACCGGTCCAGGCGGCCGGGGTGTGTCCGTGGCTAGTGCCCGCCATGAGTTGCTCCTCGTACTCGGGTGTGCTCTGTCGCACGCCGCACGTGCTGTGTCGAACGGTGCTGTGCCGAACGCTCGATGGTCATTGTCCCGCACCGGGCGACGACCTCGTTCACGGGGTCGGCTCCGGGTCAGGGGGGCCGGATCCGGGGGTCCGGGCGGTCCGGTCCGGCGGTCCCGGGCGGTCCGGTCAGGCGGTCCCGGGCGGTCCGGTCCGGGGTTCAGCGGGCCGGGTCCGGGCCGGTGGGGTCCTCGCCCCGGTCCAGAGCCTTCCACAGGTCCTCCGGCCGGTCCGGATCCACCACGGCCGTCTTGCGGGGACGCGGGCTGCCGTCACGCTCGTAGCGGCCGCCCATGGCGGGCCAGGCGCTCCCGAAGCGCAGCGCGAGCAGTCCCGCCAGCAGGATCAGCGCCCCGCCGACGGCCGTGACGTAGGGCCACGCCGTATGGGTCAGGTCCGCCACATGGGCCGCGGTGTCGGCCGTCGTACGGGCCGCCTCCGCGTCCAGGGCGCGCCTGCCGTCCGCGTTCGCCAGCGCGGCCGCCCCCGCGCCCAGGCCGCTCAGTGCGAGCAGCGCCGAGACCAGCAGCCGGCTCCTGCCGCGTACGGCGAAGACGGCGACCAGGGCGGCGAGCCCGACGATGGCCAGGGCGGCGGGCAGGCCGGTGACGGCCCGCCCGTCTGCGGTCACCGGCAGCGAGCCGCCGCCGATGGCGGCGACGCCCCGGGCCCAGACGCGGCCGGAGGCGAGCAGGACGACGGTGGCGCCGAGCGCGCCGAGCAGCAGGGCGGCGGCCACGCTGCGGCGGCCGCCGCGGCCCGAGGGGGCCTCGGGCTCGGCGGCGGCATCGGCGTGTTCGGTTCGGGGCGGGGGTACGGCACTCACGTACCCCACTATCCCCTACCGGCTCAGGCGCCGTGGAGGCGGTTCGCCGCAGCCACCGCGCGGAGCACCGCTGCGGCCTTGTTGCGGCACTCGGCGTCCTCCAGCTCGGGCACCGAGTCGGCGACGACCCCGGCGCCGGCCTGCACGTACGCCTTCCCGTCGCGCAGCAGCGCGGTGCGGATGGCGATGGCGGTGTCGGAGTCCCCGGCGAAGTCGAGGTAGCCGACGCAGCCGCCGTAGAGCCCTCGGCGGGTGGGCTCCAGCTCCTCGATGATCTGCATGGCGCGCGGCTTGGGCGCGCCGGACAAGGTGCCGGCCGGGAAGCAGGCGGTGAGCACGTCGAAGGCGCTCTTGCCCTCGGCTACGCGCCCGGTGACGGTGGAGACGATGTGCATGACGTGCGAGTACCGCTCGATGCTCATGAAGTCGACGACCTCCACCGAGCCCGGCTCGCAGACCCGGCCGAGGTCGTTGCGGCCGAGGTCGACGAGCATGAGGTGCTCGGCGCGCTCCTTGGGGTCGGCCAGCAGTTCGTCGGCGAGCTCGTTGTCCTGCTGCGGGGTGGCGCCCCGGTGCCGGGTGCCGGCGATGGGGTGGACCATGGCCCGCCCGTCCTCGACCTTGACCAGTGCCTCGGGGCTGGACCCGACGACGTCGAAGCCGTTCTCGAAGCGGAAGAGGTACATGTACGGGGAGGGGTTGGTGGCCCGCAGTACCCGGTACACGTCGAGCGCGGAGGCGCTGCACGGGGTCTCGAACCGCTGCGAGGGCACCACCTGGAAGGCCTCGCCGGCCCGGATCCGCTCCTTCACGTCCTCGACGGCCGCCTGGTACTTGCTCCCGCCCCACAGAGCGGAGTACTCGGGCAGCTCGGAGGCGGGCAGCGGCATCGGCGCGTACGGGGCGGGCCGCGCGAGGTCGGCCTCCATGGCGTCGAGCCGGGCCACCGCGTCCTCGTACGCCTCGTCCACGCCGGCGGCGAGGTCGTTGTGGTTGATGGCGTTGGCGATGAGCTGGACGGTGCCGTCCCAGTGGTCCAGGACCGCCAGGTCGGAGGTGAGCAGCATCGTCAGCTCGGGCAGCTGGAGGTCGTCCTCGGTGTGCTCGCCGATGCGCTCCAGGCGGCGCACGATGTCGTAGCCGAGGTAGCCGACCATGCCGCCGGTGAAGGGCGGCATCCCGGAGGCCAGGTCCCGGGGGGTGTGCAGGGCCTCCACGGTCTGCCGCAGGGCCTCCAGGGGATCGCCGGAGGTCGGGACGCCGACGGGCGGGGTGCCGATCCAGTGGGCCTCGCCGTCACGGACCGTGAGGGTGGAGGCGCTGCGGACGCCGACGAAGGAGTACCGCGACCAGGAGCGGCCGTTCTCGGCGGACTCCAGGAGGAACGTCCCGGGGCGTTCGGCTGCGAGCTTGCGGTAGAGCCCGACGGGCGTGTCACCGTCCGCCAGCAGCTTGCGGCTGACGGGGATGACGCGGCGGTCGGCCGCGAGCTTGCGGAACGTCTCAAGATCCATGGCGTGGGACCTTACTTGTGATCGGCTTCGGCTATTCGGCTTCGGCAGTGGGGCCGGAGGGACCGGCCAGGGGCAGGACGTCGGCATCGAAACACGTACGGGCACCGGTGTGGCAGGCCGCCCCGACCTGGTCCACCTGGACGAGCACGGTGTCGGCGTCGCAGTCGAGCGCGACGGACTTCACGTGCTGGAAGTGGCCGGACGTGTCCCCCTTCACCCAGTACTCCTGACGGCTGCGCGACCAGTACGTGCAGCGGCCGGTGGTCAGGGTGCGGTGGAGGGCCTCGTCGTCCATCCAGCCGAGCATGAGCACCTCACCGGTGTCGTACTGCTGGGCGATGGCCGGGACCAGACCGTCCGCGGAGCGCTTGAGGCGGGCGGCGATGGCGGGATCGAGGGAGGACGTACTCATGGGAGCCATTGTGCCGGGCCGGGGGGACGATCAAGGATCCCTGTCCGCCTGATGGGCAGGCACCGGACGGGTTCCAGCCGTAGGCTGGCCGACATGTCTACCCATGCGAAGCGTGAACGACTGCTGCTGGCCGACCTGTTGGAGTCGGCGGGTCCGGAGGCGCCGACGCTGTGCGAAGGCTGGCGGACGCGCGAGCTCGCCGCGCACGTGGTGGTCCGGGAACGTCGCCCGGACGCGGCGGGCGGCCTGCTCCTGAACGCCCTGAAGCCCCGCCTGGACAAGGTGATGGAGGAGTACGGGGCCAAGCCGTACGAAGAGCTCATCCAGCTGATCCGGACCGGCCCGCCCAAGATGTCCCTCTACTCGCTGAAGCAGATCGACGAGCTGGCGAACGCGGTGGAGTTCTACGTCCACGCCGAGGACGTCCGGCGCGCCCAGCCCGACTGGTCCCCGCGCCCCCTGGACCCGGTCTTCGCCGACTCCCTCTGGTCCCGCCTGGAGAAGCTGGCCCGGCTGACGGGCCGCCGCTCGCCGGTGGGCCTGGTCCTGCGGCGGCCCGACGGCCGGACGGCGGTGGCGCACAAGGGTGCGCCGGTGGTGACGGTGACCGGCGAGCCGGGGGAACTGACCCTGTTCTGCTTCGGCCGCCAGTCCGCTGCCGCGGTGGAGCTCGACGGCCCGAAGGAGGCCATCGCGAAGCTCACGACGGCCCAGCTGGGCATGTAGCCCCGCCCCCCCTCCTCGACGCGCCGCTCGCACCGCTGCGCGGGCTTCGCACCGCTGCGCCGGACTCCGTCCGGCGGTGGCCGGGCGGGGCCGCCGCCACCGCCGTCCCGGCGCGGGCCCGGTGGGCGCGTGCGGGTGGGTGGGCCCTGCGGGGCGAAGTCCCCTACCCGCCCTTCGCCCGTTCCCCGGGCTGCGCCCGGACCCCTTCTGGGGCTCCGCCCCAGACCCCGCTCCTCAAACGCCGGCGAGGCTGGATTGTGCCGCTGCGCGGCACACCAGCCCGCCCCGCGCACATCCAGCCGGACGCCGCCACAATCAGCCCCTCCGGCGTTTGAGGAGCGGGGGTCCGGGGGCTGGCCCCCGGAACGGGTCCGGGCGGAGCCCGGGGAACGGGGGAAGGGCGGGTAGGGGACTTCGCCCCGCAGGGCCGACCACCCGCACCGGGACGGAGTCCGGCGCAGCGGTGCGGGCGGCGCATCGAGGAGGGGTGCGGCGCGTCAGGGCGGCAGGCTCAGGCCAGGGCGAGTTCCGCGCGGCGGACCGCGGGGGCCGAGGTGCCTACGATGGCGCCCGCCATGCTCACCGCCGCCCCGGCCAGGAAGACCGGGGT
The DNA here is from genome assembly GCF_044454225.1 of Streptomyces sp. NPDC051563. NCBI lineage: Bacteria > Bacillati > Actinomycetota > Actinomycetes > Kitasatosporales > Streptomycetaceae > Streptomyces > Streptomyces sp. NPDC051563. Next base: position 305,303 of record NZ_JBITDL010000004.1, read on the forward strand.
CACCCCCCACAGGTCGGCGGCGAAGCCGAAGGCGGGGTAGGCGAGGGGGGCCAGGCCGACCGCGGTGAAGGCCATCACGGAGCTGACCCGGCCCAGGTACGAGGGGTCGGTGGCCGTCTGGATGAGGGCGATGGCCAGGCCGCCGCAGATCCCGCAGACGAGCCCCGTCAGCACGGCCAGCCCCACCGCCACGGGCAGGTTCGGCGCCAGTACGAGGCCGCCGATGCCCGCGGAGCCGACGATGAGGGTGAGGTTCTGGATGGCCCCGGCCCGGGGGAACCTCGGGATCAGGGTCAGGACCAGCGCGCTCGATGCCGCGCCCACGCCCATCCCGCCGATGATCCAGCCGACCCCGCCCGGCCCCCAGCCGCGCTCCTCGGAGACCAGGATCAGCCCCAGCGTCATCGGCGCGGAGGTGCCCAGCTGGCTCAGCGCCCCGGACAGGACCAGGGGTCCGATCAGCCCGTGCCGCCGGATGTAGCCGAGCCCGGAGCGGAGCTGCGTCCAGGGACTCTCAGGAGCGGGCGCGGACGGGGAGTCCGGAGCCGCCGGCAGCGGGGCGATGCGTACCGCCACCAGCAGCACCAGCGAGAGCCCGAACAGCGCCGAGGCCACCGCGAAGGCCGATGCCGGCCCGCCGAGCCCCATCGCCAGCCCCGCCACCGGCGGCCCGGCGGTGTGCCCGACGCGTTCCGCGAGGCTGCGCATCCCCTGGACCCGTACCAGCTGCCCGGGCCCCGCGATCCGCGGCGGCAGTGCGCCGACGGCCGGCATGAACAGGGCGTCCACGATGCCGAAGACCAGCGCGACGAGCACCAGGACCCACAGGCCCGGGGAGCCGAGGGCGAGGACGAGCGCCAGGCCGAGCACGACGCCGCACCGCACGGCGTCGGAGGAGATGACCACCAGCCGGGGCCCGAAGCGGTCGGCGACCACCCCGCCGCCGAGCATGAGCAGCGCCCTCGGTATCGCGCCGACCGCCATGACGAGGCCGACCTGGGCCGGCCCGGCCGTCTGGGCGGCCGCCCAGCCGAGGGCGAGGAAGTAGACCCCGTCCCCGACGAGCGAAGCCCCGTAGGCGGCCAGCCAGCGCAGGACGTTGCCGTCCCGCCACACGTTCCCGTTCACGAACCGGCCCCCCACGGGCGAAGCGAACCTCAGCGGACCGGGTGGCCCGCTTCCCTCAGCGCGTCCTTGACCTGCCCGATGCGCAGGTCCCCGAAGTGGAAGACCGACGCCGCGAGCACCGCGTCGGCCCCGGCCGCGATCGCCGGCGGGAAGTGCGCGAGCCTGCCCGCGCCGCCCGAGGCGATCACCGGGACCGTGACGTGCTTGCGCACGGCCGCGATCATTTCGGTGTCGTAGCCGTCCTTGGTACCGTCCGCGTCCATCGAGTTCAACAGGATTTCCCCGGCGCCCAGCTCGGCCGCCCGGTGCGCCCACTCGACGGCGTCGATCCCGGCGCTCTGCCGGCCGCCGTGGGTGGTGACCTCGAAGGAACCGGAGGCGGTGCGGCGGGCGTCGACGGACAGGACGAGCACCTGCCGGCCGAAGCGCTCGGCGATCTCCTGGATGAGCTCGGGGCGGGCGATGGCGGCGGTGTTCACGCCGACCTTGTCGGCGCCGGCCCGCAGCAGTTTGTCCACGTCGTCCGCGGTGCGGACGCCGCCGCCCACGGTCAGCGGGATGAAGACCTGCTCGGCGGTGCGGCGCACCACGTCGTAGGTGGTCTCGCGGTTCCCGGAGGACGCGGTGATGTCGAGGAAGGTCAGTTCGTCGGCGCCTTCGGCGTCGTAGAGCTTGGCCATCTCGACGGGGTCGCCGGCGTCGCGCAGGTTCTGGAAGTTGACGCCCTTGACCACGCGGCCGTTGTCCACGTCCAGGCAGGGGATCACCCGTACGGCGAGGGTCATGCCGAGCCTCCCCCGACCGGGCCGAAGGCCTCGACCTCCACCTCGACGACCATGCTCGGGTCCACGAACCCGTTGACGATGATCAGCGTGGAGGCGGGGCGGATCGTGTCGAAGAGCTCGCTGTGGGCGCGGCCGACCTCCTCCACGTCACGGGCGTGCGTGAGGTAGAGGCGGGTGCGGACCACGTGCTCGGGGCCGAGTCCGGCCTGCTCCAGCGCGTTGAAGGCCACGGAGAAGGCCTTCTTCGTCTGGTCGTACGGGCCGCCCGCGTCGGCCCCGGTGCAGCCGGAGACCAGGACGAGTCCGTTGGGGAGCTGCACGGCACGGGAGTAGCCGAGCACGTCCTCGTAGGCGCCGCCGGACGAGATGCGCCGGACGTCGGAACGGTGCGTGGAGCTGTTCTCGGAACTCATGCGGAGACCACCTTCAGGGCTTCTTCGAGCGTGAACGCCTTGGCGTACAGGGCCTTGCCTACGATGGCGCCCTCGACGCCGGCCTCCACGAGCCCGGCCAGTGCGCGCAGGTCGTCGAGGGAGGAGATGCCGCCGGAGGCCACGACGGGCCGGTCGGTGGCGGCGCAGACGTTCTTCAGCAGCTCCAGGTTGGGGCCGGTGAGGGTGCCGTCCTTGCCGATGTCGGTGACGACGTACCGGGCGCAGCCCTCGGAGTCCAGGCGCGCGAGGGTCTCGTAGAGGTCCCCGCCCTCGCTGGTCCAGCCGCGGCCCTTGAGGGTGGTGCCGCGTACGTCGAGGCCGACGGCGATCTTGTCGCCGTGCTCGGCGATGGCCTTGGCGGCCCACTCGGGAGTCTCCAGGGCGGCGGTGCCGAGGTTGACGCGGGTGCAGCCGGTGGCGAGGGCGGCGGCGAGCGAGGCGTCGTCGCGGATGCCGCCGGACAGCTCGACCTTGATGTCCATGGCGCCGGTGATCTCGGCGACGAGCGCGCGGTTGTCACCGGTGCCGAAGGCGGCGTCCAGGTCGACCAGGTGCAGCCATTCGGCGCCGGCCGACTGCCAGGCCAGGGCGGCCTGGAGCGGGGAGCCGTAGGAGGTCTCGCTGCCGGAGACGCCGTGCACGAGGCGGACGGCCTGGCCGTCGCGGACGTCGACGGCGGGGAGCAGTTCGAGCTTCTTCGACGTCGTCATCACAGGGTCTCGATCCAGTTGGTGAGGAGCTGGGCGCCGGCGTCCCCGGACTTCTCGGGGTGGAACTGGGTGGCCCACAGGGCCCCGTTCTCCACCGCCGCGACGAACCGCTCGCCGTGCGTGGCCCAGGTGACCTTGGGTGCCTTGATCAGCGGGTTGGTGACTTCCAGCGACCAGTCGTGGGCCGCGTAGGAGTGCACGAAGTAGAAGCGGGCGTCCTCGTCGAGGCCGGCGAAGGCCTGGCTGTCGGCCGGCGCGTCCACGGTGTTCCAGCCCATGTGGGGGACGATCGGGGCCTGGAGCGGGCCGACCGTGCCGGGCCACTCGTCGAGTCCCTCGGTCTCCACGCCGTGCTCGATGCCGCGCTCGAAGAGGATCTGCATGCCGACGCAGATGCCCATGACGGGACGGCCCCCGGACAGCCGGCGGCCGATGATCCAGTCGCCGCGGGCGTCCTTGAGCCCCTGCATGCAGGCGGAGAAGGCCCCGACACCGGGGACGAGGAGTCCGTCGGCGTCCATGGCCCTGTCGTAGTCGCGGGTGATCTCCACGTCCGCGCCGGCGCGCGCGAGGGCGCGCTCGGCGGAGCGGACGTTGCCGAAGCCGTAGTCGAAGACGACGACCTTCTTGGTGGGGGTCAAGGCGCTCACTCCCAAATTCCCTGGATCCGCAGCACTCCGGCGAGCAGGCACATCACGGAGGCGAGGGCGAGCAGGACGACGACGGACGTGGAGATCTTCTGCTTCTTGAACGAATAGGCGCCACCGGCCAGGAACAGGCCGAGGAAGATCAGGATCGAGTTGAGCCCGTTCACGCTAGAGGGCGCCCTTCGTGGAGGGCAGGATCCCGGCGGCGCGCGGGTCGAACTCGGCGGCGTAGCGCAGGGCCCGGGCGAGCGCCTTGAACTGGCACTCCACGATGTGGTGGGCGTTGCGGCCGTACGGCACGTGGATGTGCAGGGCGATCTGGGCCTGCGCGACGAAGGACTCGAAGATGTGCCGGGTCATCGTGGTGTCGTACGAGCCGATCATCGGCGCCATGTTCTCGGGCTCGGTGTGCACGAGGTAGGGGCGGCCCGACAGGTCGACGGTCACCTGGGCGAGGGATTCGTCGAGCGGCACGGTGCAGTTGCCGAAGCGGTAGATGCCGACCTTGTCGCCGAGGGCCTGCTTGAAGGCGGCGCCGAGCGCCAGGGCGCTGTCCTCGATGGTGTGGTGGCTGTCGATGTGCAGGTCGCCCTCGGTCTTGACCGTGAGGTCGAAGAGGCCGTGGCGGCCGAGCTGGTCGAGCATGTGGTCGTAGAAGCCCACGCCCGTCGAGACGTCGACCTTGCCCGTGCCGTCGAGGTTTATCTCGACGAGGACCGAGGTCTCCTTCGTGGTCCGTTCGACCCGTCCGATGCGGCTCATGCGTGCTGCTCCTTCTTCAGTGCGCGAACCGCTTCCAGGAACGCGTCGTTCTCGGCCGGGGTGCCCGCGGTGACCCGCAGCCATCCCGGTACGCCGTTGTCCCGGACCAGGACACCCTGGTCGAGGATCTTCTGCCAGGCGGTGTGGGAGTCCTCGAACCGGCCGAACTGTACGAAGTTCGAGTCGGAGTCGGTGACCTCGAAGCCGATCCCCCGCAGCTCGGTGACCAGGCGGTCCCGCTCGGCCTTGAGCTGCTCGACGTAGCCGAGCAGGGTGTCGGTGAACTCCAGGGCGGCCAGCGCGGTCGCCTGGGTGACGGCCGACAGGTGGTACGGCAGCCGTACGAGCTGTACGGCGTCGACCACGGCCGGGTGCGCGGCCAGGTAGCCCAGGCGCAGTCCCGCCGCGCCGAAGGCCTTGGACATGGTCCGGGAGACCACCATGTTCGGGCGGCCCTCGATCAGCGGCAGCAGCGAGTCCCGGTGGCTGAACTCCACGTAGGCCTCGTCCACGATGACGAGCGACGGCTTGGCCGCCTGCGCGGCCTCGTAGAGGGCCAGGACCGTCTCCGCCCCGACCGCGGTGCCCGTGGGGTTGTTCGGCGAGGTGATGAAGACGACGTCGGGGGCGTGCTCGGCGATGGCCTGCTCGGCGGCCTCGACGTCGATGGTGAAGTCCTCGTTGCGCGGCCCGGAGATCCACTCGGTCCCGGTGCCGCGCGCGATCAGCGCGTGCATCGAGTACGAGGGCTCGAAGCCGATCGCGGTGCGGCCGGGGCCGCCGAAGGTCTGCAGCAGCTGCTGGAGGACCTCGTTGGAGCCGTTGGCGGCCCAGACGTTCTCCAGGGCGACCGGGTGCTTGCCGGTCCGGGTGAGGTAGGCGGCCAGCTCGGTGCGCAGCTCGACCGCGTCCCGGTCGGGGTACCGGTTGAGGGTGCGGGCGGCCTCGGCGACCCGCTCGGCGATGCGCGCGACGAGCGGCTCGGGGAGCCCGTACGGGTTCTCGTTGGTGTTGAGCTGGACGGGCACGTCCAGCTGCGGGGCGCCGTACGGGGTCTTGCCGCGGAGCTCGTCCCGGATGGGGAGGTCGTCGATACCGATGGTGCCGGTCATGCCTGGGGAACCTTCCAACCGAATCGTGCCTTGAGCGCCGCGCCGTGCGCGGGCAGGTCCTCGGCCTCGGCGAGGGTCACCACGTGGTGGGTGACCTCGGCGAGGGCGTCGCGCGTGTAGTCGACGATGTGGATGCCGCGCAGGAAGGACTGCACGGACAGGCCCGAGGAGTGGCAGGCGCAGCCGCCGGTGGGCAGGACGTGGTTGGAGCCGGCGCAGTAGTCGCCGAGCGAGACCGGGGACCACGGGCCGACGAAGATCGCGCCGGCGTTGCGCACGCGGGCGGCCCAGGCGGCCGCGTCGGCGGTCTGGATCTCCAGGTGCTCGGCGCCGTACGCGTCGACCACCTTGAGACCGTCCTCCAGGCTGTCGACCAGCACGATCGCGGACTGGCGGCCGGCCAGCGCGGGCTTGATCCGGTCCTCGACGTGCTTGGTGGCCGCGACCTGCGGCGCCAGCTCCTTCTCGACGGCGGCGGCGAGCTCCTCGGAGTCCGTCACCAGCACGGCGGCGGCCAGCGGGTCGTGCTCGGCCTGGCTGATCAGGTCGGCGGCGACGTGCACCGGGTCGGCCGTGGAGTCCGCGAGGACCGCGATCTCGGTCGGGCCGGCCTCGGTGTCGATGCCGATCCTGCCGGTGAAGTAGCGCTTGGCGGCGGCGACCCAGATGTTGCCGGGGCCGGTCACCATGTTGGCGGGGGCGCACCCGTCCTCGCCGGTGGTTCCGTACGCGAACATCGCCACGGCCTGGGCGCCGCCGACGGCGTACACCTCGTCGACCCCGAGCAGCGCGCACGCGGCGAGGATCGTCGGGTGCGGCAGCCCGCCGAAATCGGCCTGCGGCGGGGACGCGAGCGCGATGGACCCGACGCCCGCCTCCTGGGCCGGGACCACGTTCATGACGACGGAGGAGGGGTACACCGAGCGGCCGCCGGGGGCGTACAGCCCCACGCGCTCCACCGGAACCCACTTCTCGGTCACGGTGCCGCCGGGGACCACCTGGGTGGTGTGCTCGGTGCGGCGCTGGTTGCGGTGCACGATCCGGGCGCGCCGGATCGACTCCTCCAGGGCGGCGCGGACGGCCGGGTCGAGGGCGTCGAGGGCGGCCTTCAGCGCCTCGACGGGGACCCTGACCTGCTCCAGCTCGACCCCGTCGAACTTCCGCGCGTACTCGATCAGCGCCGCCGTCCCACGATGGTGGACGTCCTCGCAGATGGGCCGCACCTTCTCCAGGGCGGCTTCTACGTCGAACTCGGCACGGGGCAGCAGATCGCGCAGGGCGCCACCCTCGGGGAGGGTGTCGCCGCGCAGGTCGATACGAGAGATCACGCGGCAATTCTCTCAGACCGCCTCGGGCCACCGTTCGTCCGTATCACTGGCTGATACAGGCCACGGACGTTTCCCGGTGTCACAGCGGCCCTCTAGCGTGCAGACGAGCGCGGCCCGTCCGCGCGAACGAGCGGGGGGCCGCGCGGCGTCCGTCCGCGCGCACGAGCGGAGGGGGGCCGCCATGGCCGAAGCACGCCCGGACGGGGAACCGGAGGGTCTCACCGGCCCCGAACGGCTCATGTGGGACGCGTACCGGACCGGCAGCATCTGCGATCTCAGCACCCGCACCGCCGGACGGGACGATCCGCACGCCGACCGGGTCTGGGGCCCCGAGCGCAGCGTCCGCGCGGCCGTGGTGGCCCTGCTGCTGCTCCACGGGCCGGGCCCGGTGCCGGGCCGGGTGGCCTCCCTGAAGCTGCGCGGCGTGCGGATCACCGGCCGCCTCGACCTCTCCGGGGGCACGGTCAGCCCGTACGTGGAGCTCCAGTCCTGCCGCTTCGACGGCGAGGTGCAGCTCTCCGAGACGCGCTTCGGCACGTTGCGCCTGGTCAACTGCGCGATACCCCGGCTGGACGCGGCCCGGCTGCAGACGGAGGGCGACCTGCACCTGCCGCGCTGCCGGGTGGCGCGCGGGATCCGGCTGACCGACGCGCAGATCGGCACCGACCTGCTGATCAGCGAGGCGGTGCTGCGGCGCGACGGCAAGGGGCGGGCCCTGGCCGCCGACGGGATGTCCGTCGCGCAGGACTTCCAGGGCGAGCTGCTCCGGACCTACGGGGAGCTGAGCCTGCGCGGCGCCAAGGTCGGCGTGTCGATGAGCCTGCGCGGGGCCCGCCTGAGCAATCCGGCCGGGAAGCGGGCGCTGAACGCCCCGCAGCTCACCGTCGAGCGCACCCTCTACCTGACCTCCATCGCCCTGGACTACCCCTTCGGCGACCCCGGGTCCTCCACTCCCCCGTACGGGCAGGGCTACACCCCGCTGCGGGGCGAGCCCGCGCAGCACTTCGAGTGCCGGGGAGGCCTGCGGCTGGACGACGGCCGCTTCGGGGACGCCGTGGACTTCTACGGGGCCCGGTTCACCCTCACGGAGGATCAGGAGGTCTCGCTGCGCCGCATCCACACCCCGGAGCTGCGGTTCGTCGGCGAGCGGCCGGAGCGGGGCCGGGTGGTGCTGTCGGGCTCGCAGGTGGTCAAGCTGGTGGACACCGCCACGAGCTGGCCGGAACGCCCGGGCCGGCTGTCCATCGAGGGCTTCCGCTACGAGAACCTCGCGCCCCGGGGCCCCTTCCCGCCGGCCCGCCGGCTGGAGTGGGTCGAGGCGGCCACCCCCGAGTACTCCCCGGAACCGTACGAGCGGCTCGCCGCGGTCCTGCGGGCCTCCGGGGAGGACGCGGACGCCCGCGAGGTGCTGCTGGCCAAACAGCGGCGCCGGCGGGCGACGCTGCCGACGGCGCTGCGCGCGTGGGGGTACCTCCAGGACTGGACGGTGGCCTACGGCTACCGGCCCGGGCGGGCGGCGCTGTGGATGGCCGTCCTGTGGGCGGCCGGGACCGTGCTGTTCACGCTGCACCACGAGCCCCCGCCGCTGAAGGCGGAGGAGGCCCCGGACTGGAACCCGGCGCTGTTCGCCCTGGACCTGCTGCTCCCGGTGGTCGACCTCGGCCAGCAGGACCAGTGGATTCTGCGCGGCGGCTGGCAGTGGGGCACGGCCGCCCTGGTCATCCTGGGCTGGATCCTGGCCACGACGGTCGCGGCGGGCGCCTCCCGCGTCCTGAGGCGGGGATAACGGTCCTCGGGCCACGGCCACTACCCTGTGCCTCGTGACCACCGTTCGCCTGCCCCTCTTCCCGCTGAACTCGGTGCTGTTCCCGGGACTCGTCCTCCCGCTGAACATCTTCGAGGAGCGTTATCGCGCCATGATGCGCGAGCTGCTGAAGGCGGGCGAGGACGAGCCCCGCCGTTTCGCGGTCGTCGCGATCCGCGACGGCCGGGAAGTCGCCCCGACCGCGCCCGGCCTGCCGGACCAGACGGCCGTGCCCGAGCGCGGCCCGGCCGCCGGTTTCGGCGCGGACCCGGTCCAGGCCTTCCACCGGGTGGGCTGCATCGCGGACGCGGCCTCCATCCGGGAGCGGGAGGACGGCAGCTTCGAGGTGATGGCCACCGGCACGGTGCGGGTCCGGCTGCTGTCGGTCGACGCGTCCGGACCGTTCCTGGTGGCGGAGCTGGAAGAGCTCCCGGAGGACGCGGGCGACGGCGCGGGCGCGCTGGCCGAGGGCGTGCTGCGGGCCTTCCGCGCCTACCAGAAGCGGCTGGCGGGAGCCCGTGAACGGTCCCTGACCGGCATGGACCTCCCCGACGAGCCGTCGGTGGTCTCGTACCTGGTCGCGGCGGCCGCGGTGCTGGACATCCCGGCGAAGCAGCGCCTGCTCCAGGCCCCGGACACGGCGACCCGCCTCGCGGAGGAGCTGAAGCTGCTGCGCTCCGAGACGGCCGTCATCCGCCACCTCCCCTCGCTCCCGGCCGTGGACCTCACCCGCGCCCCGACGAGCCCCAACTGACGAAGGACCCATGGCGAAGAAGAAGCCGGCCGGCACCCCGGCGATCGTGGCCCTGACGGCGGCCGGCGCCGAGTTCACCGTGCACGCCTACGAGCACGACCCGGCCCACCCGTCCTACGGCGAGGAGGCCGCGCAGGCCCTCGGGGTCTCCTCCGCGCAGGTCTTCAAGACGCTCCTGGCCGACGTGGACGGCTCGCTGGTGGTCGCGGTGGTCCCGGTGTCCGGCAGCCTCGACCTGAAGGCCCTGGCCGCGGCGGTGGGCGGCAAGCGGGCGGCGATGGCCGATCCGGCGCTGGCCGAGCGCACCACGGGTTACGTCCTGGGCGGCATCTCCCCGCTGGGCCAGCGCAAGCGCCTCCCCACGGTCCTGGACGCCTCGGCGTCGGCCCTCCCCACGCTCTGCGTCTCGGCGGGCCGCCGCGGCCTGGAGGTCGAGCTGGCCCCGTCCACCCTGACCACCCTGACCGCAGCCACCCTGGCCCCGATCGCCCGGGCCTAGCCCCCCGGCCCTGCGGGGCGAAGTCCCCTACCCGCCCTTCCACCGTTCCCCGGGCGCTGCCCGGACCCCGCTCCTCAAACGCCGGAGGGGCTGAATGTGCCCGGCGTCCGGCTGGATGTGCGCGGGGCGGGCTGGTTTGCCGCGCAGCGGCAAAATCCAGCCCCTCCGGCGTTTGAGGAGCGGGGTCTGGGGCGGAGCCCCAGGGGGTCCGGGGCGCAGCCCCGGGGAACGGGCGAAGGGCGGGTAGGGGACTTCGCCCCGCAGGGGCCTACGGCCGCGGAGGCTCCGTACCGGGGGACGGGTCCGCGGACGGGTACCCGGCAGGGTCGGCGGGGCCCGCAGGGGCCGCAGCGTCGGCGGGGCCCGCCGGGGCCTGGTAATACCCCGAAGGCCAGAGCGCGAGCTCCGGCGCCGGATCCCGCGTCCCCCACAGCGCCGTCAGCGCGAGGTGAACGACGACCGCGGCCATCGGCCACCCGAGCAGCGCCCCGTGCGCGAGCAGCTCCAGCGGGGCGTCGAAGGGGACACCCTTCCCCGCCTTGCGGGCGACAGCCACCAGGTCCGAGGACGGCCCCAGCCACAGGCCCACCCGCCAGCCGACCAGCGCGGCGAAGACGGACCCGACGGCGAGCCCGACGACCTGCGCCGCACCCCCGCCGCGGCGCCACAGGAACACGGCCACCGCGCTCAGCACGCCGAATCCGACGGACAGCAGCAGGAAGGTCCCGTCGGCCCCGATGCGCGCTTCGCTCTCGGTGTCCCGCAGGAACACGGCCTCGCCGTTGGAGACGTACTGCACGCGCGGCGCGAGCCAGACCCACAGCAGCCCGAGGAGCACGCCGGCCACACCGGTCACGAGGGCGATGGCGGCCCCGTCGCGGATGTCGGACGGGGAGAAGGCGGGCTCGGACGCGGGCCCGTCCGGAGCCGAAGCCGCCTGGGAGGGCGGCTGGTCGGGCTTGTCATAGGGGGTCACGGCTTCGGTCACCCCCACATCGTGCCAGGAAGTGTTTGATTTAACGATCGGCGACGGCGGCGGTCAGCGGACCGCTGCCCGCCGGTAGGCCCAGGTCGCGACGGCGAGGGACAGCACGCCCACCCCCGCGCACACGCCGAGGTCGAGGAGGACCGCCGCCCAGTCGGGGTGCGGCTCGAAGGTCCGGGCGAAGGCTTCCACGCCGTAGGTGGACGGCAGCAGGTCCCGGGCCCAGACGATGACGTCCGGCATCCGCTCGGGCGGCAGCACGCCCAGCAGCAGGGCCGCGGACATGCCGAGCTGTCCGGCGAGGGTGGCCAGCTCCTGCCGGGGTGCGAGCAGGCCCAGGGCGGCGCCGAGCCCGGCGAGGGCGGCGCCGGCCAGCGGCACCACGGCGGCCAGGATCCACAGTCCGCCCATCGGCAGCCCGAACAGCACGCTGCCGAAGACGGCCGTCACCAGGGTGCCGGGCAGCGTGAAGGAGGCGTAGGCGGCGGCTGCGCCCAGCACCACGGAGGCGGGCGGCACGGGCAGGGTGGCGTAGTGGTCGAGCCCGCCGCTGGCCCGGAGCTGGCCGAAGTACTGCGCGAGCAGGTTCAGCGCGACGAAGGCGACGACGAGCACGGAGGAACCGGCGACGACGGCCCGTGCCTCGGAGCCCCCGTCGACCACGCCCCGCATGAGGATCATGATGCCGACGGACTGGAAGGTGGCCACGAACAGCAGGGGGATCCGCGCGACCCGTGCGCGGGACAGCTGGGCCCGGTAAACGGCGGCCAGCGCCGGGAAGAACCGGGCGCGGGGTGCCAGCGGCGCGGGGACGGGCTGCCGGACCGCGTGCGGCGCGACGGCGCCTGCCGGACGGTCGCTCACGACTTCACCAGCCCTTTCGTCTTCCCGCCCAGCGCCAGGTACACGTCCTCCAGGCTCGGCGTGGCCAGTGTGAAATCGTCGAGGGCGGCGAAGGCCGGGCCGCCGGTCACCGCGGCCACCGCGGCCCGCGCCTCGTCGGGCCGGAGCCGCAGCACCCAGCGCCGCCCCGTCTCCACCGCGTGCTCGCGCAGCTCCGCGACCTCCGGGAAGCCCAGCGGAGCGGACTCGCGCCAGACGAGTTCGAGGCGGACCTCGCCGGAGACCCGGGTCTTGAGCCCGGCCGGGGTGTCGCAGGCGATGACCCGGCCCTGGTCGATGACGGCGACCCGGTCCAGGACGGTCTCGGCCTCGATGACGTTGTGGGTGACCAGCAGCACGGTGGCCCCGTTGTCGGCGCGGCGGCGGTCGACGGCGGCCCAGACGGCCCGCCGGGCCACCGGGTCCATGCCGGTCGTGGGTTCGTCGAGCACGAGGACGGGGCGTTCGCCCACGAGTGCGGCGGCGAAGCAGGCGAGGCGCCGCTGTCCGCCGGACAGCTTCTTCAGGGGGCGTCCGGCGATCGCGGTCAGGCCGAGTTCTTCCAGGACGGAGTCCCGGGCGGCCCGCGCCTCGCGCAGGCCGAGGCCGCGCAGCCGGCCGGTGGTCTCGGCGGCCAGTGAGACCGTGAGCTCGTCGAGGGCGGTGGATTCCTGACCCAGGTAGGAGAGCAGCCGGGCCGACCGGTCGGGGTGGCGTACGAGGTCGTGGCCGAGCAGGCTCACCGAGCCGGAATCGGGCCGCAGCAGGCCGGTGAGCTGGCGGACCAGGGTTGATTTGCCGGCGCCGTTGGGACCGAGCAGTCCGAAGATCTCGCCGCGCCGCACGTCAAGGGAGATCCCGTCGGTGGCACGGGTCTCGGGCAGGGCCGGGGCCCCGCGCCGTCCTCGGACCGCGGGATACGTCTTGACCAGGTCGCGTACCGCGCAGACCAGGTCGGGGGCCGGTCCCGCGGCCCTTGCCGTGTCCGTATCCGCCTGTGCTGTCCCCGTACTCACGAGGGAGCAGCCTACGGGGTTGCGGGCCCTACTCGGCTGCCGGGGCCGCCTGCGCCACCGCGACGGGGGCCGTGACGGGGGCTGCGGGAGGGGCGGGAGCGCCGGGGGCGGCGGCCGGGCCGGCCGGCGATCCGGTCCCCGCCACGTGTTCGGCGGCGGCCCGTACGTCGATCTCGCGCCAGAACCCGGCCCGGATGGCGTACCGGTCGTGCTCGTCGATCTGGTCGTCCTTGTGCGCGAGGAGTCCGAAGCGGGCGGCGTAGCGCAGCAGCTCCCCGTCGATCCGGTGCGGGATCCGCGGGTACATGGTGGCGAGCTTCTGCAGGTGCACGGTCTCCGGGAGGCGTTCCATCCAGCGCCGGGCGAACACCTGGCCGACCTCGAAGGGGTCGCCGCCGACGGTGGTGATGTCCTCCTCGCGGTCGGCCCAGCGCTGTTCGGCGGAGGTGAGCTGGGCGAGGGTGGGCAGCGAGGCGGTTTCGGCGGGTTCGCCGAGCGGTCCGGCGCGGTCGACCCATCCCTTGTCGGAGGACCAGCGCAGGGCGCTGCCCGCGGGGGCCGCGCCGAGGGCCTGGCCGGTACCGGGGGCGGGCGCGGGGGCACCGGGGGCGCGCAGGGCGCCCGCGAGGTCCTTCGGGGTCGGGACGGTCTTGCCGTTGGCGGTGGTCGCGGCGGTGGCGGGTACGCCGCCCTCCTCGGGTTCCACGGGGGCCGCGGGCCGGGTCCCGGTGCCGCGGGCGGCCTCGGCGAGGGCGGCCTCGGGCAGCGGCGCGGAGAGGATGGCGGCGATCTCGGGGCGCGGGGCCGGCGCCGGGGCGCAGAGTCCGGTGAGGTCGCGGGCGCGGACGGCGCGGGTGATCCAGGTGCGGTCCAGGACGCGGCGTTCGTCGGCTTCGGCGACGAGGTCCTCGGACTGGTTGTAGTCCCCGTCGGCGGCCTGGACGGCCCACAGGTGGACGGCGACCCCGTGTTCCTTGGCGGACATCAGGCCGGGGAGCAGGTCTCCGTCGCCGGTGACGAGTACGACGTCGGAGCAGGCGCGGTTGCGGGCGAGCTCGGTGAGCTCGGCGTGCATGGCCGCGTCGACGCCCTTCTGGGCCCAGCGGCCGTCGCTGCGGGTCAGGGCGCCGAGCCGGACGGTGACCCGGGGCATGACGCGCAGCCGGCGGTGCTCGGGCTGGGGCACCCGGTCGGGTGCGCCGTCGAACCAGTAGATCCGCAGGAGCGGCTGCTCGGTGTCGGCTTCGGCCCGCTCGCGCAGGCCCTGGATGAGCGCCGCATGGTCGACGGTGATCCGGGAGCGGGACGGCTCTCCTGCGAGGAGGCTCGCGGCGGCGCCCAGCAGGTAGCCGGCGTCCACCAGGACGACGCAGCGGTCCACGCGTACCACCCTCTTCTTCCCTGGGGGTCCTCTGGGTCTTTCGCGGTTTCCCCGAGTCTGCCCGACGGCAACGGCCTTGACGGCCGGAACTCGATCATCGGCGTGGCGTATCTCCCGGAGTTGCCCGGCAGGAGCCCCGACTACGCGCGGTAATGATCCAAAATGCGCCGTTTACGGCCCTGTGTGAGTGTGAAGGCGGCCCTGGCCCCTACACCCCCCACGGAGGCATCCCATGGCCAAGAACAAGAACCGCCAGCAGCCCGCCAAGTCACAGGACCGCTCGGCTTCGCAGGATCCGGCGAAGACCTCGATGGAATCCGCGCCCGCGCCCTCCACCTCGGCGGCGCCGAGTCCGCTGCAGATGGCCGGCAAGAAGCGGGAAAAGAAGTTCGGCCACAACTGACGCCTCCCCCCGCTCGCGCGAAGGCCCGCCCCGGTCGACAGGGGCGGGCCTTCGCGCGAGCGCGAGCGGGGGCGGGGCGCGCCTAGCCGGCCAGGCAGGACGGGCCGAGGAGCACCTTGAGGTCGCCGAAGAGGGCCGGGTCGGGCTTGACGCGGTGCTTGTCGAGCCGGAGCACGGTGGTGGTGCGCGGTCCCTGGAGCTTGATCCGCACCTCGCTGTTGCCCTGGTGGTGGCGCAGGATCTCGCCGAGGCGGGTCACCATCGGCGGGGTGACCTTGACGGTGGGGATGGTGAGGACGACGGGGGCGTTGGTGCCGGCGTTCGACACGTCGGGGACCATCATCTCCATGGCGACCAGCCGGGGGACGTCCTCGCGCTTGTCCAGGCGGCCCTTGACGAAGACGACGGTGTCCTCGACCAGCTGGGTGGAGACGAGCTGGTAGGTCGCGGGGAAGAACATGCATTCGATGGAGCCGGCCAGGTCCTCGACGGTGGCGATTGCCCAGGCGTTGCCCTGCTTGGTCATCTTGCGCTGGAGGCCCGAGATGATGCCGCCGATGGTGACGACCGCGCCGTCGCCGTGCTCCCCGCCGGTGAGCTGGGAGATGCCGGCGTCGGTCTTGTCGGACAGCACGTGTTCCAGGCCGAAGAGCGGGTGGTCGGAGACGTAGAGGCCGAGCATCTCGCGCTCCTGGGCGAGCAGGTAGGACTTCTCCCACTCGACGTCGGAGAACTCGACGTCGAGGCCGAAGCCCGGCTCGTCGCTCGCGTCCTCGTCACCCATTCCGCCGAAGAGGTCGAACTGCCCCTCGGCCTCCTTGCGCTTGACGGCCACCACGTTGTCGATCATCGGTTCGTGGTGGGCGACCAGGCCCTTGCGGGTGTGGCCCATCTCGTCGAAGGCGCCGGCCTTGATCAGGGACTCGACGGTGCGCTTGTTGCAGACGACGGCCTCGACCTTGTCCAGGAAGTCGGGGAAGGAGGAGTACTTCCCCTTCGCCTTCCTGCTCTTGATGATCGACTCCACGACGTTGGTGCCGACGTTGCGCACGGCGGTGAGGCCGAAGAGGATCACGTCGTCGCCCTGGGCGGCGAAGTTCGCCTCCGACTCGTTCACGTTCGGCGGGAGCACCTTGATGCCCATCCGGCGGCACTCGTTCAGGTAGATCGCGGACTTGTCCTTGTCGTCCTTGACCGAGGTGAGCAGGCCCGCCATGTACTCGGCCGGGAAATTGGCCTTGAGGTAGGCGGTCCAGTAGGAGACCAGGCCGTACGCGGCCGAGTGCGCCTTGTTGAAGGCGTAGCCGGCGAAGGGGACCAGCACGTCCCACAGCGCCTTGATCGCCTGGTCGCTGAAGCCCTTCTCCTTGGCGCCGGCCTCGAAGATGACGAAGTTCTTCGCCAGTTCGTCGGGCTTCTTCTTGCCCATCACGCGGCGCAGGATGTCGGCCTCGCCGAGCGAGTACCCGGCGATGATCTGGGCGGCCTTCTGCACCTGCTCCTGGTACACGATGAGGCCGTAGGTGACGCCGAGGATCTCCCTGAGCGGCTCCTCCAGCTCCGGGTGGATCGGGGTGATCTCCTGCTGCTTGTTCTTGCGCAGGGCGTAGTTCGTGTGCGAGTTCATGCCCATCGGGCCCGGCCGGTACAGGGCCGAGACGGCGGAGATGTCCTCGAAGTTGTCGGGCTTCATCAGGCGCAGCAGGGAGCGCATGGGCCCGCCGTCGAACTGGAACACGCCGAGGGTGTCGCCGCGGCCGAGCAGTTCGAAGGTCTTGGGGTCGTCGAGCGGCAGGCCCAGGAGATCGAGGTCGATCCCCTTGTTGGCCTTCACCATCTTGACGGCGTCGTCCATGATCGTGAGGTTGCGCAGGCCCAGGAAGTCCATCTTGATCAGGCCGAGCGACTCGCACTGGGGGTAGTCCCACTGCGTGATGGTCACGCCGTCCGTGTGCCGCACCCAGACCGGCGCGTGGTCGACGATCGGCTCGCTGGACATGATCACGCCGGCCGCGTGCACGCCCATCTGGCGGACCAGGCCCTCCACACCGCGGGCGGTGTCGATGACCTTCTTCACGTCCGGCTCGTTCTCGTACATCGCCCGGATCTCGCCGGCCTCGCCGTAGCGCGGGTGCGAGGGGTCGGTGATGCCGTTGAGGTCGATGCCCTTGCCGAGGACGTCGGCGGGCATCGCCTTGGTGAGGCGGTCGCCCATGGCGTACGGGTAGCCGAGGACCCGGGCGGAGTCCTTGATGGCGTTCTTCGCCTTGATCTTTCCGTACGTGCCGATCATGGCGACCTTGTCGTCGCCGTACTTGTCGGTCACGTACCGGATCACCTCGACGCGCCTGCGCTCGTCGAAGTCGATGTCGACATCGGGCATGGAGACGCGCTCGGGGTTCAGGAACCGCTCGAAGATCAGGCCGTGGGTGATCGGGTCGAGGTCGGTGATGCCCATGGCGTAGGCGACGATCGAGCCGGCGGCGGAGCCACGGCCGGGGCCCACGGCGATGCCCTGGTTCTTGGCCCACATGATGAAGTCGGCGACGACGAGGAAGTAGCCCGGGAAGCCCATCTGGATGATGACGTCCAGCTCGTACTCGGCCTGCTTCTGCCGGTCCTCGGGGACGCCGCCGGGGTAGCGGCGGGCCATGCCGCGCCGCACTTCCTCCTTGAACCAGGTGATCTCGGTGTAGCCGTCCTCCGGGATCTCGAACTTCGGCATGAGGTTCTTGGCCTCGAACATGCCGGTGGTGTCGATCTGCTCGGCCACCAGGAGGGTGTTGCGGCACCCCTCCTGCCAGGCGTCCGAGGAGTCGACGGCGTACATCTCGTCCGTGGACTTCAGGTAGTAGCCGGTGCCGTCGAAGCGGAAGCGGTCCGGGTCGGAGAGGTTCTTGCCGGTCTGGATGCACAGCAGGGCGTCGTGGGCGGCCGACTCGTGCGCGTACGTGTAGTGCGAGTCGTTCGTCACCAGCGGCGGGATGCCGAGCTTCTTGCCGACTTCCAGCAGACCGTCGCGGACCCGGCGCTCGATCTCGATGCCGTGGTCCATCAGCTCCAGGAAGTACCGGTCCTTGCCGAAGATGTCCTGGTACTCGGACGCGGCCTTCAGGGCCTCGTCGAACTGGCCGAGGCGCAGTCGGGTCTGGAGTTCGCCGGAGGGGCAGCCGGTGGAGGCGATCAGGCCCTCCGACCACTGGCTGATGGTCTCCTTGTCCATGCGCGGCCACTTCGTGAGCCAGCCCTCGGCGTACGCGTCGGAGGACAGCCGGAAGAGGTTGTGCAGCCCGGTGGAGTTCGCCGCCCAGATCGTCTTGTGGGTGTAACCGCCGGAACCGGAGACGTCGTCGCGCTTCTGGTGGGGCTGGCCCCACTGGATGCGGCGCTTGTTGCGCCGGGACTCCGGGGCGACGTACGCCTCGATGCCGATGATCGGCGTGACCCCGGCCTTCTTCGCCGTGTGGAAGAAGTCATAGGCCCCGTGCAGGTTGCCGTGATCGGACATGGCGATGTGCGTCATGCCCATCTCGTTGCACGCGTTGAACATGTCCTTCAGCCGCGCGGCACCGTCCAGCAGGGAGTACTGGGTGTGGACGTGCAAGTGCGTGAACGGCGTCTTGGTCACGGTGGGGGCCTCCGGGCGGGGAGAGAGGGGGCGGCAGCTATGAATCCTACGTGGCCCGAGTGACAGTTCCCGGGCACGGCGGGGTAGCTTCATCCGTTGCAGACCCAAGGACCTGTGTCCGCTGCGTCTGATCAAAACGCCGATCCACCGCGCCACCTGGAGGCACCCGCCATGGCGGTTCCCGAGACGACCGACGAACAGCGCGCCGAGCAGATACTCGATGTGTTCGACATCGCCTTCGGCGAGCTGATCGCCGCCGACCCCGCGGCCTTCCGGGTCAAGTTCCGCAAGATGGCGGCCTCGGCCTTCGCCTTCTACCGGGGCACCGCCTGCCTCTTCTACGCCGACCTGGAGCGCGAGCGGCACGGCGGCCCGTACCTGGACGAGCGCACCGGCCGGGTGTGGATCCACGGTGACCTGCACGCCGAGAACTTCGGCACCTACATGAACGCCCAGGGCCGGCTGATCTTCAACGTCAACGACTTCGACGAGGCCTACGTCGGCCCCTTCACCTGGGACCTGAAGCGGTTCTCCGCCTCCGTGGCCCTGCTCGGCTACACCAAGGCGCTCAGCGACGAGCAGATCAGCGAGCTGGTACGGATCTACGCGGCCGCCTACCGGGAGCGCATCCACGCACTGGCGACCGGAGCCAAGAACGACGAGGTGCCCGCCTTCACCCTGGACACCGCCGAGGGCCCGCTGCTGGACGCCCTGCGCCACGCCCGCAGCCGCACCCGCTTCTCGCTCCTCGACTCGATGACCGAGATCCGCGAGTTCGAGCGCCGCTTCTCCCCCGGCCCCGGCACCATCGAGCTGGACGCGGCCACCCGGTACAAGGTGCTCGCCGCCTTCGACGGGTACCTGGAGACCCTGCCCGACGAGTCCCTGGTCCGCCCGGACTCCTACCGGGTCAAGGACGTGGTGGGCCGCCGGGGCGTCGGGATCGGCTCGGCGGGCCTGCCCTCGTACAACATCCTGCTGGAGGGGCACAGCGACGCCCTGGAGAACGACGTCGTGATCTACCTCAAGCAGGCGCAGACCCCGGCCGTGTCCCGGCACGTCACCGACCGGTCGGTGCGCGAGTACTTCCTGCACGAGGGGCACCGCACGGTGATCTCCCAGCGGGCCCTGCAGGCGCACGCCGACCCGTGGCTCGGCTGGACCGAGCTGGACGGGGCCGGGCAGCTGGTCGCGGAGGTCTCCCCGTACGCGGTGGACCTGGACTGGTCGGACCTGGACGACCCGGAGGAGATCGCGGCCGTGGTCGCCGACCTGGGCCGGGCCACGGCGACCATGCACGGCGCGGCGGACGAGCAGGAGAGCGGCCAGACGCTGGTCCCGTTCTCCACCGAGCGGGCCATCGACGCGGCCATCGCCGCCGACGAGGAGGGCTTCGCGGAGCTGCTGGTGGACTTCGCGCACGCCTACGGCGCCCGGGCCCGCGCCGACCACCAGATCTTCGTGGACCTCTTCCGCAACGGCCGGATCCTCCCCTAGACAGGGACCTAGGTCCCTCGCTCACAGGGACGCATGGCACACTCGCGACGATGGACATATCCGGGGTGGGTCTCAGAGGGCTGCGGGCCGCGCTGTTCAGCGCGGTCGTCGTGCTGCTCTCGACCGGCTCGCACGTCCTGCTGTCCCGGGTACCGCTGCCTCCCGCCCTGGTGGGAGGGGCCTTCGCCGCCGTGTTCGCGATCGCCTTCGCGCTCGCCGGACGCGAGCGCGGCCTCGGTCACATCGCCGGGCTGCTCGTCCCCCTGGAACTGGCCGCCGACACCGTCCTGACCTCCGGCCAGCACCTCTGCTACGGCCCCGCGGGCGGCCCCGTCTCGGGTCCGCTGCGGGCCATCGGGCTCGCCGACTTCTGCGGCGGCACCCCGGTGGGCGGGCCGCTGGGCGAGGTCGGCGGGGCCGCCGACCCGGCCGCGCTGCTGGCCGCACCCGGACCCTGGGCGCCCTGGCTGCTGCTGGGCGCGCACGTTTCGGTCGGACTGCTCGCCTCCCTGTGGCTGCACCGCGGGGAGCGGGCGCTCGGCCGGCTGCTGCGCGCGGCGTCCGCCTGCGCCTTCCGGCCGCTGCGGATGGCCGCGGCCCGCACGGCGCGGGTCCTGGCTCCGGTACGGCGCCCGCGGCTCGCGGCGCCGCGGAGCACGGTGGCCCGTACCCGCTTCCCCGCGCACTCCGTGGGACGGCGGGGACCTCCCCGCACGTACGGCGCGTTCGCTCGCGCCTGACGTACGAGGACAGTCCCCCCTTCCAGCCGGCTCCACCGCGGAGCCACACCCCACGGAGCAGAACGATGAGCGCACGCAACAGCCAGGCGAACAAGGCGGCGGCCCGCGAGAAGCTGCGCATCGAGCGCGAGCAGCAGGCCAAGAAGGCCAAGATCCGCCGGCAGGTGTTCGTGGCGGGCGGCGTCGTGGCCGCCCTCGCCCTGGCCGGGGGCGTCGGCTACGCCGTCGTCCAGTCCAACCAGCCGAGCGCCTGGGAGAAGGCCGCCGACGCGCCCCTGGTCGCGCCGAAGAACACCTCGGGCGACAACGGCACCACGGTGGTCATCGGCAAGGCCGACGCCAAGAAGACCCTGGAGCTGTACGAGGACTCGCGCTGCCCGGTCTGCGCGAGCTTCGAGCAGACGGTCGGCCCGCAGCTCAAGACGGACCTCGACGCGGGCAAGTACAAGATCCAGTACGTCGGCGCCACCTTCCTGGACAAGGGTTTCCCCGGCACCGGCTCGAAGAACGCGCTGAGCGCGCTGGGCGCGGCCCTCAACGTCAGCCCCGAGGCGTTCCTGGAGTACAAGACGGCCCTCTACTCCGCGGCGAACCACCCGGAGGAGAAGGACGACAAGTTCGCCAAGGACGACGCCCTGCTGACGATCGCGGACCAGGTTCCGGCGCTCAAGGGCAACGCCGAGTTCAAGAAGGCGGTCGAGGACGGCACGTACGACCGGTGGGCGCTGGAGATGTCCAAGACCTTCGACAAGAGCGGGGTGACGGGCACGCCGACGCTGAAGATGGACGGCAAGAAGATCGACCCGCTGCCGCAGACGCCCGAGGCGTTCACCGCGGCGATCGACAAGGCCATCGCGGGCTGACGCCCCCGGGCCGGACCGCCGGCCGGTCCGCGTGCAGGACCACATGCCCAACCACCAGCTGAATCACCGACGGACGGGCGAACTCCCAGAGTTCGCCCGTCCGTTGCTTTCACGGGTCTGGCCCCGCTCCCGTACCCGTCGGTAATGTGACCGCCCGTGACCAGTCAACTCTCCTCTTCCGCCCCGGAATCGGCACCCGTGCCGACCCCCCGCCGCCGTACGGTCGTCCTGGCCGCGGCGGCCACGGCGGCCCTCGTCCCGATCGCCGCGCTGGGCGCCGAAGCCGCCCACGCCGCCACCGGCGCCGCCGATGACGCGCCCGCCTTCCTGCACGGGGTCGCCTCGGGCGACCCGCTCCCCGACGGGGTCCTGCTGTGGACCCGCGTCACCCCGACCGCCGCGGCCGTACCGGGCTCCGGTGCGGGCCCCGCCGTCGCGGTGGGCTGGGAGGTCGCCGAGGACAAGGCCTTCACCCGGACCGTCGCGAGCGGCACCGTCACCGCGAGCGCGGCCTCCGACCACACCGTCAAGGCCGACGTACGGGGCCTGCGGCCGCAGACGGCCTACTGGTACCGGTTCACCGCCGGCGGCGCCGTCTCCCCGGCCGGGCGCACCCGCACCGCCCCGGCCGCCGCCACCGCGCCCGCCGGGGTCCGCTTCGGCGTGGTCTCCTGCGCCAACTGGGAGTCCGGCTACTTCTCGGCGTACCGCCACCTGGCCGCGCGGGCCGATCTGGACGCCGTACTGCACCTGGGCGACTACATCTACGAGTACAAGACCGGCGGCTACCCCGAGGCGAAGTACGTCGTCCGGCAGCACGAGCCGCTGCACGAGATCCTCACCCTGGCCGACTACCGGACCCGGCACGGGAAGTACAAGACCGACCCCGACCTGCAGGCCCTGCACCAGGCCCACCCGGTCATCGCGATCTGGGACGACCACGAGATCGCCAACGACTCCTGGTCCGGCGGCGCCGAGAACCACGACCCCGCCACCGAAGGCCCCTTCGCGGCCCGCGCGGCCGCCGCCCGGCAGGCGTACTTCGAGTGGATGCCGGTGCGCACCTCCACCGAGGGCACCGTCTACCGCCGCCTGCAGTTCGGCACCCTCGCCGACCTGCACCTGCTCGACCTGCGCACCTTCCGCTCGCAGCAGGCGGGCATCGGCAGCGGCGCGGTGGACGACCCGGAGCGCAGCATCACCGGGCGGGCCCAGCTGGACTGGCTGAAGGCCGGGCTGGCCGGCTCGCAGGCCACCTGGAAGCTGGTGGGCACCTCGGTGATGATCTCGCCGGTGGCCTTCGGCGCGCTGCCCGCGCACCTGCTGGGCCCCCTCGCCGAACTGCTCGGCCTGCCCGCGGGCGGGCTCGCCGTCAACGTGGACCAGTGGGACGGGTACACCGACGACCGCCGGGAACTGCTGGGGCACCTGACGGACCGTTCCGTCCGCAACACCGTCTTCCTGACCGGCGACATCCACATGGCCTGGGCGAACGACGTCCCGGTGACGGCGGCCACCTACCCGTGGTCGCGGTCGGCGGGCGTGGAGTTCGTGGTGACGTCGGTGACCTCCGACAACATCGACGACCTGCTGCACGTGCCGGCCGACACGGTCTCGCTGGTGGCCGAAACGGCGATCCAGGCCGCCAACCGGCACGTGAAATGGCTGGACATGGACGCCCACGGCTACGGCGTGCTGGACGTGACGGCCGAGCGTTCCCAGATGGACTACTACGTGATCTCGGACAAACGCCGCCAGGACGCCACGGCCGCCTGGGAGCGCTCGTACCGCACGCTGAACGGGACCCAGAAGGTCGAACGGGCGGACCGGCCGGTGCGCTGACATTCAGCCAGATTTCCCGTCCGGAGGGGCGCTTGGCGTAGACCAGGCGCCCCTTTGACATCAGAAGCAACAAATCTTTTACGTAGAGCACTTGACCTGTTTATGACATGCGCACGTAAGATTCCCGCCAGCCGAGGAGATCCCTCCCGCTCGACCCCCCACTCGCGAGGAGCACACGTGCGCGCTCTTGCCCGCATATCCCCCCTTCTTCGCCGCCGCCTGATGGGTGCCGCCGTACTCACCGGCACCCTGGCCTTCACCCCGCTCGCCGCCCCCACCGTGGTGTCCGCCGCGCCCAAGACCGGAGCCGAGGTGTGTGCCGAGGCCGCCTCCGGCCCCGCCAACGCCCGGGTCGCGCGCCCGAAGGACCAGCACGCGGCCGAGCCCAACGAGGTCACCGACGCCCAGGCCAAGGCCATGGACGCCGACCTCAAGGCGAAGCTGGACCAGATCTCGAAGGGCGCCCGCAGCCTGACCGCCGCCGACGCCGTCATCACCATCCCCGTGTACGTGCACGTCATCACCTCCGGCAGCGCCGGCAACCTGACGGCCGCACAGATCAACAGCCAGATCTCGGTCCTGAACGCCGCCTACGCCGGCCAGGGCACCGGAAACGTCAACTCCGGCTTCCAGTTCTCCCTCGCCGGGACCGACTACACCAACAACTCGACCTGGTACAACGTCTCGGACGGCACCACCGCCGAGAAGAACATGAAGAACGCCCTGCGCAAGGGCGGCAAGAACGCGCTGAACCTCTACACCGCCAACCTCGGCGGCGGGCTGCTCGGCTGGGCCACCTTCCCCAGCTCCTACGCCTCCCAGCCCAAGATGGACGGCGTGGTCATCCTCAACACCTCCATCCCCGGCGGCTCGGCCACCAACTACGACCAGGGCGACACCGCCACCCACGAGGTCGGCCACTGGCTCGGGCTCTACCACACCTTCCAGGGCGGCTGCTCGGGCAGCGGCGACTCGGTCTCCGACACCCCGGCGGAGAAGAGCGCGGCCTTCGAGTGCCCGACCGGCCGTGACACCTGCACGGCGGCCGGCGTCGACCCGATCCACAACTTCATGGACTACACGTACGACTCCTGCATGTACCAGTTCACCGCGGGCCAGGTGACCCGCATGAAGAGCATGTGGACGTCCTACCGCGGCTGACGCCCCGGCACTGACGCCCCGGCACTGACGCACCCATGACGAAGGGGCCCCGCGAGCGGGGCCCCTTCTTCGCGTCCGCTTCTGCGCGTCCGCGCCTAAATGCCGTCGAGGAAGGCCAGGGAGACCGCCCAGGCCTGCTCCGCCGCCTCGGCGTCGTAGTCGTCCAGCCCGGGGTCGGTGAACAGGTGCCCGGCCCCCGGATATCCGTGGACCTCCACGTCGGCCCCGGCCTTGCGCATCCGCAGGTACCAGGCCGTCAGCCAGTCGTGCGGCTCGAAGGGGTCCGGATCGGCGATGTGCAGCTGCACCGGCAGCTCGTCGACGTAGACGTTCTCCTCCAGGTCGGCCGTGCCGTGCAGGAGCAGCAGCCCGCGCGCCTTCTCGTCGGCGAGCGCCAGGTGCTGGGCGATCGAGCCGCCGAAGGAGAAGCCGGCGTAGACCAGGCCCTGGTCGGAGTAGGGGGCGGAGGCCAGTACCGCCCGCTTGAGCAGCTCGTCACGGCCGATCGCGTCCCGGTGGGCCATGCCCTCCTCGACGGTCTCGAAGGTGCGGCCCTCGAAGAGGTCCGGCACCTGGACCTGGTGCCCGGCCGCGCGCAGCCGGTCGGCCGCCTCCCGCACGGCGGGCCGCAGCCCGTAGGTCGAATGGAAAAGCATGATGTTCATGCCCCCATCGTGCCAGTTTCGGCGGACCCCCTCCGGTTACGTTGGCCTGCATGGACACGGACTCCTTCCTGCGCCCGATCGTGGCCGTCGCCGGCACCCTGGCCGTCACCCTGCTCGCGGGCTGGCTGCTGGACCTGCTGCTCCGCCGCGCCGACGCCCGGCACAGCGAAACCCCGCTGTGGGGGCTGCTGCGCCGCTGCCGCCCGCCGTTCCTGGTGGTCCTGGCCGCCTCGCTGCTCCAGGCGGTGCGGCGGCGCGCGGACGGCCCCGGGCACGTGCTGACCCTGGTCCTGATCGCGGCGGCCGCGTGGCTGCTGATCCGCATCACGACGGCGATCGTGGACTCCACGTACGCCCGCTACGCGGCCGACGCCTCCGACCAGGCCAAGGTCCGCCGGGTCCGCACCCAGGTCACGCTGATCCAGCGGGTGGTCACGGCGGTGGTGATCGTGGTGGCCCTCGGCGCGATGCTCCTGACGTTCCCCGAGATGCGCACGGTCGGCACCTCGATGCTGGCCTCGGCGGGCGTCCTCGGCATCGTGGCGGGCATCGCGGCGCAGGCCGCCCTCGGCAACCTCTTCGCCGGGCTCCAGATCGCCTTCGGCGACACCGTCCGGATCGGCGACACGGTGGTGGTGGACAAGGAGTGGGGCACGGTGGAGGAGATCACCCTCACCTTCCTCACCGTCCGCACCTGGGACGAGCGCCGGATCACGATGCCGGTCTCCTACTTCACGAGCAAGCCCTACGAGAACTGGTCGCGCGGCGGCGCGCAGATGACGGGCACCGTGTTCTGGCACCTGGACCACAGCGCCCCGGTGGACCTGATGCGCGAGGAACTCCAGCGGATCCTCAAGACCGTCCCGGAATGGGACGGCCGCACCGGCTCCCTGGCCGTCACGGACACCACCCCGCACACCATCCAGGTCCGCGCGGTGGTCACGGCGAAGGACGGCGACGCCGTCTGGACCGTCCGCTGCACGGTCCGCGAACGCCTGATCACCTGGCTGGCCACCCACCACCCGTACGCCCTCCCCCACATCGCCACCACGGAGGCGGTCCTCCCCCCGGGGCAGTAACCGATCCAGCCGCCCGGGGTTCGCCTTTCCAGCCGTCGGGCGTCTGAGGACCGGGGCATCCGGGGCGGAGCCCCGGAAGGGGTCCGGGCGCAGCCCGGTACCCCTCCCCAGCCCGCCCGGCGCTTGAGGACCGGGGTCCGGGCAGCGCCCGGGGAACCGGCGAAGGGCGGGTCGGGGACAGCCCCGCAGGGCCCGCCCCCCTCAGCCCGGAGCCGCGAAGGTCAGCCGGAACAGCGCGCCCCCGCCGGGGGCGGCTTCGGCCATGAGCTCCGCATCATGCGCCCGTGCAATCTGCCGGGCCATCGCCAGCCCCAGCCCCGACCCCGGCAGGGCCCGCGCCGCCCCCGCCCGGTAGAACCGGTCGAAGACGTACGGCAGGTCCCCCTCCGCGATCCCCGGCCCGTGATCCCGTACGGTCACCTCCGCGCTCCCGTCCCCCCGGACGGCCAGCGCCACTTCCACCTCCGCCCCGGCCGGGCTGAACTTCGCCGCGTTGTCCAGCAGGTTCGACAGCAGCCGGCTCAGCCGCGCCGGCACCCCCGCCACCACCACGGCCTCCTCCCGGGACGGCCCCCGCACGCGGAACGCCACCCCGGGCCAGTGCGCCCGCGCGGCCCCCGCGCAGTGCTCCACCAGCGGAGCCAGCCGTACCTGTTCCACCAGCAGGGTCGGCTCCTCGTCGCGGGCCAGCTCGATCAGGTCGTTGACCAGCCCCGTCACCTCCCGCAGCTGGCGCCCGAGCGCCAGCGAGGCCCGTTCGCGCTGCTCCGCCGTCAGCCGGTCCCCGCGCGCGAGCAGCTCCGCGTTGGTCCGCAGCGCGGTCAGCGGGGTCCGCAGCTCGTGCGAGGCGTCCGCTACGAGCCTGCGCTGCGCGGTGACGGACTGTTCCAGCTCGCCCAGCATGGTGTTGAAGCTCCCGGCCAGCCGGGTGACCTCGTCCTCGCGGCCGCGCCCGGGGGGCGGCAGTTCGATCCGGTGCCTCGGGTCCCTGGTGGCGGCGATCCGCTCGGCGGTGGCGGTGAGGCGGGTGACGGGGGCCAGCCCGGTCCGGGAGACCCAGTAGCCGAGCAGTGCGGCCAGCAGCACCCCGGCGGCGGCGGTCACGGCGAGCCAGCGGGCGGCCCGGTCGATGCCGGTCTCGACGGAGTCGGAGCGCACCGCCACCTGCAGGGCCCGGTCCTTGAGGAAGTCGGTGGTGAGCATCCGCGCGGGATGACCCTCGACGACGATGTTGGTGTAGAAGGGCGCCCGCTCCTCCACGGCGACCAGCCGGGTGGCCGGCGCCACCGGCATCCGGTAGGCGTCCGCCGCGCCCGCCGGGTCCTTGCGCGGGTCGGCCGGGACGATCTGGACGCAGGCGGGCGCCGCCAGGTACCGGCAGTCCCAGGCGGCGGTCCCCGGCGGGGAGTCCCCGTACTGTTTGGCGGCGAGCCGGGCGGCCTGGGTCAGGCTCAGGTCGAGCTGCTGGTAGAGCGCGGCCCGCCCCTCCAGGAAGGCGGCCGTGCACACGCCGAGCGCCACGAAGGCCACCGCGGCGGTGACGGACAGCGCCAGCCGGGTCCGCAGCGGCCGCCTGCGCCGCCACCGCGCCCGGCGCCGGCGCCCACGCCCCGGCTCCCGCTCCGGCTCCCGCCCCGGCCCTGGCCCTGGCCCGCTCACGCGGAGTCCAACCGGTAGCCGACCCCGTGCACGGTGTGCACGAGCCGGGGCTCGCCGCCCGCTTCCAGCTTGCGCCGCAGGTAGCCGACGTAGACGGCAAGGGAGTTGGAGTCCGGCCCGAAGTCCCGGCCCCACACCAGTTCCAGGATCAGCTCGCGCGGCAGCACCTGTCCGGGGTGGCGCAGGAGCAGTTCGAGCAGCGCCGACTCGGTGCGGCTGAACTCCAGCGGCCGCTCCCCGCGCCGCCCGGTGCGGGTGACGGGGTCGAGCACGAGGTCCCCGTACCCGAGCAGCGCCCGCCCCCCGGCCGGGTCGTCGGGGGCGGCCCGACGCAGGAGGGCCCGTACCCGGGCCACGAGCTCGTCGAGCGCGAAGGGCTTGACGAGGTAGTCGTCGGCGCCCGCCTCCAGCCCGTCGACGCGGTCGCTCACCGCGTCCAGGGCGGTGAGGACGAGGACGGGCGTACGGTCGCCCACCGCCCGCAGCTGCCGGCACACGCCGAGCCCGTCCAGCACCGGCATCATCACGTCGAGGACCACCGCATCCGGCTGCCAGAGCGCCACCTCGGACAGCGCGGCCAGCCCGTCGGCCGCACCCCGCACCTCGTACCCCTCGACGGCGAGCCCGTCCTCGACGGCGGCCCGCACCTCGGGCTCGTCGTCCACCACCAGAATCCGCTGCATGCGACGAAGTCTCCCAAAGCGTGAGTCGGGTTTCCGATATGAAAGCGGAATATCGAATACCTGTTCCCTTATCCATATTTGCAATGGCAGACTCCCGCCCTGTGAAGATCACCATTCTGCGCGGCTCCCTGATCGTGGGAGCCCTCGCGCTGCTCTGCTCAGCGCTTTTCGCCCTGCCGGCATCCGCCGATGCCTACCTCGACTGCCAGGCCGACCGGCTCTGCCTCTACACCGGCCCGAACGGTTCCATGGCCGCCGGCGAGACGAAGCCCCGCGCTTACCAGCACGAGAACCCGCAGTCCTACGCCGGCGGCTTCAGCGACAGGACCAAGTCGGTGTACAACAACACCGACTATTGGGCCTGCCTCTACGGGGAGACCAACTGGGGCTCGGCCGTCGCCGCCGTGAAGCCGGGGGCAAAGGCAGACATCTCCGCGCAGAGCTCCGAGGACGAGCTCAGGCAGCTGGCGGCCCTGGGCGTCAGTTCCCACAAGCTGGCCCCCAGCAGGGGGCTGTGCTTCACGGGCTACGAGCGCTGCCCGGACGACCGGCTGTGCCTGTTCAAGGAGACGGCCGGCCGCGGTGCGATGACCTCGTTCACCGCGAGCGCCGACACGTACGCCCCGGAATGGGACCGCGTGGCCATGTCCGTCAGAAACCGCACCACCAAGCACGCCTGCTTCTACAGCAACATCAATCAGACCGGCGGCTGGAACTCGGTCCCCAACGGCGTCCACCGCGCCTACGCCGTACTCGCCGGTGACAGCACCAGCCTCGTGCAGCCCTACCTCGGGGACGTCCAATCACACCGGCTCTCCTCGAACTTGGACTGCAGCTGATGACCGACACCTTCCGTCGCGTTCCGCGCGGACTCATCGCTTCCGCCGCCACCCTGAGCGCGGCGCTCCTGCTCGCAGCACCGAGCCCCTCGGGAGCCACGGGAACCGAGATCAAGATCTCGGACGACTGGGCGCAGCTGACGGAAGACAGCAAGGAGCTCGCAGGCGGCGCCGAGTACTTCCGCTTCCAGGAGAAGGCAGTCACCCCGGGCCACTCGACCCGGCGCGAACTGAACATCGTCCGGATCGACCCGGCCAAGGGAGCCCTGCGGGTCGAGAGTACGGTCGGTGCCTCGATCAGCGGCAGGGAGAGCGTCAGGGACCAGCTGAAGGCCGGCTTCTTCAAGGACCACCCGCCGCTCGCCGGGATCAACGGCTCGTACTTCCTCCCCGAGCCCCCGGCCGCCGGGGTAGAGGGCGCCAAGGAGACCCTGGCCTTCCTGGGCGTCTCGGCCCGGGACGGGGTCCTGAACTCGATCAGCTGCGTCAAGGCCCGCCTCGGTGCCGACGGCCGGCCCGTCCACGACGCCCAGGGCAAGGAAGAGCCCGACTACGGCAACCAGGCCGTGGTCCTCCAGCACGGCGTGCCCTACATCGCGCGCCTCAGGGCCTCCGTCACCCTGTCGTATCTCGACAAGGACAAGAAGGACGTCCCGGGCGGCCCCACCCTCACCGTCGGAGGCATCAACAGGGACCCCGGCCGGGCACCTTGCGCGTACGACAAGACGACGCTGAACAGCGCGGAGAGGACCCTCACCACTCTGTCGGAGAAGTGGGCCTACACCACCCCTGACGACATCGTCCTCTTCCACGACGGCTACGGCGCCAAGACCCCGCTCGCCAACCTGGACCCGACGCCCGCGATCAACGAGGACGACGCCGCGGGAGTAGAGGTCAAGGTCGACGCCGCCGGCAAGATGACCACGTCGACGGCGGTACGCGGCAATCAGTCCGTGCAGAAGGGCGGGTACGTCCTCCAGGCCATCGGCCAAGGCGCGACGGACCTCACGAAGTTCGTCGACGACGCCAACGCCGCGGGCAAGGGCTACACGCTCAAGGTCACCCAGCGGGTCGAGGACATGGACCTCACCAGGCCGGTTGACGGCCAGACGGCCCAACGGCCGGTCGACCTCGACGAGTCGGTCGACATCGTCAGCGGCATCCACCGGCTGATGGAGGACGGGGAGCACAGCAAGGAGTACAAGAGCTGCGTCCGCCTGTACTCGCCCGAGGGCGCCAAAAGGGACGAGGGCGACTACGTGGCCGGCGACGCGTGCCGGGATTCCCGGACCGTGCTGGGCATCGACAAGCAGGGCCGCACCGTGCTGACCACCATCACCGGTCCGCGTGACGCGGCACCCGGCACCTCCGACGGCGAGTTCATGAAGAGCGTCGCCGAGATCCTCAAGAGCACGTTCGACGTGACCGACGCCATCAACTTCGACGGCGGCGGCTCCACCACGATGATCGTCCAGGGCACGCGCCAGACGGGCCGTACCGACGAAACCTCCGACGCCACCGACCCGGTGGCCGAGGGCGAGCGCGCCATCGCGGATTCCGTCTACACGGGCAACGGCGGCATCGCCGTCAAGTAGTCGGCCCACCGGGCCCCGGGTGGCAACGCCCCTGGGCCCGGGGAGCGCCGCGCTCTCCGCCGCCGCTCCCTCTTAGAACCTTCTTAGGGCGCACCGGAAGTCTGCGTCCATGACCTCCTCACCCTCCCCCTCACCGCTCTCCGTCGTGATCGGCGCGGGCGGTACCGGCGGACACATCTATCCCGGGCTCGCCCTGGCGGAGGCGCTGCGCGCCGCCGTCCCGGACGCCGTGGTCTCCTTCATCGGCACCGAGCGCGGCCTGGAGACCGAGCTGATCCCGGCCGCCGGCTACCGCCTGCACACCGTGGACATGATCCCCTTCGACCCGGCGCTGGGTGCCAGGCGCTACCTGCTCCCGGCGGCGCTGCTGCGCTCGGCCGGGCAGGCGCGGGCCGTGATCCGGGCGCAGGGCGCGCACGTGGCCGTCGGCATGGGCGGCTATCCGAGCGCGCCCGCCGTGCTCGGGGCCCGGCTGGCGGGACTGCCGGCGGTGATCCACGAGTCCAATGCGGTACCGGGCCGGGCCAACCAGTTCGCGGCCCGCCTCACCCCGCACATGGCGGTGGCCTTCGACCGCAGCCGGGAGCACCTGGCGGGCGGGGAGCGGGCGCTGACCACCGGAATGCCCGTCTCCGCCGCGCTGTCGGGCCTCGCCGGGCTGTCCCGACCCGAGCGGGCAGCCCTGCGCACGCGGGCCCGGTGGGAGCTCGGGGTGCCGGACGGGCGGCGGCTGGTCGTGTTCAACGGCGGCAGCCTGGGCGCCGTACGGCTGACGACGGCCGCGGCCGGGCTGGCGGCCGCCTGGCAGGCGCGGGAGGACGTGCAGCTGCTGATCAAGACGGGGCCGGCGGCGCTCGCGGACACCGTGGCCGGGCTGGCCGCCTCGGGCGGGCAGCGGATCGCCCGGGCCGTGCCCTACCTGGACCGGATGGACCTGGTC
Organism: Streptomyces sp. NPDC051563; assembly: GCF_044454225.1. Classification (NCBI taxonomy): domain Bacteria; kingdom Bacillati; phylum Actinomycetota; class Actinomycetes; order Kitasatosporales; family Streptomycetaceae; genus Streptomyces; species Streptomyces sp. NPDC051563. The sequence continues at coordinate 337,124 of NZ_JBITDL010000004.1, forward strand.
TACGCGGCCGCCGATCTGGTGGTGTGCCGGGCGGGCTCGGCGACGGTGGCGGAGCTCGCCGCGACCGGGGTCCCCGCGGTCCTGGTCCCCTACCCTCACGCCCCGGGCGACCACCAGACGCACAACGCCCGGGTGCTGTCCGACGCGGGAGCCGGCCTGCTGCTCCCCGACGCCGAGGCCGGCGCCGGGCGCCTCGCGGAGCTGATCGCCCCGCTGCTGGCCGACCCGGCACGGCTGGCGGCGATGGCCGGCGCGGCCGACCCGGGCCCGCACGCCCGCGCCGCCGAACTGCTCGCCTCGCAGGTCCTGCGGGTCGCCGGCTTCCCCTCCTTCTCCTCCACCCCTTTGGAGTTCGCATGACCACGCACACCCGCGCGTCCACCCCCGCGTCCACCCCCGCGTCCACGCCCACCCTCACCCTCACCCCGGCGCGCACCCCCGCCGACTGGAGCGGCCGTACGGTCCTGGTCACGGGCGCCGAGGGGTTCATCGGCTCCACGCTCGTCGATCTGCTGGTCGCCCGGGGCGCGAAGGTGCGCGCCTTCGTGCACTACAAGCCGTACGCCGAGAAGGGCCACCTGGCCCGGTACCTGGCCGACCCGGGCGGCCCGGTCGAGATGTGGGCCGGAGACGTCCGGGACGCGGGCCGGGTCAGCGACGCGGTGGCCGGCTGCGACACGGTCTTCCACCTGGCGGCGCTGATCGGGATCCCGTACAGCTACGCCTCCCCCGGCGCGTACGTGCAGACCAACGTCACCGGGACCGAGAACATGGCCGAGGCCTGCCGCCGCCACGGCGTGCGCCGCCTCGTCCACACCTCCACCAGCGAGGTCTACGGGACGGCCCTGACGGCCCCGATCTCCGAGAGCCACCCGCTCCAGCCGCAGTCCCCGTACTCCGCTTCGAAGATCGGCGCCGACATGATGGCGCTGTCCTTCCACCACGCCTTCGAACTGCCGGTGACGGTGGTCCGGCCGTTCAACACCTACGGCCCCCGCCAGTCGGCCCGCGCCGTCATCCCGGCCATCCTCGCCCAGCTCCACTCGGGCGCCCGGGAGATCCGCCTGGGCTCGCTGGCCCCCACCCGGGACTTCACCTACGTGACCGACACCGCGGCGGGCTTCCTCGCCGTCGCGGAGTGCGAGCGGGCCCTGGGCGAGGTGGTCAACCTCGGCAGCGGGGAGGAGATCTCCATCGGCGACCTGGCCCGGGCCCTGATCACGGCCTCGGGGCGGGAGGCGGAGGTGGTCGTCGACCCGGCCCGGCTGCGTCCCGCGGGCAGCGAGGTCCAGCGCCTGCTGTCGGACAACACCCGGGCCCGGGACTGGGCCGGCTGGAAGCCGGAGGTCACCCTCCAGGAGGGCCTGGCTCGCACCTCGGAGTGGATAGCCGCCCACCTCCACCTCTTCGCCCCGGACCGCTACCAGGTATAGCCCGCCCGGCTCCGGCGCTACGGATTGCGCAGGCTGCGCACGTCCAGGTGCCGGAGCACCCGGTCGACGATCTCCGGGTCGGCGCCCGGTTCGCTGCGCGCGGCCAGCACTTCGTGCCGGGCGGCGGACATCATCTCCCGCTGGATGCGCTGCACGTCGCGGATCCGCTCCACCCGCTTCGCGTACGCCTCGCGGCGTTCCTCGTCGACCATGTCCGGGCTGATCCGGGCGCCCACGTCGTACGCCCTGCGGTAGAGCACCTCCACCAGGTCCTCGGGCAGGTCCTCCACCTCCTCGATCTCCTTCAGCCGCCGCTTCGCGGCCTTGGCGGCGCGGATGGCCAGCGCGCGGGCGATCTCCGCCTCGGCGTCCGAGTCGGCCTCCACGCCGAGCCGGCGGACCAGCCACGGCAGGGTCAGCCCCTGCACCACCAGGGTGGTCATGATCACGGCGAAGGCGATGAAGACGATCTCTTGCCGGGCCGGGAAGGGATCCCCCGACTCCGTCTTGAAGGGAAGGGCGAGCGCCAGCGCCACGGAGGCCACGCCCCGCATGCCCGCCCACCACATCACCACGGACTCCCGCCAGCTCAGCGGGATCTCCTCCTCGTAGTCGCGCCGCGAGTGGAGCCGTTTCGCGAGCCAGCCGGCCGGCAGCAGCCACACCAGCCGTACGCCGACCACCACCGCGACCACGACCGCCGCCCATCCGGCCATCTCCCAGCCCCGGCCGCGGGCGGCGGCGCCGAACACGTGGTGCAGTTCGAGCCCGATCAGTCCGAAGGCGACGCCGGTGACCAGCATGTCGACGACCTCCCAGAACGTGTGGCCGGCCAGCCGCCCCAGCACGTCGTCGGCGTCCGTCGCGTACTCGGCGAGGAACAGCGCCGTGGTCAGCACGGCCAGCACGCCCGAGCCCCAGAACTCCTCGGCCAGCACGTAGGCCACGAACGGCACGAGCAGGGTCAGCCCGATCTGGAGCGTGGCATCGCCGAGCCGCCCCATGAGCCGGTTCGCGGCCCAGCCCAGCGCGAGCCCCACGGCGACGGCCACGACGGCCGACAGCACGAACTCCCCGAGCGCATCGGGCCACGAGAAGGTGCCGCTGACGGCTGCGGCGATGGCCACGTGGTAGAGCACGATGGCGGTGACGTCGTTGAAGAGCCCCTCGCCCTCCAGGATCGACACCATGCGCCGGGGCAGTCCGAGCGAGCCCGCCACGGCGGTGGCGGCGACCGGGTCGGGCGGGGCGACGAGCGCGCCCAGCGCGACGGCCGCGGCGATCGAGATCCCCGGCACGAGGGCGTGCGCCGTGAAGGCGACGGCCGCGGTGGTCACGAAGACGAGTGCGACGGCCAGCAGCAGGATGGGCCGTACGTTGGCCGCGAACTGCCGCCAGGAGGTCCGCTGCACGGAGGCGTACAGCAGCGGCGGCAGCACGAGCGGCAGGATGTACTCGGGCGGGATGTCGACGTTGGGCACCACCGGCACCAGGGCGAGCACCACCCCGCCGAGCGTCATGAGCACCGGCGCGGGCAGCCCCAGCCGGTCCCCGAGCGGCACCGTCACCACGGCCCCGAGCAACAACACGAACAGAAGAGCCAGCTGATCCACTCCCACACACTGCCAGCCCGCTGCGCTCACCGGCGCAGACCGGGCCGCGTGTCTTCCCCCCGCCGCCGCAGCACATCCAGCCCCGCCGGCGTTTGAGGCGCGGGGTCCGGGCAGCGCCCGGGGAACGGTGGAAGTGCGGGTAGGGGACGGCCCCGCAGGGGCGCGTCCACACCGCGGCCCCGGCTACGGCAGCGCGCGCCGCATCGCCCGGTGCGGAATCCCCGCGTCCTGGAACTCCGGCCCGTAGGCCTCGTACCCGAGCCGCTCGTAGAACCCCATCGCATGGGTCTGCGCCCCGAGGTCGACGGCGGACAGCCCCAGCCGCCCGGCCTCGCCCTCGATCGCCCGCACCAGCGCGACCCCGACCCCGAGCCCGCGCGCGGCCTTGCCGACGGCCAGCCGGCCGAGCGAGCCGACCTCCGGGGAGCCCGTCTTGCCCAGGGCCCGAGGCCCGTGCAGCAGCCGGCCGGTGCCCAGCGGCACCCCGTCCGGCCCCTCGGCCAGCACGTGCAGCGCGATCTCGTCGTACTCGTCGTACTCGAGCGACTCCGGCACCGACTGCTCGACCACGAAGACCTCGGTCCGCACGGCGAAGCAGGCCTTCAGGTCCTCGTCCGTGACGGCGACCCGTACGGTGACGCCGCCGCCGGCAGCGCCGCCCGGGGTCACTCGCTCTCCTTGCGGATCACGTCCAGCGCGTTCTGCAGGTCGGCCGGGTAGGTGCTCTCGAACTCGACCCACTGCCCGTCCGAGGGGTGCTCGAACCCGAGCCGCACCGCGTGCAGCCACTGCCGGGTGAGCCCGAGGCGCTTCGCGACGGTCGGGTCGGCGCCGTAGGTCAGGTCGCCGACGCAGGGGTGCTTGTGCGCGGCCATGTGCACGCGGATCTGGTGCGTGCGGCCGGTCTCCAGCTTGATGTCCAGCAGCGAGGCGGCGCGGAAGGCCTCGATCAGGTCGTAGTGGGTGACGGAGGGCTTGCCCTCCTGGGTCACGGCCCACTTGTAGTCGGCGGTGGGGTGGCGCCCGATCGGCGCGTCGATCGTGCCGCTCATCGGGTCCGGGTGGCCCTGGACCAGGGCGTGGTAGCGCTTGTCGACGATCCGCTCGCGGAACTGGTTCTTCAGCGAGGTGTACGCGCGCTCCGACTTCGCCACGGCCATCAGGCCGGAGGTGCCGACGTCGAGCCGGTGCACGATGCCCTGGCGCTCGGAGGCACCGGAGGTGGAGATGCGGTAGCCGGCGGCGGCGAGACCGCCGATGACGGTGGTACCGGTCCAGCCGGGGCTGGGGTGGGCGGCGACGCCGACCGGCTTCATGATGACGACGATGTCGTCGTCGTCATGGACGATCTCCATGCCGGGAACGGGCTCGGCGACGAGCTCGACCTTCCGCGGCGGGGCGGGCATCTCGACTTCGAGCCAGGCGCCACCGTGCACACGCTCGGACTTCCCGACGACACTGCCGTCGACCAGCACCTTTCCCGCGGCCGCGAGTTCGGCCGCCTTCGTCCGGGAAAAACCGAACATACGGGCGATGGCGGCGTCGACGCGCTCGCCCTCGAGGCCATCGGGTACGGGCAGGGTGCGGATCTCGGGAATCGTACTCACCTGTCGAGTATGCCGGACTCGGCAGAAGACCATTCCCGCGATCAGCCCGTGGACGGCCCGTGAACCGCTTGCCGGACCGCTTCCCGACTACTTCCGGACCGCTGTGCCGGCTCGCCCGCCGCCCGTTCCTTGTGGGCCGCTCAGTCCTTGTGGACGGTGCCGTCCGGGTCCAGGCCCTTGAACGACAGCAGGACGATCAGGATCCCGCCGCACACGATCGCCGAGTCCGCGAGGTTGAAGACCGCGAAGTGGGCGGGCGCGATGAAGTCGACGACCGCTCCGCGGAAGACGCCCGGCGAGCGGAAGATCCGGTCGGTCAGGTTGCCCAGCGCCCCGCCCAGCAGCAGGCCCAGCGCGATCGCCCAGGGCAGGCTGTACAGCTTCCGCGCCAGCCGCACGATCACCACGATGACCGTGGCGGCGATGCAGGTGAAGATGATCGTGAAGGCCTCGCCGAAGCCGAAGGCGGCTCCGGGGTTGCGGATCGCGTCGAACTTCAGCAGGTCGCCGATCACCTGGATCGACGGCTGGTGCTCCAGCTTCGCCACGACCAGCATCTTGCTGCCCAGGTCGACCAGGTAGGCGAGAAGCGCCACGACCAGCAGCGCGACGATCCGCCGCCGCCCCTTGGGCGCCGCGGATTCGGGCTGGGTGCCGTCTTCCCCGACCTCCGGCGTACCGATGATGCTCTCCGCCTCTGCCACGTGAGTCCCTCGAAAGCTCGAACCAGGTTGTTGGACGGCACCGCGCCGGCCGACCCGCCAGGTTCCCGGACCCTGACGAGACACGAGAGTACGTCAGGGCGCCCTCGGGCCGCCGCCCCGGCCGGACCCCGCAGGAGCCCGCCCGGGCCGTCCCGGGGCCCGCCCGGCCCCGCTCAGCCCCCGCTCAGTGCCGGCGCTCCTGCTTCTGCTTGCAGTCCACGCACAGCGTGGCCCGCGGGAAGGCCTGCATCCGCGCCTTGCCGATGGGCTGACCGCAGTTCTCGCAGAGGCCGTACGTGCCCGCCTCCAGCCGTTCCAGCGCGCGCTCGGTCTGCTCCAGCATCGAGTTGGCGTTCGCGGCGAGGGCGAGCTCGGACTCCCGGGTGATGTTCTTGGTCCCGGTGTCGGCCTGGTCGTCGCCCGCGCCGTCGCCGGAGTCCCGCATCAGCCCGGAAATGGCCGCGTCGGAGGCCTGGAGCTCGGCGCGCAGCCGCAGGATCTCGCTCTCCAGCTCGGCCCGCGCGTCGGCGACCTCCGCCGGGGTCCAGGGGTCCTCACCGGGCCGTACGGCGAGCTCGCCGGGCGCCAGGCCCGCCGTGCCCCGCGCCTTGGGCAGCCCGCTGGTCGCGGCCGCGGCAGTCTTCCTGGCCGTGCCGGTGCTCTTCTTGGCAACCACTTTCCGGGCTCCCGTCTCGTGCGCGGCCTGCGCCGCCCCCTCGGCCCCGGCCGTCTTGGCCGTGGCCTTCTTCGCTGCCGCCTTCTTGACGGCGGGCGCCTCGCCGGCGGGCACCGTCCCGGCAGCCGCCTTCTTCGCGCCGCCGGCCTTCGCCCCGGCAGCCGTCTTCGCTCCGGCAGCCGTCTTCGTCCCGACCGCCGTCTTCGTCCCGACCGCCGTCTTCTTCGTGGCCGCCGCCTTCTTCCCGGCGGCAGCACCTTCCACCGGCCCGGCCTCCGGATCGCGGGCCGCCACCTCCGTCACCGACTCCTGCGCCGGCTTCTCCGCAGCCTTCCCGACAGCCTTCTTGGCAGTACTCCCGGCGGTCTTCTTCGCCACCATGGCCGCGGCCCCTTCACATACTGTGATCATTGCTCGCGAATCGTGCCGGAACGATAAATCGCCTCCGGCCCCGCGGCAACGGGGCACGCGTCCATCGAGGTCAACCTGCATCCGTTGTGCCCAGCAGGGAGCCCGGTAATCCGCCCCACCGGCCCCGCCGCACCCCGGAGCGGCCCATCGGCCCATTCGGGTCAACCGGGTCCCGGAACCGGGCCCCCTCCGGCCCCGGTCCGGACCCGCTCCGGAGCCCGGCTGCGACCCCCGGTCCGACCCCCGACCCGGACCCCGGCCAGACCCCCGGCCAGACCCCCGACCCGGACCCCGGCCCGACCCCCGGTCCGCGCCCCGCCCGGACCCCCGCGCCACGCCCCGTAAACCGGTCTGCCGACCGGCCCCCCGGCCCGTACACTGGGCCCAGCGAGAGGCATGGATGGGGACGAGTAGCGTCGGACGCAGCCAGGAGCGACCCGGGGACGGTGAGAGCCCGGGGGCGAGCGCGATGCGAAGGATCACCCCGGAGCCGCCGGAAGAAAGCCCGTCGGGATTCCCGAAGGGCGAGTAGAACCGGCTTCGCACCCCAATGAGGGGGCCGACGGACCACAGGTCCGCAGGCCAAGGAGGGTGGTACCGCGGGAGCAGACCCTGATCTTCAGGGCGTGGCTCTCGTCCCTCCGGACGGAAGTGACACCCCGCCGGAGGAAGAGTTCAGCCTCATGACCACACCGCCGCAGTACCGCCCGGTACCCGCCCAGGTCGACCTGCCTGCCCTTGAGCACGCGGTCCTCGACTTCTGGCGCGAGAGCAACACCTTCGCCAAGACCCTGGAGCAGTCCGAGGGGCGCCCCGAGTGGGTCTTCTACGAGGGCCCGCCCACCGCGAACGGCATGCCCGGCGCGCACCACATCGAGGCCCGCGTCTTCAAGGACGTCTTCCCCCGGTTCCGCACCATGCGCGGCTACCACGTGGCCCGCAAGGCCGGCTGGGACTGCCACGGCCTGCCCGTCGAGCTCGCCGTCGAGAAGGAACTGGGCTTCAACGGCAAGAAGGACATCGAGGCGTACGGCATCGCCGAGTTCAACGCCAAGTGCCGCGAGTCCGTCACCCGCCACACCGACGCGTTCACCGAGCTCACGAACCGCATGGGCTACTGGGTCGACCTGGACGACGCCTACCGCACCATGGACCCCGAGTACGTCGAGTCCGTGTGGTGGTCGCTCAAGGAGATCTTCAACAAGGGCCTGCTCACCCAGGACCACCGCGTCGCCCCCTGGTGCCCCCGCTGCGGCACCGGCCTCTCGGACCACGAGCTGGCCCAGGGCTACGAGACGGTCGTCGACCCCTCGGTCTACGTCCGCTTCCCGCTGACCTCCGGCCCCCTCGCGGGCGAGGCCGCGCTCCTCGTCTGGACGACCACCCCGTGGACCATGGTGTCCAACACCGCCGTGGCCGCGCACCCCGACGTCACCTACGTCGTCGCCACGAACGGCGAGGAGAAGGTGGTCGTCGCCCAGCCTCTGCTGGAGAAGTCCCTCGGCGAGGGCTGGGAGGCCACCGGCGAGTCCTTCACGGGCAAGGAGATGGAGCGCTGGACCTACCAGCGCCCCTTCGACCTGGTGGAGTTCCCCGCCCCCGCCCACTACGTCGTGAACGCCGAGTACGTCACGACCGAGGACGGCACCGGTCTGGTCCACCAGTCCCCCGCCTTCGGCGCCGACGACCTCGCGGTCTGCCGCGCGTACGGCCTGCCCGTCGTGAACCCGGTCCGCCCCGACGGCACCTTCGAGGAGGAGGTCCCGCTCGTCGGCGGGGTCTTCTTCAAGAAGGCCGACGAGAAGCTGACCGCCGACCTCGACGCGCGCGGCCTGCTCTTCAAGCACATCGCCTACGAGCACAGCTACCCGCACTGCTGGCGCTGCCACACCGCCCTGCTCTACTACGCGCAGCCGTCCTGGTACGTCCGCACCACCGCGGTCAAGGACGCGATGCTGCGGGAGAACGAGAAGACCAACTGGTTCCCGGACTCCGTCAAGCAGGGCCGCTTCGGCGACTGGCTGAACAACAACATCGACTGGGCGCTGTCCCGCAACCGCTACTGGGGCACCCCGCTGCCCATCTGGCGCTGCGAGGAGAACCACCTCACCTGCGTCGGCTCGCTCGCGGAGCTGAGCGACCTCACGGGCACCGACCAGTCGGAACTGGACCCGCACCGCCCGTACATCGACGAGGTCACCTTCCCCTGCACGGCGGAGGGCTGCGAGCTCACCGCCGTCCGCGTGCCGGAGGTCATCGACGCCTGGTACGACTCGGGTTCGATGCCGTTCGCGCAGTGGGGCTACCCGCACAAGAACAAGGACGTCTTCGAGAAGCGCTACCCGGCGCAGTTCATCTCGGAAGCCATCGACCAGACGCGCGGGTGGTTCTACACGCTGATGGCGGTCGGCACCCTCGTCTTCGACAAGTCCTCCTACGAGAACGTGGTCTGCCTGGGCCACATCCTCGCCGAGGACGGCCGCAAGATGTCCAAGCACCTGGGCAACACCCTCGAACCGATCCAGCTGATGGACACGCACGGTGCGGACGCCGTGCGCTGGTTCATGGCGGCCGGCGGCTCCCCGTGGGCGGCACGCCGCGTGGGCCACGGCACCATCCAGGAGGTCGTCCGCAAGACGCTCCTCACGTACTGGAACACGGTCGCCTTCCAGGCCCTGTACGCCCGCACCTCGAACTGGGCCCCGTCGGCCTCCGACCCGGCGCCCGCGGACCGCACGGTCCTGGACCGCTGGCTGCTCTCGGAGCTCCACACCCTCACGACCGAGGTCACCGAGGCGATGGAGGCGTACGACACCCAGCGCGCCGGCAAGCTCCTCTCGTCCTTCGTGGACGACCTCTCCAACTGGTACGTCCGCCGCTCGCGGCGCCGCTTCTGGCAGGGCGACGCGGCCGCGCTGCGCACCCTGCACGAGGTCGTGGAGACGGTCACCCGCCTCCTCGCCCCCCTCACCCCCTTCATCACGGAGCGGGTCTGGCAGGACATGGTCGTCCCGGTCACCCCGGACGCCCCGGAGTCGGTGCACCTGACCACGTGGCCGGTGCCGGACGCCTCGGCGATCGACCCGGAGCTGTCCCGGCAGATGCTGCTGGTACGCCGCCTCGTGGAGCTGGGCCGCGCGACGCGGGCCGAGTCGGGCGTGAAGACCCGTCAGCCGCTCTCCCGCGCGCTGGTCGCCGTATCCGGCTTCGAGACCCTCACCCCCGAGCTGCACGCGCAGATCACGGAGGAGCTGAACGTCTCCTCGCTGGCCTCGCTCTCGGAGGTCGGCGGGTCCCTGGTCGACACCACGGCCAAGGCCAACTTCCGTGCGCTGGGCAAGCGGTTCGGCAAGGGCGTGCAGGACGTGGCGAAGGCGGTGGCCGCGGCCGACGCGGCGGCCCTGTCCCTGGCCCTGCGCTCCGGCGAGGCCTCGGTGGAGGTGAACGGCGAGACCGTCACCCTCACCCCCGAGGAGGTCATCATCACGGAGACCCCGCGCGAGGGCTGGTCGGTGGCCTCCGACTCGGGCGCGACGGTCGCCCTGGACCTGGAGATCACCCCGGAGCTGCGGCTCGCGGGCCTGGCCCGTGACGCGATCCGCCTGATCCAGGAGGCCCGGAAGAACTCCGGCCTCGACGTGGCCGACCGGATCGCCCTGCGCTGGTCCTCGTCGGACCCCGAGCTGGTGGCGGCCCTGACGGACCACGCATCGCTGATCGCGGACGAGGTCCTGGCCACGGACTACGCCTCCGGCGAGGCGGACGCCTCGTACGGCGCCCCCTTCGAGGACGAGCCCCTGGGCCTGACCTTCCGCCTCCGCAAGGCGTAGCCCCTTCGCCGATAGCGGCCCGTGCCCCTCCCCTGGGGGCGCGGGCCGCTTCGCATTTCCCCTACCCGCCCTTCCACCGTTCCCCGGGCTCCGCCCGGACCCGGTCCTCAAACGCCGGACGGGCTGAAATGACGCTCCGCCGGGGAAAATCCAGCCCCTCCGGCGTTTGAGGAGCGGGGTCTGGGGCGGAGCCCCAGGGAACGGTGGAAGGGCGGGTAGGGGACAGCCCCCGCAGGGCCCACCGCCCGGCCCGCGGGGGCCTCGTACCGCCCGGGTACGGAAACGGGCCGGGCCCGGTGCCCCCGAAGGGGAACCGGGCCCGGCCCGTACCGTCTGCCGACGGCTACTGCTTAGTTGTCGTCCTCGTCGATCAGGAAGCCCCGCATGGGAGACGGCGCCTGCTGCATCGGCTGCGGACCAGCCGGCCGCACCGGAGCCATCGGCTGCGTCATCGCCGGGGACATCTGCTGCTGGCCGCCACCGTAGGAGGGGGACATCGGCGACGGGCCACCCATCGACGGACCGCCCATGGAGTGCATCGCGCCGGCCGGAGCCATCGACGGGGTCGGCGACGGCGGCAGCGCGGGACCGGCGGGGTTCCGCGGCGGAGCCAGCGAGTCGTCGGCCTGCGTCTCCAGCTGGCGCAGCTGCGATTCCAGGTAGGACTTCAGACGGGTGCGGTACTCACGCTCGAAGCCCCGCAGGTCCTCGACCTTGCGCTCCAGCGTGGCGCGGGCGGACTCCAGGGAGCCCATCGCGACGCGGTGCTTCTCCTGCGCGTCCCGCTCCAGCGCGTCGGCCTTGGCGCGGGCGTCCCGCTCCAGGCCCTCGGCGCGCGACCGGGCCTCGCCGACGATCTTGTTGGCCTCGGAGCGGGCCTCCGCGATCGCCTGGTCGGCGGTCTGCTGCGCGAGCGACAGGACGCGGGCGGCGCTGTCGCCACCGGGACCCTGCTGCGGAAGCTGCTGGGGCTGCTGCTGGTGCATCTGCTGGCCCATGGGCTGCATCTGCTGGCCCATCGGCTGCATCTGCTGACCCATCGGCTGGCCCATCTGCTGGCCGAGCGGGTTCTGGCCACCCATGGACTGCTGCTGCTGTCCCTGCATCGGGCCGCCCATCAGGCCGGGACCCTGCTGGCCCATGCCCTGCTGTCCCATGCCCTGCTGGCCCATCTGCTGCTGGCCCATCTGCTGCTGCCCACCCATGGTGTGCTGCTGCATGGGGCCGCCCATCGGGCCGGGACCCTGCGGACCGTGCCCACCGGGGCCGGCCGGAAGCTGGGGCGGGCCGCCCTGGAGCTGCGGCTGGCCCATCGGGGGCTGCTGCTGCTGCGGGGGGCCGGATATGGCCGCGGGCACGGGGGCGCCGGGGCCACGCTGGCCTCCGCCGTCCTGGGGGTCCGGCTTGCGCATGCCCTGCTGCTGGTTCTGTGCGGCGGCACGCGTGGCGGCCGCCAGCTTGGCGCGCAGGTCCTCGTTCTCGCGCAGCAGGCGCGTCAGTTCGGACTCGACCTCGTCGAGGAAGGCGTCGACCTCGTCCTCGTCATAGCCTTCTCGCAGGCGGACGGTCGTGAACTGCTTGTTCCGCACGTCCTCGGGAGTCAGCGGCATGTCTTCTTCACCTCTACGTAGTCGTCGGCAGTCGGCAGGACCGTATCGGGACTGTCCCCGCGCCTGCGGGGGAGCTCATCGTTCACACGCTTCTCGCAGCGGTGCTCACGAAACTGATGAGGATGTAAACGATGATCATCAGAACGAAGAAGGACAGGTCGAGTGCCACGCCCCCGAGACGCAACGGCGGGATGAGCCGCCGAAGGAGCTTGAGCGGTGGATCGGTGACAGTGTAGGTGGCCTCCAGAACGACCACCATCGCCTTGCCGGGTGTCCATGAACGTGCGAACTGGAACACGTAGTCCATGACCAGTCGGAAGATCAGCACGATGAGGAAGCACATCAGCGCGATGTAAACCACTTGCAGTGCTACGCCCATCCCGCGCTTCCCTCTCCCCTGCTTCCGCCCTGTACCCGGTCCCGTATCTGACGGATCGGTCTAGCTTTGGTTGAAGAACCCGCCCTCCGCGATGCGGGCCTTGTCCTCCGCCGTGACATCGACGTTAGCAGGAGACAGCAGGAACACCTTCTGTGTCACGCGTTCAATGCTGCCGTGCAGACCGAAGACGAGACCGGCGGCGAAGTCGACAAGACGCTTCGCGTCCGTGTCGTCCATCTCCGTGAGATTCATGATCACCGGAGTGCCCTCACGGAAGTGTTCCCCGATGGTACGGGCCTCGTTGTACGTCCGGGGGTGCAGCGTCGTGATGCGGTACGGCTCCCGCTCGGAGACGACCTTGGGCATGATCACGGGGGCGTTCTTCTCCAGATTCGAGCGTTCGGGTGTGATGGACGCCACGGGGGCAATTCGCGCAGGACGTCCGTTTTCAACCGGCATTGGGATGGGTTCCCTTGGCGCCGGAGGCTGGGCAACTCGTACCGGTTCGTCCGATACGGGCGTTTGATGCGAAACGGGCTGCTGCCGACGGTCCCGCTCGCGCGGCCGTTCCGGCTCCGGCTCGGGTTCGAACTCGTCGTCGGGGTCGTACCCCGGGTTGTCGTACCGGTCGTCCTCCACGAGGCCGAGGTAGACCGCCATCTTGCGCATCGCGCCGGCCATTCTCTGAGTCCTCCGCTCTGTGGTGGATCGCCCTGTCGCAGGTGTCTCGCCGTGTCACGAATGTCACCAACTGCCCGCGATCCACGTGGCCTGTCCGCTCATCAGCGGAAATGACCATATTTTCTGCTGTGGTCCGACTTTCTTCGCGACGTTACCCGAGCCGGGGTCTCGCGCCGAGTACCGCAGTGCCGACGCGTACATGTGTCGCACCGGCCGCAACGGCCTGTTCCAGGTCTGCGCTCATCCCGGCCGACACCATCGTGGCAGCCGGATGGTCCGCGCGCAGGCGGGATGACAATTCCACCAGCCGCTCGAAGGCCGCCTGTTCGCGTCCCGCGTACTGCCCGGCCAGCGGAGCCACCGTCATGAGGCCCTCGATGCGCAGTCCGGGAGCCGCGGCCACGAGGTCCGCGAGCTCGGCGAGCTGCTCGGGCGCCGCGCCTCCGCGGGCCCCCCGTTCGCCCGACTCGGCGTCGAGGGCGATCTGCACGAGGCAGCCCAGTTCCCGTCCGGCGCCCTGCGCGGCCGCCGAGAGGGCCGTGACGAGCTTGGGGCGGTCGACGGACTGCACGAGGTGCGCGTATCCCGCCACCGAACGGACTTTGTTCGTCTGCAACTGGCCGACGAAGTGCCAGGTGAGGGGCAGATCCGCGCAGGCCTCGGCTTTGGGGGCCGCGTCCTGGTCCCGGTTCTCCGCCACGTGACGGACCCCCAGGTCCGCCAGCAGTCGTACGTCGCTCGCCGGGTAGGTCTTGGTGACCACGATGAGGGTCACCTCTTCCCGCTTGCGCCCGGCGGCCGCACAGGCGGCCCCGATCCGCTCCTCCACGTGCGCGAGGTTCGCGGTGAGCTCGGACTTACGATCCGTCATTCTTCAGTCCAACCAGACATATCCGGCAAGCCGCCCGGTCATCCGGTCGCGGCGGTACGAGAAGTGGTCCCGCGACTCCAGTGTGCAGAACGAGGAACGGCCGAGGTCGGCCACCCCCGCCTCCGCGAGCTGCGCGTGCACCCCGGCCACCACGTCGACGGCCGGTGTTCCCCAGCTCGTCTCCGCGTACGCGGCCGGCACCACCTCCGCGACCGCTTCCCGCATCTCGGCGGGAACCTCGTAACAGCGTCCGCACACCGCGGGCCCGGTACGGGCCACCATGCGGGCGGGGTCCGCCCCGAGCGCCACCATCGCCTCGACGGCGGCGCCCACGACTCCGGCGACCAGCCCGGGCCGCCCGGCGTGGGCGGCTCCGGCGATGCCGGCGACGGGGTCGGCCAGCAGGACGGGCGTGCAGTCGGCGGTGAGGACCGCGAGGGCGAGTCCCCGACGGGCGGTCACCACCGCGTCCACCGCCGGGATCTCCTGCTCGGAGCCCCACGGACCGTCGACCACCGCCACGTCCCGGCCGTGCACCTGGTTCATCCAGACCACCCGGTCCGGCGCGATGCCCAGCGCCTTCGCCGCGGCGGCCCGGTTCGCACGAACGGCGGCCGGGTCGTCTCCGACCGCGCCGCCGAGATTGAGCTCCTCGTACGGAACGGCGCTCACCCCGCCCCACCGGTCGGTGAAGGCGAAGTGGGCGCCGCTCTCGCTGTACTGCTCCAAGGTCACTTCAAGAAGTCCGGGACGTCCAGTTCCTCGGCCGGGCTGTCCTGGTACGGCCGGGCCGTCGGGACCTGCGGGGCCGGAGCCTCGGCGACCGGGACGGGCTCGCTGCGGACCGGCTCCTCGCGCGGGGTGACCGAGCCGAGTCCGCCGAAGGCCGGGCGGGCCGGCTCGGCGGCACGGACCGGAGCCGGGGCCGGCTCCTCGCGCTTGGTGGAGGCCGCGCCGATGACGTTGTCGCGGCGGGCCGGGGGCTGTCCGCCGTCGAACCCGGCCGCGATGACGGTGACCCGTACCTCGTCGCCGAGCGCGTCGTCGATGACGGCACCGAAGATGATGTTCGCCTCGGGGTGCGCGGCCTCGCTCACCAGCTGCGCGGCCTCGTTGATCTCGAAGAGACCGAGGTCCGAGCCACCGGAGATGGAGAGCAGCACGCCGCGGGCGCCGTCGATGGACGCCTCCAGCAGCGGCGAGGAGATCGCCATCTCGGCGGCGGCCACCGCGCGGTCGTCGCCGCGGGCCGAGCCGATGCCCATCAGCGCCGAGCCCGCCTCGGACATCACGGACTTGACGTCCGCGAAGTCGAGGTTGATCAGACCCGGGGTGGTGATGAGGTCGGTGATGCCCTGGACGCCGGACAGCAGGACCTGGTCGGCCGACTTGAAGGCGTCGAGGACGCTGACCTGGCGGTCCGAGATGGACAGCAGGCGGTCGTTGGGGATGACGATGAGGGTGTCGACCTGCTCGCGGAGCTGGGCGATGCCGTCCTCGGCCTGGTTGGCGCGGCGCCGGCCCTCGAAGGTGAACGGCCGGGTGACCACACCGATCGTCAGGGCGCCCAGCGAGCGCGCGATGTTGGCGACGACGGGTGCGCCGCCGGTTCCGGTGCCGCCGCCCTCACCGGCGGTGACGAAGACCATGTCGGCCCCCTTGAGGACCTCCTCGATCTCCTCGCGGTGGTCCTCTGCCGCCTTGCGACCGACATCCGGGTTGGCGCCTGCGCCCAGTCCCCGGGTCAGTTCGCGGCCGACGTCGAGCTTGACGTCGGCGTCGCTCATCAACAGCGCCTGGGCGTCTGTGTTGATGGCGATGAACTCGACGCCCTTGAGACCGACCTCGATCATTCGGTTGATGGCATTGACACCACCGCCGCCGACACCGATGACCTTGATGACTGCGAGGTAGTTCTGCGGTGCTGCCACGTCGAAGGCCTCTCGCCTCGAGTTACGTGTCGTTCGCCTCGCGGGCCTGCGGTGCGACGACTGATGCCGAAATTGGGACGGTCCGTACACGCCGACCCGAACCCTAACCCTGAAGTTTAGGGTTATGAGTGTGTCTGTTCCTTGGACTCTTCCGAACAGGACACTAAGTCGACAAGTAGCGCGTGTTCAACGAACACGCCGAACCTCCCGTTTTTCTTTTCACCCTATGTGATCACCCGTATCGGTGGCCAACCAGGGTGCGACGCTGTTCGACCGGACGTCAACTACCGGACACCGCCGGGGCGGTGGGGACGCTGACGTCGAATCGGTCAGCCTTGGGCGAGGCCTTCAGGAGCGCCGTCAGTGCGCGGCCCTTCGCCTCGCCCTGTTCGCCGCTCCCCCAGACCACCGACCGGCCGCCGGTCAACTCCAGCACCACCGAGTCGTAGGAGCCCACCTTGACCTGCGCGGTCTCCTTGCGGACGGATTCCGGGAGGACGCCGGCGATCTGGACGGCCTCGCGCAGCAGCCGTTCCTCGTCGAAACGGCGGCCGCTCGGAGACTGCTGGGCACTCAGTTCGAGGAGCGGAACACCCGCCGGTGCTTGTCCGACCGTGTCGAATCGCACACCGGAAGCGTCCACTTCCACGAACTGCACGCCCTTCTTGATGAGCAGAACGGGCTTGCGTTCCGTCACCTTCAGCCCGATTCCGTGCGGCCAGGCCCGCACCACATCGACCGAATCGATGCGGGGCAGGCGGCCGCGGAGCCGGGATGCGATCTCGTCGGTGTCCACGGACACCAGGGGGGCGCCGACGGGGACGGCCGCCGCCGCCAGCACCTGGTCCCGTGTCAGGACCTCGGCGCCGGTGGCGGTGACCTTCTCGACCCGGAGCCAGGAGGAGCCGTAGAGCACCCAGGTGCAGCCGGCCGCCAGGAGCAGGGCGAGGACCGCGCCGGCGACCACCAGGGGGCCGCGGCGCAGCCCTCCCGGGAGCCGCCCGCCGGGGCCCGGACCGCGGGTTCCCCCGGGGCCGGATCCCTTCGGCGGCTTCGGCGACTTGGGGGCCTTCGGGGTCCCCGGCCGCTTGAGGGGGCCGGAGCCCTTCCCCGCGGCTCCCGGACCGCCACGCTGCGCAGTGCTCGCTCCGGCCACTCCTGTGCCTCCTGCGTCGGTGCTTCCCGCGTCAGCGGGCTCTGTTGGCTGCGATCGCCTCGTACACCATGGCGACGAGCAGGTCGTCGGCGTCCCGGCGGCCGAACTCGGCGGCGGCGCGGGACATCTCGTACAGCCGGTGCGGGTCGGCGAGCACCGGGAGGACCTGGCTGAGCACCCACTGGGGCGTCAGTTCCGCGTCGTCCACGAGCAGGCCGCCGCCGGCCTTGACCACCGGCTGGGCGTTGAGCCGCTGTTCGCCGTTGCCGATCGGCAGCGGGACGTAGGCGGCCGGCAGCCCGACGGCGGAGAGTTCGGCGACGGTCATCGCGCCCGCGCGGCACAGCATCATGTCGGCGGCGGCGTACGCGAGATCCATCCGGTCCACGTACGGTACCGGCACATACGGCGGCATCCCGGGCATGTTGTCGACACGCGGCAGTTCGTTCTTCGGGCCGACCGCGTGCAGGATCTGGACCCCGGAGCGCTGGAGGGTCGGCGCGACCTGCTCGATCACCTCGTTGAGGCGCCGGGCGCCCTGCGAGCCGCCGGAGACCAGCAGCGTCGGCAGGTTGGGGTCCAGGCCGAAGGCGGCGCGCGCCTCCGGGCGGACCAGTGCCCGGTCGAGGGTGGAGATGGAGCGGCGCAGCGGGATGCCCACGTAGCGGGCGCCGCGCAGTTTGCTGTCGGGGGTGGAGACCGCGACGGCGTGCGCGTACCGGGAGCCGATCTTGTTGGCCAGTCCGGGCCGGGCATTGGCCTCGTGGACGATGATCGGCACCCCGAGGCGCTTGGCCGCGAGGTAGCCGGGCAGCGCCACGTAGCCGCCGAATCCGACGACGCAGTCGGCCTTGGTGCGGATCAGGATCTCCTCCGCGGCCTTGATGGTGCCGCGCAGCCGTCCTGGGACGGTGATCAGCTCGGGCGTGGGCCTACGGGGCAACGGGACGGCCGGGATCAGTCCCAGCTCGTAGCCGCGCTCGGGCACCAGGCGGGTTTCGAGTCCGCGTTCGGTGCCGAGGGCGGTGATGCCCACGGAAGGGTCCTGCCTGCGCAGGGCGTCCGCGAGGGCCAGCGCCGGCTCGATGTGGCCGGCGGTCCCCCCACCGGCGAGTACGACATGCACCGAAATTCACCGCTCTCCGGACGGACGCTTCTTGACGCGCCGTCTCATCGACTTCCATCTCTGCCCGGTCCGCGGCCGGCCGTTCTTGGGCCTCCGCATCGCGAGCGCCGCCCGTGCCGCCGGCTCCTCCCGCGCGAAGGCGATGAGCAGTCCGACCGCGAACATGGTCGGCAGCAGGGCCGACCCCCCGTAGGAGAACAGCGGGAGCGGGACTCCGGCGATCGGCAGCAGACCGAGTACCGCACCGATGTTGATCACGGCTTGCGCCGTGATCCAGGTGGTCACGCCTCCCGCGGCAAACCGTACGAAGGGGTCCTCCGTGCGTCCGGCCACGCGGATACCCGCATAGCCTAGGGCCGCGAACAGGGCGAGCACCGACAGCGTCCCCGCCAGCCCCAGTTCCTCGCCGGTGATGGCGAAGATGAAGTCGGTGTGGGCCTCTGGCAGTTGCCCCCATTTTTCCACACTGGCACCCAGTCCGGAACCGAACCATCCGCCCGATGCGAGGGCGTAGATTCCGTGGACGGCCTGCCAGCACAGGCCGTTCTCGGGCAGTTCGGTGACTCCGATGCACTGGAGCCGGTCCATGCGGTGCGGGCTGGTCTTGATGAGCAGGGCGACGAGCACGCCCACGGAGGCCAGGACCCCCGCGAACATCCGCGTCGGGGCTCCGGCCAGCCACAACAGACCGAACAGGATGGCTCCGAGGATCATCGCGGTGCCCATGTCCCCGCCCAGCATGATGAGCCCGAGCAGCAGGAAGGTGACCGGGACCAGCGGCACCAGCAGGTGTTTCCACTGGCTCAGCAGGTCCTTGTCGCCCTTGCGGGCCAGCAGGTCGGCCCCCCACAGGATGAGGGCCAGTTTGCCGAACTCACTGGGCTGGAGCATGAACGGACCCCCAAGGGAGATCCAATTCTGGTTGCCGTTGATCGACACCCCTATCCCGGGAACCTGGACCAGGACCATCAGGAACAGCGTGCCGGTGAGCACGGGGTACGACAGGGCCCGGTGGAGTTTGACGGGCATCCGGGAGGCGATCAGCAGCAGTACGGTGCCGATCGCGGCTGCCAGGAACTGCTTCTTGAAGAAGTACGCGTCGCCCAGGCCGAGCTGGAGCGCCTTGATCATGGAGGCCGAGTAGACCATCACCAGGCCGAGCACGGTGATGAGCAACGAGCTGCCGAAGATCAGGTAATACGCCGTGAGCGGCCGGTCCCAGGCCCGGCGCAGCCGGCTCTGGGTGCGCCGCAGCCGGGTGAGCGGCCCGCCGTCGGCGGGCCGCCGCGGTCGCGCCGCGGGCCGCCTGCGGCCCAGCACTCTCCGGCCGGTCCCGGGCACCCCTGGTCCGGCACCCGCTTGCCCGGCTTCCTTGGCGGTCTTGGCGGCGGACGGCCGCCGCCCCGGCAGCACTTGCTTGGCCGGCATCTGTGATCTTCCCCTCCCACTCGTACGAGGCGAGCAGCCGGTCGGCCGGAGGGAACCTGCCCTTGGATCGAGCCGGACCTAGGCCTGCTCGGCGGCCAGTTCGCGCACCGCGTCGGCGAACGCGTCTCCACGCTTGCTGTAGTTCGCGAACATGTCCATCGAGGCACAGGCAGGTGCCAGCAGAACCGTGTCGCCCGGCTCCGCGAGCCGGGCCGCTTCCCGGACCGCCGCGAGCATCGCCCCAGTGTCGGTCCGTGCGAGGTCCACGACCGGGACCTCCGGGGCGTGTCGCGCCAGTGCCTCGGCGATCAGGGCCCGGTCGGCGCCCATCAGGACGACGCCCCGCAGCCGCTTCGCGGCCTTCTGCACGAGTTCGTCGAAGGTCGCGCCCTTGGCGAGGCCGCCGGCGATCCAGACGACCGGCTCGAAGGCCGCCAGGGAGGCTTCCGCGGCGTGGGTGTTGGTGGCCTTGGAGTCGTCGACGTACGTGACCCCGCCCACCTCGTCCACGTGGCTGACCCGGTGGGCGTCCGGGCGGAAGTCGCGCAGTCCGTCGCGGACGGCGCGCGGCTCCACGCCGAAGGCGCGGGCCAGGGCCGCGGCGGCGAGGGCGTTGGCGATGTTGTGCGGGGCCGGCGGGTTGACGTCCGCGACCTCGGCGAGTTCCTGGGCGTTCTTCTGCCGGTTCTCCACGAAGGCCCGGTCGACGAGGATGCCGTCGACCACGCCGAACATGGAGGGGCCGGGGGCGCCGAGGGTGAAGCCGATGGCCCGGCAGCCCTCTTCCACGTCCGCCTCGACGACCAGGTCCTCGGTGGCCTTGTCGGCGGCGTTGTAGACGCAGGCGACCGTGTTGCCCTCGTAGATCCGGCCCTTGTCGGCGGCGTACGCCTCCATCGAGCCGTGCCAGTCGAGGTGGTCCGGGGCCAGGTTCAGGACGGCCGCGGAGTGCGGGCGCACCGAAGGGGCCCAGTGCAGCTGGTAGCTGGAGAGTTCGACGGCGAGCACGTCGTACGTCTCCTCGCCGAGCACCACGTCGATGATCGGGGTGCCGATGTTGCCGACGGCGGCGGTCCTGAGGCCGGCGGCCTTCAGGATCGAGGCGAGCATCTGGGTGGTGGTGGTCTTGCCGTTGGTGCCGGTGATCGCCAGCCAGGGGGCGGCGTCCGGCCCGCGCAGCAGCCAGGCGATCTCGACGTCGCCGACGACGTCCACGCCCGCGTCGGCCGCGGCCGCGAACAGCGGGCTGTCGGGCTTCCAGCCGGGCGAGGTGACGACCAGTTCGGTGCCCTCGGGCAGGGTCTGCGCGTCGCCGAGGCGTACGGAGATGCCCGCCGCCTCAAGTTCCGCGGCCCGGGCGCGGTGGCCCTCGCCGTCGCCGCCGTCCACGACGGTGACGACCGCGCCGAGGCCGGCCAGGGCGCGGGCGGCGCTGATGCCGCTCACGCCGAGGCCGGCGACGGTGATGTTCTTGCCGTGCCAGGCGGTCACTTGTCGGCTGCCCATCCCGCGTAGAAGACTCCGAGGCCCACGATCACGCACATGCCCTGGATGATCCAGAACCGGACGACGACCAGGACCTCCGACCATCCCTTGAGTTCGAAGTGGTGCTGCAGCGGTGCCATCCGGAAGACGCGCTTGCCGGTCAGCTTGAAGGAGCCGACCTGGATGACGACCGACATGGTGATGAGGACGAAGAGGCCGCCGAGGAGCGCCATCAGGAACTCCGTGCGGGAGCAGATCGCCAGGCCGGCGAGTGCGCCGCCGAGGGCCAGCGATCCGGTGTCGCCCATGAAGATCTTGGCGGGCGAGGTGTTCCACCACAGGAAGCCGAAGCAGGCGCCCATCAGGGCGGCGGCGACGACCGCGAGGTCCAGTGGGTCGCGCACCTCGAAACAGGCGGCCGGGTTGGTCAGGGTCTGCGCGTTGGCGCAGGACTCCTGGTACTGCCAGACGCCGATGAAGGTGTAGGCGCCGAAGACCATCACGGCGGCGCCCGTGGCCAGGCCGTCGAGGCCGTCGGTCAGGTTCACGCCGTTGGACATCGCCAGGATCATGAACAGCGCCCAGACCACGAACAGCACCGGGCCGATCGACCAGCCGAAGTCCGTGACGAACGACAGCTTGGTGGAGGCGGGGGCCAGTCCGCGCGCGTCCTTGAACTGCAGCGCGAGCACCGCGAAGGCGATGCCGACGATCAGCTGGCCGGCCATCTTGGCCTTGGCCCGCAGACCGAGCGAACGCTGCTTGACGATCTTGATGTAGTCGTCGAGGAAGCCGACCACGCCCATGCCCGCCATCAGCAGGAGGACGAGGAGGCCCGAGAAGGTCGGCTGGCTTCCGGTGATCACCTTGGTGAGGGCGTACGCGATCAGCGTGGCCAGGATGAAGGAGATGCCGCCCATGGTGGGCGTGCCCTTCTTCCCGGCGTGACCGCGCGGCCCGTCGTCACGGATGAACTGGCCGTAGCCCTTGCGGGCCAGACCCTTGATCAGCAGCGGGGTGCCGATGAGCGTGAGGAAGAGTCCGATGACTCCGGAGAACAGGATCTGCCTCATCGGCCGGCGACCTCGCCGTCGAGCAGGGCCTGGGCCACCCGCTCCAGGCCGGCTGACCTGGAAGCCTTCACCAGCACGACGTCTCCCGGGCGCAGTTCACTGCGCAACAGGTCGACCGCCGCCTGCGCGTCGGACACGAGCACCGACTCCTCACCCCACGAACCCTCGTTATATGCGCCCAGTTGCAGCCAGGAGGCTTCCCTGCCCCCGACCGCGACCAGCTTGCTCACGTTGAGCCGGACGACAAGCCGTCCGACCGCGTCGTGCTCGGCGAGCGCGTCGTCTCCGAGCTCGGCCATCGGGCCGAGCACCGCCCACGTGCGGCCCCCGTTCGCCTTGCCGGCACCGCCCATCGCGGCGAGTGCGCGCAGTGCGGCCCGCATGGACTCGGGGTTTGCGTTGTAGGCGTCGTTGACGATCGTCACGCCGTCCGCCCGCTCGGTGACCTCCATCCGCCACCGGGACAGGCTGCCCGCCCCGGAGAGCGCGGTGGCGATCTCCTCGGCTGACATGCCCAGCACGTGGGCGACGGCGGCCGCGGCGAGCGCGTTCGACACGTGGTGCTCACCGTACAGCCGCAAGGTCACGTCGCTGCACCCGGTCGGTGTTCGCAATGTGAAGGAAGCCTGTCCCCTGTCCGTCATCCGGACTTCGGTGGCCCTGATGTCGGCGTCCTCGGCCTCGCCGAACAGCACCGTACGCGCCTTCGTACGCCCGGCCATGGCACGTACCAGCAGGTCATCGGCGTTGAGGACGGCGATGCCGCCCTCCGCCTCGGACGGCAGGGCCTCGACCAGCTCGCCCTTGGCCTGCGCGATCTGCTCCCGGCCGCCGAACTCCCCGATGTGCGCGGTGCCGACGTTGAGGACCAGGCCGATGCGCGGGGGCGTCAGCCCGGTGAGGTAGGCGATGTGGCCGATGCCGCGCGCGCCCATCTCCAGGACCAGGTGCTGGGTGTCCTCGGTGACCCGCAGCGTCGTGATCGGCAGGCCGATCTCGTTGTTGAGGTTCCCCGGGGTCCACACGGTCGGCGCGTGGTGCTGCAGGACCTGGGCGATCAGGTCCTTGGTGGAGGTCTTGCCGGCGGAGCCGGTGAGGGCCACGACGTCGGTGCCGAGGCGTTCGACGACGGACCGGGCGAGCGCGCCGAGGGCGGCCACCACGTCGGGGACGACGATGGCCGGAACACCGACGGGCCGGGTCGCGAGGATGCCCACCGCACCGGCGGCTACGGCGCGTTCGGCGTAGTCGTGGCCGTCCACGCGCTCTCCGACGAAGGCGGCGAACAGGCTGCCCGCCTGCACCTCGCGGGAGTCGTAGACGACGGGGCCGGTGACCAGGACGGACGGATCCGGTATGTCGTGGGGCTGCCCGCCGGTGATGTCGGCGATCTCGGCGAGGGAAAGGGCGATCACTGGTTCACCTCGGCCTGTCGGGGACGCTGGCCTGCTTGGGTCTCGATGGCCGCGCGCAGGACCGCCCGGTCGTCGAAGGGGCGTACGACGCCCGCGATGTCCTGGCCCTGCTCGTGGCCCTTGCCGGCCACCAGCACGGTGTCCCCGGCCTCGGCGCGCGCGACGGCGGTGGCGATGGCCGCCGCACGGTCGGCGTCGACGAGGACGGTGCCCCGCTCGGCGGGCGGCACGGACACGGCGCCGCGGAACATCGCGGCGAGGATCCCGAGGGGGTCCTCGGAGCGCGGATTGTCGGAGGTCAGTACGGCGGTGTCGGCGAACCGGGCCGCCGCGGCGCCCATCGGGGCCCGCTTGGTGGTGTCGCGGTCGCCGCCGCAGCCGATGACGACGTGCAGCCTGCCGGTGGTGACCTCGCGCAGGGCCCGCAGGACCGATTCGACGGCGTCCGTCTTGTGCGCGTAGTCCACGACGGCCAGGTACGGCTGTCCCGCGTCGACCCGCTCCAGCCGGCCGGGCACCCCGGGGACCGCGGCGACGCCGTCGGCGGCGGTCTGCGGGTCGAGGCCGGCGGCGGCGAGGGTCACGACGGCGGCCACGGTGTTGGCCACGTTGAACGGGCCGGGCAGCGGGGCGGTGGCCGTGACCCGCTCGCCCGCCGGACCCACCAGGGTCAGGGTCGAGTCCATGTGGCGCGAGACCACGTCCTCGGCCCGCCAGTCGGCCGCCGGGTCGCCCGTGGCGGAGAACGTGACCACCGGGATCGGCGACTCCTTGGCCAGGCGGCGGCCGTACTCGTCGTCGATGTTGACCACGCCGAGGCGGGCGCGGCGCTCGGTGAAGAGCTGCGCCTTGGCCTGGAAGTAGTCCTCCATGTCGGAGTGGAACTCCATGTGCTCCGGGCTCAGGTTGTTGAAGACCGCCACGTCGAAGACGCAGCCGTCGACCCGGCCGAGCACCAGGGCGTGGCTGGAGACCTCCATGGCGACGGCCTCGACGCCGCGTTCGCGCATGACCGCGAACAGCGCCTGGAGGTCGGTGGCCTCGGGGGTGGTGCGCTCGGACTTGATGCGCTCGTCGCCGACGCGCATCTCGACGGTGCCGATGAGCCCCGTCTTGCGTCCGGCGCCGCGCAGGCCGCCCTCGACGAGGTACGCCGTGGTGGTCTTGCCGGAGGTCCCGGTGATGCCGATCTGGAGCAGGGCCTCCCCGGGCCGTCCGTAGACGGCGGCGGCCAGTTCTCCCATCCGGCCGCGCGGGTCGGCGACGGCGAGGACCGGGAGTCCGGTGGCCGCGGCGCGCTCCGCGCCGTCCGGATCGGTCAGCACGGCGGCGGCGCCGAGGGCGGCCGCCTGGGCGGCGAAGTCCGCGCCGTGCAGCTTGGCGCCGGGCAGGGCCGCGTACAGGTCTCCGGGGCGCACGGCACGGGAATCGTGCGTGATGCCGGTGATCCGCGTCAGCGCGCCGGGGGTTTCCACTCCCAGCAGCTCCGCCAGCTCGCCGAGCGGTGTCGGGCGGACGGACAGGGGGCGTGGCGCTCCCGGCGGCGCTGCCGGTGCGTCGTTCTGGGTGGTTCTGGGCTGATCAGCGTGGGGCACGGCGGTGAGCGTACCGGGCCCGGCGGGCCGCTCGCGAAGCGAGGGCCCGGCCTCGGGGGCGGCGGACGCATGGTTCCCGGATTCGGGGGTGATCGTTGTCACTGATGGTGCCTCACGCTTTTCTGGGGCGGGCCGGCCGGTCGGCGGTCACTGACCCGGCTGCGGGCTCGACTGCGGGCCGGGCTGCGCGCCGGGTTCGTAGGTGACCGGAAGTCCGGCGGGGGCGGTTCCGGTGGGAGCGATCTGGAGGGTTTTGAGGGCGAACTCCATGACCTTCTTGTAGATGGGCCCGCAGATCTGGCCACCGAAGTAACTGCCCTTGGTGGGGTTCTGGATGGCGCAGTAGACGGTGATGCGGGGATTGTCCGCGGGTGCGAAGCCCGCGAACGAAGCGGTGTAGCCCTTGTAGCGGCCGGTGGCCGGATCCACCCGGTTGGATGTGCCCGTCTTGCCGCCGACCCGGTAGCCGGGGATCCGTGCCTTGGTGCCGGTGCCCTCCTGGTCGTCGACCACCGACTCCAGCATTTCCGCGAGGGTCTTGGCGGTCTCCTTGCTGACCACCTGCGTCTTCGCGGGTGCCGGGGCCGGGGTGAAGCGGCCGTCGGGGCCCTTGGTTCCGCGGACCAGGGTCGGGGCGATGCGGACCCCGCCGTTGGCGATGGTCGAGTACACGGAGGCCGCCTGCATGGCGTTGAGGGACAGGCCCTGGCCGAACGGGATCGTGTACTGCTGTGAAGTGGACCAGTCCTCGGGCTTGGCGAGGATGCCCCGGGACTCGCCGGGGTAGTTCAGCCCGGTGGGCCGGCCGATGCCGAACTTGTCCAGGTACGAGAACAGGACCTTGTTGGACTCGGGCTGCGTCGGGCCGAGCTGACCGGTGGCCAGGATCGTGCCGATGTTGGAGGACTTGGCCAGGACCCCGTTGAGGGTCAGGTACCAGGTCGGGTGGTCGATGTCGTCCTTGAAGAGCCGGTCGCCGCGGTGCAGCCGGTTGGGGACCTCGACGTGGGTGTCGGGCTTGGCCTTCTTCTCCTCCAGGACGGCGGCCATCGACATCACCTTGGCGGTGGAGCCGGGCTCGTACACGTCTTGGAGCGCGGCGTTGCCCATGGCGGCGGAGCTGGCCTTGGAGAGGTCGTTGGGGTCGAAGCCGGGGGCGTTGGCCATGGCGAGGACCTCGCCGGTGGTCGTGTCCTGGACGATGACGTACCCGCGGTCGGCCTCCGACTTGGCGACCTGCTCGGTGATGGCGCTCTGCGCGGCCCACTGGATGTCGCGGTCGATGGTCAGCTCGATGTCCTCGCCGGGCACGGCGGGCTTCTCGCTGGACCCGGCAGTCGGCACGCGGCGGCCGCCCGACTGGGCGTAGGTGAGCTCGCCGTCCTTGCCGGAGAGCTTCTTGTCGAGGGAGGACTCCAGGCCGCCGCCGCCCTTGCCCTCGGCGTTGACGTAACCCAGTATCCCGGCGGCGAGGTCGCCGTTCGGGTACACGCGCTTGCTGCTGTTCTCGTTGAACACCCCGGCCAGGACGTTGGCGCCGGGGCCGTTGTTCTTCTTGTCGGCGGTCGCCTTCTCGGCGAACACCTTCTTGAGGTCCTTGATCTGGTTCCAGACCTGCGGGGTCTGGCGGCGGGCGAGGACGACGTAGCGGGTGTTCTTCGTCTTCAGCCGGGCCGTGAGCTCCTTGGCGTCCTTGCCGAGGATCGGCGCGAGGAGGGCCGCCGCCTGCTCGGGGGCGTCGGGGGCCTTGCTCTCCTGCACGGTGAACATGTGCGGGTCCGCGGTGATGTCGTACGCGTCCACGCTGGTGGCGAGCGCCACGCCCTTGCGGTCGGTGATCTCCCCGCGCTCGGCGGCCAGGGTGTAGCTGGCGTAGCGGTTCTCGGAGGCCTTGGCGGAGTACGCCGACGCGTCGACGGCCTGCACCTGGAGCAGGCGTACGACGAACACCAGCATCACCATCGTCAGCCCGACGCTGACCAGCCGCAGCCGGGGCTTGGGGGCGCCGAGCCGGATCGTGTGCGGCTTCCTCGCGGGGGCGGGGCGCCGGGTGGCTGGCCTGGCCCCGACCGGCCGTGCCGTGGCCCGCGCCCGGTCCCCGCCGGGCCGGGGCCGCCCGGGCCCGGGCACGCGCCGCCGCGGCGGCTCCTGGGGGCTCACGCGGCGGCCCCCCGTACGTGCGCGGAACCCGGCTGCACCTGGGCTTCTGGGGCGCCGCCCCAGACCCCGCTCCTCAAACGCCGGAGGGGCTCGATTTGGCCGGCACCGGTCCGCATGTGCGCGTCGCGGGGGTGGATGCGGGCGGCGTCAGCCCGCGCGTTCCTGGCGCCGGGCTGGGCAGATTCAGCCTCGCCGGCGATTGAGGCGCGGGGGTCCGGGGGCTGGCCCCCGGCGACGGTGCCGCGTGTGGCAGGGGTCCGGGCGGAGCCCGGGGAACGGCCGAAGTGCGGGTAGGGGACCAGCCCCGCAGGGGTACGCGTCATTACGTCACCGTCCAGGGGTCTGGGAGGGCTGAGCGGCTCCGCCCGACGGGGCGGCGGGGGCCGGGGCCGGGGAGCCGGCCGGGCTGGGGACGGCCGCGCCCGGCGAGGGCGGGGCGGCCGGCACGGAGCCGGCCGGCACGGAGGCGGCCGGCGGCGACGGCGGTGGCGGCTCGGCGGCCGGCGAGGCCGTGCCGGCGACCTTGCCGTCGGGCCCGATGAACACCGGACTGCCGCCCGGTACGAGACCCAGCTCGTGCGCCCGCCGCTGCAACGCGTCCGGCGCCGAATAGCCGTCCACGTCGCGCTGCAGCGCCTGCTCCTCGTCCGTGAGCGCGGTGGTCTCCCGTTTCAGCTTGCTCAGCTGGAAGGAGCCCTGGTTCAGCGCCGAGTTCAGCAGCAGCAGGCTGATCAGCCCGCCGCCGAGCAGCGCCACGACCAGCAGGACGAACGGGGTCCGCGCCGCCTGTCCGGCGACCGGTCCCCCCAGCACCCGCCCCAGGCGTTTCACAGCCGCGCCTCCCGGATGCGCTCCACCCCGCGGCAGCGGGCCGGCGCCGCACGCCGGTTCTCCGCGATCTCCTCCTCCGTCGGAAGCTCCGCGCCGCGCGTCAGGAGCTTCAGCTTCGGCTGGTACTTCTCCGGTACGACCGGCAGCCCGGGCGGGGCCGTCGAGGTCGCGCCGGCCACGAAGACCTGCTTGACGAGGCGGTCCTCCAGCGACTGGTACGAGAGCACCACGATCCGGCCGCCGACCGCGATCCGGTCCACCGCGGCGGGGATCGCCCGCTCCAGTCCGGACAGCTCGCCGTTGACCTCGATGCGCAGGGCCTGGAAGGTGCGCTTGGCCGGGTTGCCGCCGGTCCGCTTCGCCGCCTGCGGCAGGGAGTCGCGGATCAGTTCGACGAGGCGCGCGCTGTTGGTGAAGGGGTCCTTGTCCCGCTCGCGCACCACCGCGGACACGATCCGCTTGGCCTGCTTCTCCTCGCCGTACTGGCGCAGGATGCGGACCAGCTCGCCGGGCGCGTAGGTGTTGAGGACCTCGGCCGCGCTGATGCCCGTCGTCTGGTCCATCCGCATGTCGAGCGGGGCGTCCTGCGCGTAGGCGAAGCCGCGGTCGGCCTCGTCCAGCTGCATGGAGGAGACGCCGAGGTCGAAGAGGATGCCCTGCACGGCGGGGATGCGCAGGCCGTCCAGCACCTCGGCCAGGTCGGCGTAGATGGCGTGGACGAGGGTGACCCGGTCACCGAAGGGCGCGAGGCGCTCCCCGGAGAGGCGCAGGGCTTCCTTGTCGCGGTCCAGGCCGATCAGGTGGGCCTCGGGGAACCGGGTGAGGAGGGCCTCGCTGTGCCCGCCGAGCCCGAGGGTGCAGTCGACGACGACGGCCCCGGGCCTCTCCAGTGCCGGGGCCAACAGGTCCAGGCACCGCTGGAGCATCACCGGGACGTGTCGGGACTCGCTAGTCAAAGCGCCCTCTCAGATAACGGCGCGGCAGGCATACGCCGCGCCGCGCACGCGGAGTCTTACCAAAGGGCCGGGCGGCCGGTCAGGGCCGGGCTCCGGCCGGTTCGCGTCACTTTAGTGCAACGGTCGCCGCGGTCAACGAACCGCCCCGCGCGCCGTGCGCTCCGCTGCCACCGAAGCCGCAAAAGCCGCGAATCACCCGGTTGGCCGCGTGCGCCTCACCCCTGTGGGTTAGCTCACAACAGGATCAGGTGACCTTCTTTGTCCACCCTCACTCGATGCTCACACGGCCTGTGACCACTAACGTCGTATCCATGACGACTTCCGTACCCCTGCCCGCCGCCTCCGCGCCCCAGGCCGCCGAGGAGCTCTCCGTCACCGACCGCCTCGTCGACTCGAACCGCACCTACGCGGCGAAGTTCGCCGACCCCGGCATGGACGCCCGCCCGGTCCTCCAGGTGGCCGTCGTGGCCTGTATGGACGCCCGCCTCGACCTGCACGCCGCCCTCGGCCTGGAGCTGGGCGACTGCCACACGATCCGCAACGCCGGCGGAGTGGTCACCGACGACACCATCCGCTCGCTCACCATCAGCCAGCGGGCGCTCGGCACCCGCACGGTGATACTCATCCACCACACGGGCTGTGGTCTCGAAAGCCTGACCGAGGACTTCCGGCACGAGCTGGAGGACGAGGTCGGCCAGCGTCCCGCCTGGGCCGTGGAGGCCTTCCGCGACGTGGACCAGGACGTCCGTCAGTCGATGCAGCGGGTCCGCACGAACCCCTTCCTGCCCCACAAGGACGATGTGCGAGGCTTCGTCTTCGACGTGCACACCGGCCTCCTGCGGGAGATCGATCCCACCTCTTGAGTGACACCAGGGCCAAGCGCCGTCAAGAATGCGGGGAGACGTCACCCGGAAGCACTTCCGGGACGGTGTCCGCGTTTCGACGATCTTGATTGCTCGCGTTTCTGAGGTGTTTCGGGGTGGGCCGGTCATGCGCCATGGGGCGCCGGCCCTGGGAAAGGGTCGAGGAGAACCAGGTGACCACGTATGACGACCGAGCGAGCCTCGCGGATCTGACCAGCACGGCGCAGCAGGTGCGGGAGTCGATCGAAAGCGTGATCGAGGGCAAGCCGGAAGTGGTCCGCCTCGCGCTGACCGTCCTGCTCGCCGAGGGCCACCTGCTGATCGAGGACGTTCCCGGCGTCGGCAAGACCATGCTGGCCAAGGCGCTCGCCAAGTCCATCGACTGTTCGGTGCAGCGCATCCAGTTCACCCCGGACCTGCTGCCCTCGGACATCACCGGCGTGAGCATCTACGACCAGCAGCGCCGGGAATTCGAGTTCAAGCCGGGCGCGATCTTCGCGCAGATCGTCATCGGCGACGAGATCAACCGGGCCTCCCCCAAGACCCAGTCCGCGCTGCTGGAATCGATGGAGGAGCGCCAGGTCACCATCGACGGCACCACCTACGCGCTGCCCAGCCCCTTCATGGTGGTCGCCACCCAGAACCCGGTGGAGATGGAGGGCACCTATCCCCTCCCCGAGGCCCAGCGCGACCGCTTCATGGCCCGGGTCTCGGTGGGCTACCCCAGCCCCGAGGCCGAGCTGCGGATGCTCGACGTGCACGGCGGGCTCTCCCCGCTCGACGATCTGACGGCCGTCGCGCACGCCCACGACATCGGCAAGCTCATCGAAGCCGTCCGCGAGGTGTACGTGGCCGCGCCCGTCCGGCGCTACGTCGTCGACCTGGTCTCCGCCACCCGCAGCCACCCGGACCTGCGCCTGGGCGCCTCCCCCCGCGCCACCCTGCACCTGCTGCGGGCCGTGAAGGCCTGCGCCGCACTGGCCGGGCGGGACTACGTACTGCCCGACGACGTGCAGGCCCTGGCCGGTCCGGTGCTCGCGCACCGGCTGCTGCCCACCGCGCAGGCCCAGCTGAGCCGGCGCACCGCCGAGCAGGTCGTCGCCGACATCCTCCAGCGCACCCCCGTACCGGCCGCCCCCTCGCGCGGCGAGATCCCGCCCGGCGCGGGCATCCGGGGCTTCTGATGAGCGCCGGCGCCCCGCACGGCGCGGGCGGCCGGGTCCCGCAGGAGGGTGGCGGGCTGCGCGCCTCGCTGGCCGGGCTGACCACCCGCGGCCGGTCCTTCCTGGCCGCCGGGATCGCCGCCGGGCTGTGCGCGTACGTCCTGGGCCAGTCCGAGCTGCTCCGCGTCGGACTGCTGCTCGCCGTGCTGCCGCTGCTCTGCGTGCTGGCCCTGCACCGCACCCGCCACCGGGTCTCCG
Source organism: Streptomyces sp. NPDC051563 (assembly GCF_044454225.1). Taxonomy (NCBI): domain Bacteria; kingdom Bacillati; phylum Actinomycetota; class Actinomycetes; order Kitasatosporales; family Streptomycetaceae; genus Streptomyces; species Streptomyces sp. NPDC051563. The sequence continues at coordinate 368,379 of NZ_JBITDL010000004.1, forward strand.
GCACCCGCCGGCTGACCCCCATGCGGGTGCCCGCCGGCTCCGAGGCCCGGGTGCAGCTGCGGCTCGACAACACCTCCCGGATGCCGACCGGGCTGCTGATGCTCCAGGACCGGGTGCCGTACGTGCTCGGGCCCCGGCCCCGCTTCGTGCTGGACCGGGTGGAGCCGGGCGGCCGCCGCGAGGTGTCCTACCGGGTCCGCTCAGATCTGCGCGGCCGCTACCCGCTGGGCCCGCTCCAGCTGCGGCTCACCGATCCCTTCGGGCTGGTCGAGCTGACCCGCTCCTTCTCCGCGTACGACACCCTCACCGTCATCCCGCGCACCGAGGCCCTGCCCCTGGTGCGCTTCACCGGCGAGTCCTCCGGCTACGGCGACGGCAGCCGCCGCTCGCTGGCCCTGGCGGGCGAGGACGACGTGATCCCGCGCGGCTACCGGCGCGGCGACGACCTGCGGCGCGTCCACTGGCGCTCCACCGCCCGCTACGGCGAGCTGATGGTGCGCCGCGAGGAACAGCCGCAGCGCAGCCGGGCCACGGTCCTGCTGGACACCCGGCGCCTCGCCTACGAGGGCGCCGGCCCCGACTCGGCCTTCGAGTGGGCCGTCTCCGCCGCGGCGTCGGCCCTGGTGCACCTGCTGGAGCAGGGCTTCTCCGTGCGGCTGCTGACCGACACCGGGGACTGCGTGCCCCGCGAGGGCGGCGGCTTCACCTCCGGCGGGCAGGAGTCCGCGGAGGCCGCGGGGCTGATGATGGACACCCTCGCGGTGGTCGGCCACTCCGACGGCGCGGGGCTCTCGCGGGCCTGCGACGCGGTGCGCAGTAACGGCGCCGGCAGCGGTTTCGGCGGAGCGGGCGGGGACGGGCTCCTCATCGCCTTCTTCGGAGACCTGGACGACGTACAGACGGGGCTGGCCGCCAGGATGTGCCGGCGCGGCGGCGGCGCCGTGGCCTTCGTCCTGGACTCCGCGGACTGGTCCGGACGGCCGCCGGGGCTGGCCTCGGTCATGGCCCAGGGCCTGCCTCCGCTGGAGGAGCGCCTGGCCGGGCTCCAGGACGCGGGCTGGACGGCCCTGGCCGCCCCGCCCGGGGTGCCCTTCGGAGACCTGTGGCGCCAGGCGGGCAACGCGCCGATCGGCACGACGGGCGGTTCGGGTTCTGCGGGGGGCTGGGGATGAGCGGGCGGGCGAGACTGACGGTCTTCGCGGCTCTGGCGACGCTGTTCACCGCCTGGTCGCTGAACCCGCTGGTGGAATCGGGCGGCTGGCTGCCGCAGGCGGCGCTGCTGCTGGCGCTGCAGAGCGCGGTGGGCGCCGGGGCGCGGCGGGTGCCGCTGGCCCGGACGCTGACCGTGGCGGCGCAGCTCCTCGTATCGCTGCTGGCGCTGATGCTGCTGTTCGGCGGGAAGCTGCGGTCCGCGGCGAGCGACGGCCTGTTCGACTACCTCGTGACGGACTTCGGCGCGCTGTTCCGCCAGGGCGTGCAGGACGTGAACGAGTTCGCGATGCCGGCCCCGCTGACGGACGGGATCCGGCTGCTGCTGGTGTCCGGGGTACTGCTGATCGGGCTGCTCGTCGACCTGCTGGCGGTGACCGTACGGACGGCCGCCGCGGCCGGGCTCCCGCTGCTCGCGCTGTACTCGGTGGCGGCGGGCCTCTCCAGCGCCACCACCGGCACCAGCGCCTCCTGGATCGCCTTCCTCCTCGCCGGCTGCGGCTACCTCCTGCTCCTGCTGTCCGAGGGCCGCGACCGGCTCGCCCAGTGGGGCCGGGTCTTCGGCGCGGCCCCGCGCGGGCAGGTGGCGGCCGGATACTCCGGCGGCGGCCGGGCGCTCGCCCCGGTGCGCACCGGGCGGCGGATCGGCGCGGTCGCGCTGGGTCTGGCGCTCGCGGTGCCGGCGGTGCTGCCCTCGCTGGGCAGCGGCGTGCTCGGTTCGGGCAGCGGCCCGGGCGACGGCGAGGGCAACGGCCTCGGCCCCTCGATCCAGGCGGTCAACCCGCTGGTCTCCCTGCAGAGCAGCCTGAACACCCAGGACAACCGGGTGGTGCTGCGGTACCGCACCAACAGCCCGGAGGCCGGCGAGCAGTACCTGCGGATCCTGGCGCTGGACGAGTTCAACGGCATCAAGTGGGAGGCGTCGGGGCGGGCCCTGACGGACGTCCCCAAGCGGATGCCGAACCCGCCCGGGGTCAGCGAGAGCGTGCTGAACGGCGCGACCGAGGTGGAGACCTTCATCTCCTCGGCGCAGACCTACGCACAGCGCTACCTGCCGATGCCGTATCCGGCGACGGGGGTGGACATCACCGGGAAGTGGCGGTTCGAGCCGGCCGGGCGGACGCTCGTCGGGGACCAGCTGGGCAAGGACAAGTTCCAGAACGCGCAGGGCGTGCAGTACTCGGTGCGCAGCCTGCTGCTGAACCCGACGGCGGAGCAGCTGCGCAGCGCGCCGGCGGCGAATCCCGAGATCGCGGCCGAGTACACGAAGGTGCCGGACAACCTCCCGGAGGTCGTCGTCCGGACGGCCCGCGAGGTGACGCGCGGAACGAAGGACGACTACTCGGCGGCGGTCAAGCTCCAGGACTACTTCGCGGTGAGCGGCGGGTTCCGCTACGACACGAAGGTCTCCTCGGGCACGGGCTCGCAGGCCATCGCCAAGTTCCTCGCCGACAAGGAGGGCTTCTGCGTCCACTTCGCCTTCTCGATGGCCTCGATGGCGCGCACGCTCGGCATCCCGGCGCGGGTCGCGGTCGGGTTCACGCCCGGGGTCAAGCAGTCCGACGGCGTCGTCAACGTCTCGATGCGGGACGCGCACGCCTGGCCCGAGCTGTACTTCGAGGGGGTGGGCTGGACCCGCTTCGAGCCGACCCCGCGATCGGGCATCACGGTGCCGGACTACAGCCTGCCCGCCGCCCCGCGGCCGCAGACGAGCGCGCCGACGGCAGCGCCGTCGGCGAGTGCGGCGCAGCCTTCGGCCGGGCCCTCGACGGCGGAGGACTGCCCTCCGGACCAGAAGAAGCTGGGCGAGTGCGGTCCGGCCGCGGCGCAGCGGAACACGGGCGCGGGCGACGGCGGCCCCTCGGCGGGCACGGTCCTGGCCTGGACGGCCGCGGGCATCCTGCTGCTGGGCCTGCCGCTGCTGCCGTTCTTGTGGCGCGGGCGGCTGCGGGCGCGGCGGCTCGGATCGGGGCAGGTCCTGGCCGCCTGGCGGGAGCTGGGCGACGCCGCGTGGGACGTCGGGATCCTGCCGGACGAGGCGCTGTCCCCGCGGGGGGCGGCGGACCGGCTGGTGTCCCTGGGCCGACTGGACGCGGAGGCGGCCGATGCCGTACGCCGGGTCGCGGGCGGGGTGGAGCGGGAGCTGTATGCCCCGCCGGGGGCGGAGGCCCCGCACGGGGAGCCGGCCCCGGACGTGCTGCTGGCCCGGGCCGGGCTGCTCGCGGGGGTGTCCCGGTGGGCCCGGCTGCGCGCGCTGTTCTTCCCCCGTTCGGCGGCGCGGATCGGCTGGGCCGCCGCGGCCCGCCGGTCGGCCCTGACCACCCGCTTCGCCGACACGGCCTCCCGGGCCCGGTCCCGCCTCCCCGCACGCGGCCGCAGCTGACACCAGCCCGGCCCCGCACCCCCTGCGGGGCCGGGCTGCGAGCCGGGAACGGGTCCGGGGCCGGGGCTCGATCCCCCCGAGCCCCGGCCCCGTTCCCACCCCGTCGGTCGGAGAGACCCGGTCCGCACCTGCCGCCCCGTGTCGGCCGTGCGCGCCGGGCCCCTGTCCGTTGCCCCCAGTCTGGCGTGCCGCCCCACCGCACCCCATCCGCGCGGGTACTCATTTCCGCGTCTAGGTACGGATACTCAGCCGCCCCACCAGTTCTACGCCGCCCCGCCACCCCCGCGGCACCGCCGATCGGGGGTCACCGGCGACCGGAACCGTCAGCGGTTCCCGCTCACCCTGCCCCGCAGCAGCAGCGACAGCGCCGAGTGCACGTCGTCGAGCGAGCGCTCGCTCTGGAAGGACTGCCAGTCGAGCGCCGCCACCAGCACCATCCCCACCAGCGCCGCGGCCGTCAGCGGCACGTCGATCTCCGTGCTGAGCTCGCCCCGTTCCACGCCTTCCCGCAGCACCGTCTCCACGACGGCGACGGCCTCCCGCCGGACGACCATCAGCGTGGACTGCCAGGTCCGGTTGGTGCGCCACAGCTCGGCGACGTAGAGCTGGGTGAAGGCGGGGTACCGGTCGATGAAGACCAGTCCGGCCCGGATCATCTCGTCGAGCGCCTCGACCCGGGTCCCGCCCCTGGCCTCGGTCGATTCCGCGGCCGTCCGCAGGGATGCGGTCAGGAGTCCGACTCCGTGCCGCAGCAGCTCCTCGAAGAGGTCGTTCTTGCTGGCGAAGTTGTAGTAGACGGTGCCCTTCGCCACGCCCGCCCGCTCGGCGATCTCCTCGACCGTGGTCGCGGAGAAGCCCTGCTCCGCTATGAGGGTGACGGCTGCTTCGTAGAGCTTCTGCCGTGTGGCCTGGCGGCGGCCGCCGCCCGTGGCCGTACCGGTGCTGCTGCTATCCATGGCGCTGATTGTCACAGGTCAACCTGTCCCTTCCCGCTACAGGCTCAGTTCGGGGCGCAGCCGGTCCATCGTCCACACCTGCTTGCCGCGGGCGGCGAGCGCGGTCAGGGCGAGGGCGCCGGCCGTGAAGGCGGTGAGGACCAGGCAGCCCTGCCAGACCGGGGCGAGGTCGCCGCCGGTGATGAGCCTGCGCAGGCTCTCGACCACGTAGGACATCGGCAGGTAGGGGTGGATGGCGTTGAAGAAGCCGGGGCTGGTCTGGACGGGGTAGGTGCCGCCCGCCGAGGTGAGCTGGAGCATCAGGACGGCCAGGACCAGGATCCGCCCGGCCGCGCCGAACTTGGCGTTGAGCCACTGGACGATCGCGGCGAAGCAGGCGGTGACCAGCATCAGGAAGCCGACGGTGAGCGCCGGCCGGGCCATCTGCAGGCCGAGCCCCCAGTGCAGTACGGACATCAGTGCGCCCACCTGCGCGGCGCCGATCCCGGCCACGGGCAGCCAGCCGGCGAAGGCGATCCGCCAGGGCGAGGCCCCGGCGGCGAGCGCGCGCCGGTTCAGCGGTGCGATCAGCATGTAGGCGACCATCGCGCCGACCCAGAGGGAGAGCGGGATGAAGTACGGGGCGAAGCCGGTGCCGTAGTTGGGCGCCTTGTGCAGGGACTGGTTGGCGAGCCGTACCGGGTCGGCCATGACCTCGGTGCGGGCGTCGCGCTGCTGCTGGTCGTAGGCCGGGATCTTGCCCGCTCCGTCGTGCAGGCCGCCGGCGAGTTCGCCGTTGCCGTCGACGAGCTTGACGAGGCCGCCGTCGAGTTCGTGCGCGCCGGCGCCGAGCTTGCCGACGCCCGCGCCGAGCGCGCCGGAGCCCTCGGTGGCGGAGCCGATGCCGGTGTGCAGCTTGGCCATGCCGGCGGAGACCTTGTGGGCGCCGTCGTTGAGGGCGTTCACCTGGGTGACCGCGGCTTCGAGGTCCGCGGAGAGGCCGGGGGCCTTCGTGACGAGGAGCCGGGCTTCGCGCTCCAGGTCGCCGAGCTGATTGTGGAGGGTGGCGAGGTCTCCGTTCGCGTCCTTGAGCAGGGTGTTCACGTCACCGGCGAGTTCGGCGGCTTCGGCCGCGTCGTCCTTGAGCCGCTTCAGCTGCGGGCAGGTTTCGGGGAGCGGCTTGGCGCCGGTGGTGCAGGTCTTCGCGTAGACGTCGGCGGCGCCGGTGGAGACGCGCTGGGTGACGGTGGCGGCGGCCGGGGCCGCCTTGGCGAAGGCTTCGAGGTGCTTGTCGACGACCTGTGCGGTGTCGGCGACGAGTTCGGCGCTGTCCGCGAGGCTCTTGGGGTCCTTGAGGAAGGGGCGGGCCTTGTCGGCGGCGCCGCCGACCTTGTCGGCGAGCTTCTGGGTGCCCGCCGCGACGTCCCCGGCCCCGGTTTCCAGCTGGGCGGCGGCCCCGTTCAGCTTCTTCAGGCCGCCGGTGAGCTCGCCGTTCTTCTCCTTCGCGGTGTCCAGGCCGTCGGCGAGGTCCTTGGCGCCCTTCTGTGCCTTGCCGGCGCCGTCGGTGAGCTTGTCGGCTCCGTCGGCGGCCTCGGCGGTCTTGCCGTGGAGGTCGGAGAAGTTGACGAAGATCTTGTCGAGGAACCCGCGGGAGGCGTTGGTGGACGCCGCCGAGCGGACCTCGGAGAAGACGGTGCGCGAGATCGAGCCGACGATGTAGTTGTTCGCGTCGTTGGTGCGGACCTGGAGGGCTCCGGTGGCGGGGTCCTCACCGGAGCTGGAGGCGATCTTCGCGCTGAAGTCGGCGGGCATGGTGAGGGAGAGGTAGTACGTGCCGTTCTCCAGCCCCTTGGCCGCCTCTTCGGCGCTGACCTCGCGCCAGTCGAAGGTGTTGCTGTCGTGCAGTTTGCGGGTGATCTCGCCGCCGGCGTCGATCTGCTTCCCGTCCACGGTGGCGCCCCGGTCGGAGTTGACGAGGGCGACCGGCACCTTGTCGAGGCGGCTGTAGGGGTCCCAGAAGGACCACAGGTACAGGGCTCCGTAGAGCAGGGGCAGCAGGAGCAGCGCGACGAGGGCGGCCCGGGGCAGCTTCCCCCGCCCGAACCGCTTCAGCTCAAGCGCGGCCAGCTTCGGCGAGCGCATCGTCGTCCCCCTTCGTGTCGTGCGGATCATGGGCGGCGGCCGGGTGGCGGGTCGCGTCGGAACCGCCGGATGCGTCGGATGCGTCGGAACCGCCGGATGCATCGGAGCCGGGCGGGGTGGCGGCCCGGGTTCCCCAGGTGATCTTGGAGTCCGTGGGCCGGGGCACCGGTCCGGATCCCGCGGCCGGGGCCGTGCCCGGAGCAGCCGCGGGTTCCGTCGCCGGGACCGTGCGCAGGACCGTCACGTCGGACGGGGCCTCGCTGCACACCGCGAGGACGGTGGTGCCGCGGGCGGCGAGGGAGCGCAGCAGGTCCCAGGCTTCGGCGCGTTCGGCGTCCGAGAGCTTGAGGTCCAGGTCGTCCAGGGCCAGCAGGCGCGGTGAGCCGAGCAGCGCGATGGCCACGGACAGCCGTACGGATTCCAGCCGTTCGAGGTCCCGTACCGAGGTGCGGGGTCCCTTCGGCAGGGCCGCGACGTCCAGTCCGGCGGCGGCCAGCGCGGCGTCGATCCGGGCCGCGGTGGAGGCGCGCCGCTCGCCGCGCGGGCGGAGCAGGGCGCGCACGGGGCCGTCGTAGCGGCGCTGGAGCAGGGCGCCCTCGCGCAGTTGCTCGGCGACGGTGAGGGCCTGGTCGAGGTCGTTGACCCCGGGGACCGGGCCGAGGGCGGCGATGCGGCGGACCGCGGCCATCTTCTTCGGCAGCCGGTGGCGGCCGATCTCGGCGTGGCCCTCGGTGGGCTTCATGCGGCCGGTGAGGGCGAGGAGCAGGCAGGTCCGCCCGCTGCCGGAAGGGCCTTCGACCGCGATGAGCGAGCCGGGCGCCGCGTCGATCCCGATCCCCCGGAACACCCAGCCGCGCGGGCCCTTGACTCCGAAGTCCTCGGCTTTGACGGCCGCGCCGTGCGGGCTGTCCACACCCTCCCCCTTCTTTTAAACTGACCGGTCAGTTCAAAAACTAGCATCCTCGGCGGCATCCGCTGCGCACCGGGCGGCAGTTGCCCGGCCATCACCCCGGAGCCCGGGGCAAAACTGCAGGTCAGCGCGATTGTCAGTGGGGGCCGTCACGATGGGTACACGTAAGAACGGCTCGATTTGCTCGAAGTGCTCGATGTGCTCGATGTGTAGGAGCTGCACCAGGCAGCGCGATGCGTATGCAACGACAGGAGGTTCGTCATGGCCACACCGTCCCCGTCCCCTGTCCACCCCGTCCCCCGGAAGTCGTCGGCCGACCCCGCCGCCCTCGACCTGCTCGCGAAGGCCCACGAGGGCCTGGCCGAAGCCGCCCGGCTGACCCGGCCCAACGAGCGGTACGCCACCGCCCATCTCGCCGCGCTGCGCGCCGCCGCGGCCGTGCTCGCCGCCCGCGGCCGGCCGGAGCCGGTGCACCCCCGGCGCAGGCCGCGGATCCGCAGCGCGTGGGAGGTGCTCCCGGAGATAGCGCCCGAACTGGACGAGTGGAGCGCGCTCTTCGCCTCCGGCGCGGCCCGCCGGGCGCGGGCGGAGGCCGGCATCACGGGAGCGGCCACCGGCCGGGACGCGGACGATCTGGTGCGTGCCGTCGCGATGTTCCTGCGTCTGGTGGAGCGGATGCTCTCGCTCCGCCCGCCGGCCCCGGCCGCCCCGGCCCAGGGCCTGCCGCTGCCGCGTGCGGAGCGTCCGGACGTGGGATGACCTGCCCGGCAGCCGGAGGCCATAGGGTGGGCAGCGACCGCTCACCCAACGCGCCGAGGAGCCATCAGCCGTGTCGGACACTTCCCGCCCCCGCGCCTCCCTCCGCACCGCCGTGGTGTGGGAGGTCCTCAAGGAGGCGCTCGACCGCCGGGTGAAGGCGACCGGGCGGGACGTGCTGGACGTGCTCGACACGGGTGGCGGCACCGGCAAGTTCGCCGTGCCGGTGGCCCACCTCGGCCACCGGGTCACCGTGGTCGACCCGAGCCCCAACGCGCTGTTCGGTCTGGAGCGCCGGGTCGCCGAGGCCGGCGTGGCCGATCTGGTCCGCGGGGTGCAGGGCGACGCCCAGGGTCTGCTCGATGTCGTCGAGCGCGATTCCTACGACGTGGTGATCTGCCACGGCGTGCTGGAGTACGTGGACGACCCGGCCGAGGGCGTGGCCAACGCGGTGGCCGCCCTGCGCCCCGGCGGCATCCTCAGCCTGCTCGGCGCCGGACTCGGCGGTGCCGTCCTGGCCCGCGCCCTGGCCGGGCACTTCACGGAGGCCCGTACGGCCCTGACCGACCCGGCGGGGCGCTGGGGCGCGGGCGATCCGGTACCGCGCCGCTTCACCGCCGAGCAGCTCTCCGCCCTGGCCTCCGAGGCGGGTCTGGCCGTGGGCGCGGTGCACGGGGTGCGGATCTTCGCCGACCTCGTCCCGGGCGTTCTGGTCGACACCGAGCCGGGCGCCGTCGAGGCCCTGCTGCGCCTGGAAGAGGCCGCGGCCGAGCTCCCGGCGTTCCACGCGGTCGCCACGCAGCTGCACATCCTGGGCGAGAAGCCCGCCTGATCTGCGGAGCTCGGCGGGAACGCGGTGCGCCACTCACCCTCCGAACCGGGGTCGTGACCCGTATGATCGGGGTCAGCGCCCGGCATGCCGAGCGGACCTCTGGGGAATAACGCCCTCAGTGGGCCGTTCAAGACGGCGCTGAGCATTCCCCAAGCGGTACTTTTTACGGGCAGTGTTTTTTTAGAACGTGGCGTAGAGGGCGGGTATCACGGGGGCGATTCCCCGCCTATCCTGAAGGGGACCCCTGGTCGCTACCCCCCGCGACCGACGGATGAGGAGGACTCCCGTGCCGCTCTCGGAGCACGAGCAGCGAATGCTCGAGCAGATGGAGCGAGCGCTGTACGCCGAAGATCCCAAATTCGCTACAGCGCTTGAGGGAAGCGGACTGCGCACGTACACCCGGCGACGGGTCTACCAGGCAGTCGCAGGCATTGTGGTGGGTATCGCGCTCCTCATGACCGGTGTGATCGTGCCGAACGTACTGTGGATCAGCGTGGTGGGATTCCTCGTCATGCTGGGCTGTACGGTGCTCGTGGTCACCGGTTGGCGCAAGGCACCCAAGCCTGGTGAGCAGCCCGTCTCCGGTAGTGCAGTCGGTTCGCCCCATGGGCAGAACCGGCAGCGTCGGTCGATGATGACCCGTATCGAGGAACGGTGGCAGCGCCGCCGTGACGATCAGGGGCAGTAGGCCCCACCGACAGACTCGGGTGAGGGGACGGCCGCCGGAAGGCGGCCGTCCCCTCACTGTTTTCCCCGGTTTTCCGCTGTTTCCCGATTCCGCGCCGGATCACGGCTTCTGGGACATGATGATCAGATGAGTGTGCTCCCCCTGGTCTTCACCAGCGGCTGGGCCAGCGGGATCAACGCATACGCCGTGGTCCTGCTGCTCGGCATCTTCGGCAGGACCGGCCTGACCGACGAGGTCCCCGCCTCCCTGCAACGCACCGACGTGCTGATCGCGGCGGCCGTCCTCTTCCTGTGCGAGGCCGTCGCCGACAAGATCCCGTACGTGGACTCCCTCTGGGACACCGTCCACACCGTGATCCGCCCGCTGTCCGGAGCGGTGGTCGGTGCGCTGCTGGCCGGGCAGAGCGGCTCGCTCTCCGACATCACCGCCGGCGCGGTCGGCGGTACCACGGCCCTGGCCAGCCATTTCGTCAAAGCCGGCACGCGCATGGCGATCAACACCTCGCCCGAGCCGTTCAGCAACGTCGTGATGAGCACCGCCGAGGACCTCGGCGTCGGCGGGATCGTCACCTTCGCGATGTTCAATCCCGAGGCCGCCGCGATCATCTGCGCCGTCCTGCTGATCATCGGACTCGCCCTGCTGATCTACCTCTGGGCCAAGATCCGCCGCTACCTGCGCCGCCGCGCCCAGCGCCGCGAGGAGAAGAGGCTCGCCGACGAGGTCGCCCGGGTCGCTCGATAGGCTCAGCGGCATGGCACGAATTGCGGTGATCGGCGCCGGGATGGGCGCGATGGCGACGGCGGCACGGCTGGCCGTGGCCGGACATCAGGTGACGGTGTACGAACGCGGGGCGACCTACGGCGGAGCCGTCGGCCGGTACGCCCGCGACGGCTTCGTCTTCGACACCGGCCCCGGGCTGGTGCACCTGCCCGCCGTCTACCGCGATCTGTTCGTCAAGACCGGCAAGCGCCCTCTGGAGGAGTGCGCGGAGCTGGTCCAGATCGACCCCGCCGTCCGGTACGTGCTCCCGGACGGCCGTACGGTCACCTTCCCGGGCGGCTCGCACGGCGGCGCCGCGGCCGCCGTCGAGGCCGCCTTCGGGCCGGGCTCCGGAGACCGCTGGAGCGCGGTCCTGAGCCGTGCCCGGGACGCCTGGGACGCCACCCGCCGGCCGCTCCTGGAGGAGCCGCTGAAGCAGGACCGGTCGGCCCTGGGCCGCGATCCGTACCCCGCCCTGCGCGGGAGCGGGCTGCTGCGCCGCCGGCCGCCGACCCTGGCCGAGGTCGCCGCCCGCGAGCTCGGCGGCGACGGCTTCGACGAACTGCTCACCTCGCGCGTACGGGCGTACGGGATCGATCCGGCGACCGCGCCCGCCTCGGCGGCGGTGCTGCCCTACATGGAGCAGACCTTCGGCAGCTGGTACGTGCGCGGCGGGGTCCGGGAGCTGGCCACCGCCGTGTACGAGCGGTGCCTGGAGCGGAAGGTGGCCTTCGCGTTCGGCGCGGCGGTACGGGAGGTGCTCGTACGGGACGGCCGGGCGGCCGGGCTGCGGCTGGCCGACGGCACCGAGGTGACGGCCGACCACGTGGTCTGCGCGGCCGACCCGCAGCTGGTGGAGATGCCGCCCGCCCTTGACTCCGCGCCCGCCCGTACGGAGCCCGCGCAGTGGTACACCCTGTTCGCCGCGCTGCGCGGGGCCCGCGAGGACGGGGCCGCGCACCGCACGCTGGCCGGCCACGTCACCGTGCTGCGCCCCGACGACCCGGCCGCCCGGCCGGACGCCGGGCACGAGGCGGTCACCGTGCACGCCGTGGTGACGGCGGGGACGGCGGCCGCTCCGACCGCCGAGGACCTGCTGGCGGCGGCCGCCCGCGTCGTCCCCGGGCTGCGGGAGCGGCTGCTGTGGCACGAGCTGCGCACCCCGGCCGAGGTCGGCGAGGCCACGGGGTCGGCCGGGGGCCGGGTGCCCGCGCCCTCGCTGGCCGGCGCCGGCGGCCGGATGCTGCACCCCGCGAACACCACCGGCGTGCCCGGGCTGTACCTGGCGGGCGGCTGGGCGCACCCGGGCGGCGGGCTGGCGCACGCCGGGATGACGGGGGCCCTGGTGGCCGGGCTGATCGTGGAGGGCGCCGGCTTCCGCGGCTCCCGGTAGGGCCGCGGGCCCGGCAGGATCCGAAAGGGACGGCCCGGCAGACGGCCTAGGCCGTCTCTTTCGGATCTTGTCGGCCGAGCCCGCGGCGTCCGGTGCCGTGCCCGGGCGTGCTGCCGGGGCGTTCGCGTACTGGGCGTACGTGGTCGCCCCGGCAGTGCGGCCGGGCGTGGTGCCGGGCGTCGCGGGCCCGGCAAGATCCGAAAGAGACGGCCTAGTAGCGGTACTGCTCGTACTCGCCCGTGCCCTGGTACGGATACGGGTAGGGCTGCTGCTGCTCCTCCGCCGGGTAGGGCTGGTTCGCGTCGCGCTGCTGCGGGACCCAGACCCCTCCGGGCGGGGTGTCCGTGGAGTACTGCTCCTGCTGCCCGGTGGCGTACGGGTCCGGGGCGTAGCCGCCGTACGGGGCCGGGTAGCCGTACGGCTGCTGCGGGGCGACGGCTCCGCCGGTGCCGATGTACGGATCCGAGTAGGCGGCGTAGACCTGCTGCTCACCGGGGGCCGGGTAGCCGGTGGTGTAGTCGTAGCCGCCCTGGGTCTGCGGGTCGTAGTACGCCGCGTACTGGTGGGCGTCCTGCTCGGCCTGACCGGACGGGGCGAACGAGGTGAACGGGGAGGCGAAGGCGCCGGTCTCGCCGGGGGCTCCGTACGGACCGGTCGCGTCGGAGGCGTCGGCGGCCGGCTGCCCGGGGTGGAATCCCTGGACCTGGGCGCGCACGGCCCCCGTGGTGAACGCGCTGGAGTCCTCGTCGGAGTCCTCGTCCCCGGCCGGATCGGGCCCGTACTCCAGGGCCGTCACCTCAAGGGACGGCTCCGGGCGGGTTCCGGCCGCGGGCCGGCGGCGCCGGCTCTGCGCAAGCTCGGGCTCGGGGGCCTTGCCCCGGCGCAGCGACCAGCCGGACACGAAGCCCTTGCGGAAGGAGAGGGTCACCAGCGTCTGGCCGATCGCGAACGCGACGGCACCGGCCCCGATGACGAGCACCGACGGCAGCACGACGCCGGCGACCACGCCGACGAAGCCGGTGAAGGCGAGCAGGCGCCAGCGCAACCGGGCCTTGTACTGCATCAGGACCTCGGCAAGCAGCCACAGCGCGACGAAACCGAACGCGATGTAGAGGACCGTCATTCCCATGCGGGGCCCCTCTCGGTACGGCCGCCCGCCCGGGAACGGGGGCCGGCCGATCAGGCCCGCTGGTGCAGGCCCAAGTTCTCGTAGATCTCCAGCGTCGCCGTGGAATTGTTCAGCGTGATGAAGTGCAGCCCCGGGACACCCTCGGACAGCAGCCGCGCGCAGAACTCCGTGGCGAACTCGATGCCAATGGAGCGTACAGCGGCCGCGTCGTCCTTGACGGCGAGCATGCGCTCTTTCACGGCCGCAGGGAAGACTGCGTTGCTGAGTTGCGGGAGGCGGTCGAGCTGCTTGATGTTCACAACAGGCATGACCTCGGGGATGATCGGGGTGTCGCAGCCCGCCTTCGCGACGCTGTCGCGCATCCGGAGGTAGTGGTCCGGATCGAAGAACATTTGGGTGATCGCATAGTCGGCGCCCGCGCGGCACTTGTCCACGAAGTGCCGGATGTCCGTGTCCCAGTCGCTGGAGCGCGGGTGCATCTCGGGGAAGGCCGCGACGCCGACGCAGAAGTCGCCGGACTCCTTGACCAGCCGGACCAGGTCGGCCGCGTAGTGCACGCCCTCGGGGTGCGGCACCCACTCGCCCATGGGGTTGCCCGGCGGGTCTCCGCGCACGACGAGCATGTTGCGGATGCCGGCGTCGGCGAACTGGCCGATGACGTTGCGCAGCTCGGCGATCGAGTGGTCGACGGCGGTGAGGTGCGCGACCGGGGTCAGCGTGGTGTCCGCGGCGATCTGCTCGGTGGCCCGGACGGTGCCGCCGCGGGTGGAGCCGCCGGCCCCGTAGGTCACGGAGACGAAGCTCGGGGCCACGGCCTCGACCCGGCGCAGCGCGTTCCAGAGGTTGCGCTCGCCCTTCTCCGTCTTGGGGGCCCAGAACTCGAAGGAGTACGAGCGCCCGGACGCGATGAGGTCGCGGACCGTGTGTGCACGGTCCGACCAGGTGGAAGAGGTACCAAGGGCCATACGGGGAGGTTAGACGCGGTCCGGTGTCCGTCGAAGCGTTGTCCACGGATTGGACGCGGAAATGAGACGCCGGGGTGGTGCGCGGGCCCCTTCTCCGCCGCCCGAGGTCGGCCAGGCCCTCCCTTTCGGCCCCTCTTCGGCCCCTTTTCGGCCTAGCCGAGCCGGGCGCGGACCCGCCGGGCGAGGTCGGCGGCGGCGGCGCCGGGGTCGGAGGCCTCCGTGAGGGCCCGTACGACCACGACGCGGGAGGCGCCGGCGTCCAGTACCTCGTCCAGGTTCCCCGCGTCGATCCCGCCGATCGCGAACCACGGCCGGTCCTGCGCGAGCGAAGCGGCGTGCCGGACGAGGCCGAGGCCGGGGGCGAAGCGGCCGGGCTTGGTGGGGGTGGGCCAGCAGGGGCCGGTGCAGAAGTAGTCCACGCCGGGCTCGGCGGCGGCCGCGTCGACCTCCGCCTCGGAGTGGCAGGAACGGCCGATCAGGACCTCCCGGCCCAGGATGGCGCGGGCGGCGGGCACCGGGATGTCGCCCTGCCCGAGGTGCAGCACGTCGGAGGCGATGGCGTGCGCGACGTCGGCCCGGTCGTTGACGGCGAGCAGCTTGCCGTGGCGGCGGGCCGCCTCGGCGAAGACCTGGAGGTGCTCCAGCTCCTCGCCCGCCTCCATGCCCTTGTCGCGGAGCTGGACGATGTCCACCCCGCCGGCGAGGACGGCGTCCAGGAACTCGGGGAGGTCGCCCTGCCGCTTGCGGGCGTCCGTGCACAGGTAGAGCCGGGCATCGGACAGCTGGGCGGCGATGGCGGACATGGTGGGTACCCCCGGGTGATGTGTCGTGCGTACACACGCGGTGGGGGGGGCGCCCCCCGGGGGGCGCCCCCCCCCCCCCCCCCGGGGGGGGGGGGGGGGGTGGGGGGGCCGGACGCGCGGCGCGAACAAACGCGGCCGCGCGGGGTCAAAACGCCCGGTAGC
>NZ_JBITDL010000005.1:0-211146 GCF_044454225.1 Streptomyces sp. NPDC051563
CGCCGACGCCCCCGCCGTCACAGCAGCCCCCCTCCGGCGCGCGGGGGGGGCGGGCGCGGGGGGCGGGGGGGGGCCCGGGCCCGGGGGGGGGGGGGGCCCCCCCGGCGCGCCCCCCCCCCCCCCCTTCGGCGTGGCGGATCAGCGGCGGGTCAGCGGCCGATCAGCGGGTAGTGGTCGGAGAGGTTGGTGTAGGTGTAGGACGTGCCCCAGCTGGAGACCGTCCAGGGCGCCGACTCCTCCTTCACCACGTTGTTCTCCCAGTTCGCCGGGCGGGCGTTGCCCTTGCGGTAGAGCACGTAGTCCAGGTCCTCGCGCGGGTCGGTCGGGTAGCGGTAGTTCGCTATCGAGTTCAGCGCGGTGTCGAAGGAGTACGGGTGCCCCGTGCGGGTGTCGGAGGCCGCCAGGTCGGCGTTGGCCAGCATGGAGGCGAGCTCCGGGGTGCGCGAGTCCACGTTCATGTCGCCCGCCACGATGACCTGTTCGGCCGCCGGGATGTTCTTGGCGTCCAGGAAGGCGTCGATGTTCCGGAACTGCCGGGCGCGCATCTCGGCCGCCTCGCCCGCGTCGCAGCCGGGATCGGTGGACTGGGCGTGCGTGCCGACCACGTGGACCCTGGCGCCGTTCACGTTCAGCACGACGTAGGCGAAGCCCTTGTTGGACCACCAGTCGGCCCCGCAGGCGTCCTTGTAGACCACCTGCTCCTTGCGCACGATCGGCCACTTGCTGAGGATCGTGACGCCGCCGTCCTCCGGGGTGGTGGAGGAGTACGCGCCGCCCGTGGCGTCCCAGCCGCTCTTGCTGCGGCCCACGACGGGGGTCTGGTACGGGTACTGCGCGGCCGCGTTGGCCTTCAGCGCGTCGGAGGCGCCGTTGTCGAAGGCCTCCTGGAGGACGACCACGTCGTGGCCCTGGAACCAGGAGGCCTTGGGGATCTCCGCCGCCCGGTGGTCCTGGCCCCAGTTGGGGTACAGGTTCTTGCTCATCAGGAACGTGTTGTACGACAGGACGCCGAGCCGAGGCGCGGTCGCGGCGCCCTCGGCCGCGGTGGCGGCCGGAGCCGTGGTCGCGACGAGCGATCCGACGGCGATCGCGGCGACGGCCGCGGCGGCGGCACGGGCCCTGCGGGGCTGGATCTGGGGCATGGAGGTTCCCTCGTTCCTGTGGGGGAAGATCGGCTCCGCCATCCAAGCAGCCAGGGTTACTTAGGGGTAACACCTGTGACACGGGTTTCTGGACGCAGTCGTACTTCTTGGGTGTCCACCGGCTCCGGCCGGTGCCGGTGGACACCCTGCATACTGGGAGAACGGCAGGTCGACACCCTGGGGGCACGCGGATGGGCACGCGCACGGACAGCAAGCGGAGCGACCCTGAGCCCCCGCCGCCCGGGGGAGTGCTCTGGACCATCGCCGGAGACGTCCGCGCGCTGCTGATGCTGCCCGCCGCCTTCACGATGCAGGTCGCCCACCCCGCCATCGGCGCCGGGGTCGACGAGCACTCCGTCTTCCGCACCGACCCCTGGGGCCGCGGCGAGCGCTCCCTGCGCTCCGTCCAGCTGTGGGTGTACGGCGGGGCCGACGCCGCCGCCGAAGGGCGCCGGGTGCGCCGCCTGCACAAGGAGATCCAGGGCACCGACACCCGGGGGCGCCGCTACCACTCCCTCCACCCGGCCTGCTACGCCTGGGTGCACGCCACCGGCTTCCCGGTCTACCTCCACGCCGGGCGCTACCTGCTGCGCCCCTTCACGCCGGCGCAGGAGCGTCAGCTCTACCGCGAGTGGCTCCAGGTCGGCCGCATCCTCGGACTGCACGACCGGGACATGCCGCAGAGCATCGAGGAGTACTGGCCGTACTACCACCGCATGCTCGCCGAGGAGATCGAGCCCACCAAGGTCGCCCGCGAGCTCCTCGCCACCGACACGCCCCTGCCCCGCCCCGCCGGCGGCCCGCTGCCGGTCCGGATCCTGCTGCGGCTCGCCTGGCCCGTCCTGCGGGCCGCCTTCCTGCACTTCCGGGCCTTCGTCACCGCCGGCTACATGCCGCCCGAGGCCCGCGCCGCCCTCGGCCTGGAGTGGACCCCGGCCCAGGAACGCCGCCTGCGCCGCTTCAGCACGGCCCTGCGGCTGCTCGTACCGCTCCTGCCGGAGCGGCTGCGCTACCTGCCGATCGCCCGCGCCGCCCGGGCGCGGCAGCGCGCCGCCGCCTCCCGGGGGGCGGCGGCGCGCGGAGCCGCGTAGAGCCGTGGATCAGTGGCCGTCGTGGACCGTGTTGGTCTCGGCGATCTTCTTCCAGGACTTCGGCTCGGCCGCCGGCTTGGGGGCCGGTGCCCGCAGGGTGCTGGTGCCCGGAGCCGGGGCCGGCAGCTTCTTCGCCGTGTTCAGCGCCGAGGCGGCCGGCTTGCCCGGGGTGTAGAGCCAGGTCTCGAAGAGCTGCGCGAGCGGCTGGTTGGAGATCTTCTCCGCGTAGCGGACGAAGTCGCCGACCTTGGCGTTGCCGTAGGCGCGCTCGGTCGGCCAGCCCTTCAGGATCTGGAAGAACTTCTCGTCGCCGACCTTGTTGCGCAGCGCCTGGATCGCGATCGCGCCGCGGTCGTAGACGGCCCCGTGGAACTGGTTCTCCGGACCCGGGTCACCCGGCTTGACCTGCCAGAACGGGTCCTCGGCCGGCCGCTGTGCGTACGCCCAGTCGGCGAGCTCCTGCGCGGTGCCCTCGCCCTCCTTCTCCGACCACAGCCACTGGCTGTAGCGGGCGAAGCCCTCGTTGACCCAGATTTCCTTCCAGCCGTCGACGGAGACGCTGTCCCCGTACCACTGGTGGGCCAGCTCGTGCACGACCACGGACACGTTCGCACCGCTCGCGAACTGCCTGGGGCTGTAGAACGGCCGGGTCTGCGTCTCCAGCGCGAACCCGCTGGGCACGTTCGGCACGTACCCGCCGAGCGCGTTGAAGGGGTACGGCCCGAAGACCCCCTCCAGCCACTCCGCGACCTCGCCTGTCCGCTCGATGCTGGCGCGCGCCGCACCCGCGTTGTCGCCGAGGTCCTGGCTGTAGGCGTTCAGGATCGGCAGCCCGCTCGCCGTCTTGTCGGTGGTGATGTCGAACTTGCCGATGGCCAGGGTGGAGAGGTACGTGGCCTGCGGCTTGTTCGAGCGCCAGTTGTACCGGGTCCAGCCCAGGCGCGAACTCTGCGACTGCAGCACGCCGTTGCTGATCGCCTGGGTGCCGTCGGGCACGTTCACCGACACGTCGAAGGTGGCCTTGTCGAGCGGGTGGTCGTTGCTCGGGAACCACCAGGCGGCCGAGTCGGGTTCCTGCGCGGCGACTCCGCCGTCCGGGGTGCGCTGCCAGGCCGACCAGCCGTCGACCTTGAACTCCGAGGGCTTGCCCGCGTACTTGACGACCACGCTCGACTGCTTGCCCCGCTGGAGCGGGGAGGCCGGGGTGATCTCCAGCTCCGAGACGCCGGACTTGGCGAACTTCGCCTTGACCCCGTTGACCCGGATCTCGCTGACGTCCAGACCGAAGTCGAGGTTGAAGCGGGACAGGTCCTGCTTGGCGGTGGTGAGCAGGGTGGCGGTGCCCTCCAGCAGGTCCGTCTTCGGCTGGTACTGGAGGCGCAGGTCGTAGTGGGAGACCTCGTACCCGCCGTTGCCGCTGGCCGGGTAGTAAGGATCGCCGATACCCGGTGCGCCCGGAACGGAACTCGCCGCCGACGCCGGGATCACCAGCAGAAGGGAGGCGGCGAGCACGCTCGGAGCGATGACTTTGCGGTGCACCTTGAACTCCAAAGGGGTAGGGGAGTGGCTTCCGTTCGACCGTATTCACGCCCGGGACCCCACGTCAGGTCCATGGCCCCTCCTGTCACACGATCGCCACGCGTCTGAAAAACGCCCGTGCGGAACACGCCCGCCCCGGCCCACCGGCCCGCCCCGCCCCGGCCCGCACCGGCATCCCGCGCACCGCCCCCGGCCTGCGCGGACCGATGTCCGGATCTGCGGTCCGGCCGTCATTGCCCGCGCCCGGACGGCGTCCTAGCGTTGCCGATGCGGCCCCGCGTCGGCCGCAACCCCACCGCACCTTCGTGAGAACGGCACCCTTATGGCTACGACCACCCTGCGTCAGCTCAACGGCTTCGACGAGACCCCCGCGACCTTCGAGGACGCGGTCCTGGTCCTGGTCGACTACCAGAACACCTACACCGGCGGCGTCATGGAGCTCGACGGCTGGGAACCCGCGCTGGCATCCGCCTCCCGGCTCCTCGCCCGGGCCCGCGAGGCCGGCACCCCCGTCGTCCACATCCGCGACGGCGGCTACGGCATCGACACCGAGCCGGGCACCCTCCACGCCTCCGTGGCCCCCCGGACGGGCGAGGCCGTCGTCACCAAGTCCGTCCCGAACGGCTTCCACGGGACCGATCTCCACGAGATCATCGAAGCCACCGGCCGCAAGAACCTGATCATCGCCGGGTTCATGACCAACATGTGCACCCTGTTCACCACCGAGGGCGCCTTCCTGCACGGCTACGCCCCGACCGTCGTCGCCGACGCCTCGGCGACGCGGGCGCTGGAGAGCCCGGCGGGCGCCCTGACGGCGCAGCAGATCCACCAGGCGGCCCTCGCCACGGTCACCGAGCTCTACGGGGTCGTCGTCGCCACCGGCGCCGAGCTGAAGTAGCCCCGCGCCGCGGCCCCTTCGGCCCCGCGGGGGTGGCCGGCTCCCGTGGCCCGTCCGTGCCGTCCCCCTCCTCCCCGCACCGGCAGACGCGAAGAGGGGGACGGCCTTCTCTCCATACCAAACAGTCGTTAGCCTGCGCGCATGACCCTTCCTGCGCACGCCGCCCGCAGCTGTTGGCACGGGGCGATCAACCCGTTCCACTCGACCGTCTACTTCTCGCCCGACCTCGGCAAGGAGTTCGCGGCCCTCGGGATCACCGACCGCAACGCCGTCAACCTCTCCTCCCGCTCCGCCGCCATGGGCGCCGTCGGCGCGGGCACGGTGACGTCCACCTTCTACAACTACCGCCACGACCTCGTCGCCCGGCACCTGCCCGCCGTCTGGGACACCGCCACCCCCGCACAGGTCCTCGCCGCCCGGCTGCGGGCCGTGGACACCACCCTGCGCCGGCTGCTCGGCGAGGAGACGGTCGCCGCCCCGGAGATCGCCGAGGCCGCCGGGCTGGCCATGCGCGCGTCCGAGGCCTGCACCCGGCACGCCCGTACGCTCTACTCGGCCCACGCGGACCTCCCCGTCCCCGAGGAACCGCACCTCAGGCTGTGGCACGCCACCACCCTGCTGCGCGAGCATCGCGGCGACGGACACCTGGCCGCCCTGCTCACCGTCGGCCTGGACCCCGTCGAGGCCCTGGTCAGCCACACCGCCAGCGGCCACGGCATGACCCCGAAATACCTCAAGTACATCCGCGGCTGGGAGCAGTCCGACCTGGACGCGGCCGCGGGCCGGCTCCGCGAGCGCGGACTGCTCGACTCCGACGGCGAGCTCACGCCCGAGGGAGCGGCGCTGCGCGAAGCACTGGAGACGGAGACCGACCGCCTGGACGAGGCCCCGTACGCGCACCTCGGCGCGGCCGGAGTGGCCCGGCTGGCGGAGATCGGCGGCGGTCTCACCGTGCAGGCCTTCGTCGCCGGAGCCTTCCCCGGGGACCTCATGGGCAAGGCCTGAGAGCGGACCGGGCCCGGCTCCCGACGTCCGCCGCCGCCACCTGCCACAATTGGCAGCCTTCCGACGCAGCACGCAGCAGCATCATCACGCAGCGTGCACCAGCATCACGCACACGTACGAAGGCAGGCGGGACCGCACAGTGACGATGTCCATCGAAGGCAGGATCGCCGAGGAGCTCGGCGTACGGGAGCGGCAGGTCAAGTCCGCCGTCGAGCTGCTCGACGGCGGCTCGACCGTGCCGTTCATCGCGCGCTACCGCAAGGAAGCGACCGAGATGCTCGACGACACCCAGCTGCGCACTCTGGAGGAACGGCTGCGCTACCTGCGCGAGCTGGAGGACCGGCGCGCGGCGATCCTCGACTCCGTACGCGAGCAGGGCAAGCTCGACGCCGAGCTGGAGGCCCGGATCAACGCGGCCGACACCAAGGCGCGGCTGGAGGACATCTACCTCCCCTTCAAGACCAAGCGCCGCACCAAGGCGCAGATCGCCCGCGAGGCCGGCCTCGCGCCGCTCGCCGAGGGGCTGCTGGCCGACCCGTCGGCGAAACCGGCCGTGGCGGCCGCCGCGTTCGTGGACGCGGACAAGGGCGTGGCCGACCCGGCCGCCGCCCTGGAGGGCGCCCGCGCCATCCTCACCGAGAAGTTCGGCGAGGACGCCGACCTCATCGGCGAACTGCGCGAGCGGATGTGGGGCCGCGGCCGGCTCGCCGCGAAGGTCCGCGAGGGCAAGGAGGAGGCCGGCGCCAAGTTCGCCGACTACTTCGACTTCACCGAGCCGTTCACCGCCCTCCCCTCGCACCGCGTGCTCGCCATGCTCCGCGGGGAGAAGGAGGACGTGCTCGATCTGACGCTGGAGCCGGAGGAGCCGAGCGAGGTTCCCGGGCCGTCCACGTACGAAGGCATGGTCGCGCGCCGCTTCGGGATCAACGATCGCGGCCGTCCCGGCGACAAGTGGCTCGCCGACACCGTCCGCTGGGCCTGGCGCACCAAGATCCAGGTGCACCTCGGCATCGACCTGCGCTCCCGGCTGCGCGCCGCCGCCGAGGACGAGGCGGTACGGGTCTTCGCGTCCAACCTGCGCGACCTGCTGCTCGCGGCGCCCGCCGGCACCCGGGCCACGCTCGGGCTGGACCCGGGCTTCCGCACCGGTGTGAAGGTGGCCGTGGTGGACGCCACCGGCAAGGTGGTCGCCACCGAGGTGATCTACCCGCACGTGCCCGCCAACAAGTGGGACGAGGCGCTGGCCAAGCTGGCCCGCCTCGCGAATGAGCACGCGGTCGACCTCGTCGCCATCGGCAACGGCACCGCCTCCCGGGAGACCGACAAGCTCGCCGCGGACCTCATCGCCCGCCACCCCGAGCTGAACCTCACCAAGGTGATGGTCTCGGAGGCCGGCGCCTCCGTGTACTCGGCCTCCGCCTTCGCCTCGCAGGAACTCCCCGACATGGACGTGTCGTTGCGCGGCGCGGTCTCCATCGCCCGGCGGCTGCAGGACCCGCTCGCCGAACTGGTGAAGATCGACCCGAAGTCGATCGGCGTCGGCCAGTACCAGCACGACCTGTCCGAGGTGAAGCTCTCGCGGTCCCTCGACGCCGTGGTCGAGGACTGTGTGAACGGCGTCGGCGTCGACGTCAACACCGCCTCCGCGCCGCTGCTTTCGCGCGTGTCGGGCATCAGCGGCGGACTCGCCGAGAACATCGTGGCGCACCGCGATGCCAACGGCCCCTTCCGCAACCGCAAGGGGCTCAAGGACGTGGCCCGGCTGGGCCCGAAGGCGTACGAGCAGTGCGCGGGCTTCCTGCGGATCCGCGGCGGGGACGACCCGCTGGACTCCTCCAGCGTGCACCCCGAGGCCTACCCGGTGGTCCGCACCATGGGCAAGACGGCGGGCAGCGAGGTGGCGGCCCTGATCGGCAACACCGGTGTGCTGCGCTCGCTGCGGCCGGAGCAGTTCGTCACCGAGGCCTTCGGCCTGCCGACGGTCACGGACATCCTGCGCGAGCTGGAGAAGCCGGGCCGGGACCCGCGGCCCGCGTTCAAGACGGCGACCTTCAAGGAGGGCGTCGAGAAGATCGGCGACCTGGCCCCCGGCATGATCCTGGAGGGCGTGGTCACCAATGTGGCCGCCTTCGGGGCCTTCATCGACATCGGCGTCCACCAGGACGGGCTGGCGCACGTTTCGGCGCTGTCGAAGACCTTCGTCAAGGACCCGCGCGACGTGGTGAAGCCGGGCGACATCGTCCGGGTCAAAGTCATGGACGTGGACATCCCGCGCAAGCGCATCTCGCTGACGCTGCGGCTGGAGGACGAGACGGAGCGCGGCGGCGCCGACGGCGGTGCGCCGCGCCAGCGCGAGGAGCGGGGCGAGCGGCGGGGCGGCAGCCGGCCCCCGCAGCAGCGCGGCCCCGCAGGCGGCCAGGGCGGCCAGCGTGGCCAGGGCGCCGCCGAGCGCGGCCAGGGCGGCGCGCAGGGCGGCTCCCGCGACGGGGGCAAGGGCCGCCGCCAAGGCGGTCAGGGCGGCGGCGGTCAGCGGCAGGGCGGCGGCGCTCCGGCCCCCGCCAACAGCGCGATGGCGGACGCCCTGCGGCGGGCGGGCCTCAGCGGCCCCGACGAGCGGGGCGGCCGCAAGCGCTAGCCGTTCGTGACAGTGCGTGCCGGATTGGCTGAATAGGCAACCGACATGGGGACATACCTTGCCAACTCATCCGGATGATCTGTAGGGATGACGGAACGCCCGTTCGTCTTTCGGCGAGCGGGCTTCCGTTTTCCCCCTCAGGACCGCACTCCCGAGGTCGCCTTGAAGGCTAAGGACGTCATGCCGCAGCCCACGCACACCTACCATCGTTGCCCGAGAAAGGGTCCGAAGAGGGAACACATGCGCCACCCTCAGCCCAGTCTGCGCAAACGGTGCGAGGCGATTCTCGGCCGTCTTGACTTGAGACACCCCTTCTCGCTCGACGGACTGTGCGAGCGGATCGCCGAGCAGCGGGGCCGCCCCATCCGGCTCCACCCGCTGCCCAAGGAGGCGGCGGAGTCCGGCGTGTGCGGGCTGTGGGTCGGCACCGCCGAGGTGGACTACGTGTTCTACGAGGCCCAGACCACCCCGCTGCACCGGGAGCACATCGTGCTCCACGAGATCGGCCACATCCTCTTCGGGCACCACTCCCTGGAGGCCCCGGCCGAGGACGCCCCGGGCGACGGCGGGGCGGACGGGTACGTTCCCACCGTGCTCGGGCGCACCAACTACACCACCCGCCAGGAGCGGGAGGCGGAGATGCTCGCCAGCATGATCCGCATCCGCACCGGGACCCGGGGACCGCACCTCGGCCACGGCGCCGAGGGCCGTGACACGCTCGCCCGGCTGGAGTCCGCGATGGGGTACGAGCGGCGCGGACGGGGGCCCGTCCACCGTGGCTTCTGATCTGACCGCCTTCGGCGACGGGCTCGCCGTCCCCAGTGTCGTGTGCCTCTGGATAGCCGTCCTGCTCCGCGCGCCCGGCGCCCTGCGGGCGCCGCACCAGCGGGGCCTGTGGCTCGCCGTGGCCACCGCCGCGGCCGCGATGACCCTGAACCTGCCCGACGTGGTCGACTACGCCATGGGCCGGGACCCGGCGTACGCCCACACCATCGGGCTCGTGCGCAACCTCATCGGCGTCCTCTCGGCCGGCGCCGTGCTCTACTTCGTGGCCGCCGCGACCCGGGGCCGCAAGCTCCAGATCGCCTCCGGCGCCGGCACGGTCCTGTGGCTGACCGTCCTGGTCCTCCTGGACGCGGCCGCACCCGCCCACGGCACGCACACCATCCCGCCCGCCGGCGACCCGGTGCCCTCCCTCGCGTACTGGCTGGTGCTGATCTCCGCCCACCTGATCGCCAACACCGTCTGCGTGTACGTCTGCTGGCGCTACAGCCGCCGCGCCGAGAGCCGGGGCCTCGCCGCCGGACTGCTGCTGTTCGGTCTCGGCACCGCGCTCGCCGGGGTGTTCTGGTTCGTGTACCTGCTCAAGGCGCTGTTCGGATTCTCCTGGGCGATGCCCGCGAACCCGCTGCTGATGAACGTGCACGGACTGCTCCGCGCCGCCGCGATCCTCGTGCCGACGCTGTTCACCTTCCGCCGCACGGCCGCCGACACCGCCACCGCCTGGCGGCTCTGGCCGCTCTGGCGCGACCTGGTCCACGCCGTCCCGCACGTCGCCCTCAACGAGCCGCGCGGCGGCCGGGTGCTGGAACTGCTGTGGCCACCGGTCCCGCGCAACCTGCTCGTCTACCGCAAGGTCATCGAGACCCGGGACGCCATCCTGATCCTGGGGGAGTACGTCGCCCCCGGCGTGCCCGAGCTCGCGCGCAGCCACGTGGCCGGCAGCGGAGTGCCCGAACAGCGGGCCAGCGCGGCCGCACTGGCCTGCGTACTGAAAGAGGCGCGGCAGGCGAAGCTGGCCGGGATCCCGCAACAGCGGTCCGACGAGAACGCCTTGGAGCTGCCCGCGGCCCTCCAGACCTCGGCCGAGGGCGGGGACCTGGACGGCGAGGCCCGCTTCCTCGTGGACGTGGCCCAGGCCTACGCCTCACCGGCCACGGCCGGTTTCACCGCGTGATACACGCACGACGCCCGAACAGCCAGGAAGTGAACGTCTCTTGACCACCACCGTACTCATCACAGGGGCCAGCGCCGGACTGGGCGCGGCCTTCGCCCGCGGCTTCGCCGCCAAGGGCTGCGACCTCGTCCTCGTCGCCCGCGACAAGGCCCGCCTCGAAGCCGTCGCCGCGGACCTCGCGCGGGAATTCGGCTCCGTCTGCGAGGTGTTCCCCGCCGACCTGCTCGACGCGGACGCTCTCGCAGCCGTCGCCGAGCGGCTCGCCGACCCGGCCAGGCCCGTGGACATCCTGGTCAACAACGCCGGCTTCGGACTGCCCGCGCCGTTCCCGTACAACCCGGTCGAGGACGAGGAGCGGATGCTCGACCTGCTGGTCAAGGTGCCACTCAGGCTCACCCACGCGGTGCTCCCGGGCCTGCGCGAGCGCCGCCGCGGCGCGGTGCTCAACGTCTCCTCGGTGGCCGGACTGCTGCCGACCGGGACCTACGGAGCGGCGAAGGCCTGGATCACGGCCTTCAGCGAGTCGCTGCGCGTGGACATGGAGCCGTACGGGGTCCGGGTGCTGGCGGTGGTGCCGGGATTCACCCGCACCGAGTTCCAGGAGCGCGCCGGGATGGACGTCACCACCCTGCGCGACGCGGTGTGGCTGGAGCCGGCCGACGTGGTGGCCAAGGCGCTGAAGGACCTGGCCCGGCGCCGCCCGGTGAGCATCACCGGCCGGCACTACCGGGCGTACGCCGTGGCGGTCCGCCACCTCCCGCGGGCCTTCGTGGCCCGGAAGATGGCCCGCACCCGGCGGGCCCCGGCGGACCGGACCGACGGGAGCTGAGCCGCGTCGCGGCAGCCCGGTGCGCGGCCCTGAGACAGGGTCGCGCACGTCCGGACGGGAGGGGTGGTCAGCAGTCGCCGTTGTCGTAACCTCCGTAGCCGTAGTCGTCGTCGTTGTCCCACCAGCCGCCGTGGTGCCAGCCGTTGTAGCCGTCGTCATCGTGGTCCCAGCCACCGGTGCTGTAGCTCACGTGCTGAGCCGGGGTCGCCGCAGAAGCGGTACCCGCCGTGCCGAGCGCGGCCCCGCCTGCCATCAGAAGACCGGCGGCGGAGATCGCGAAGAGACGCTTCGCTCTCAGTGCAGACATGAGAATTTCCCTTTCCTCCCACCCTCCCCGAACCTCTCCGAGGCGAGGAGGACGGAACCGCGGACCGCGTACGCGTAGGCGCAGCCCGGGATCGGATACAGGGCCGCCGAACATGCGGAAGCACGTGCCCGCCCACCCCGGCGGCGTGGAACGGCCGGCTGTGGGGGCGTGCTCCGCGGTTGCGGCTCTCACCAACAAACGCTAGTCGCGCTCCGGCGGGTCGGCATCTTGAGCGGGCTCCGGTCTAGACCTCGGTGACCTTGCCGTCCGCGACGTGCAGGCGGCGGTTCACCTGGACCGCTTCGAGCATCCTGCGGTCGTGGGTGACCAGCAGCAGGGTGCCCTCGTAGGCCTCGAGCGCGGACTCGAGCTGCTCGATCGCCGGCAGGTCGAGGTGGTTCGTCGGCTCGTCCAGCACCAGCAGGTTCACCCCGCGCCCCTGGAGCAGCGCCAGGGCCGCCCGGGTGCGCTCGCCGGGCGAGAGGGTGGCCGCAGGGCGGGTCACGTGCGCCGCCTTCAGGCCGAACTTGGCGAGCAGCGTGCGGACTTCGGCCGGTTCGGTGTCGGGTACGGCCGCGCAGAAGGCGTCGATGAGCGGCTCGTCGCCGAGGAACAGCCCACGGGCCTGGTCCACTTCGCCGACCAGCACGCCCGAGCCGAGGTTCGCGGAGCCGGTGTCCGGCGCCAGCCGGCCCAGGAGCACGGCGAGCAGGGTCGACTTTCCGGCGCCGTTGGCGCCGGTGATGGCGACCCGGTCCGCCCAGTCGATCTGCAGGCTCGCCGGCCCGAAGGCGAAGTCACCGCGCCGGACGGCGACTTCGCGCAGGGTGGCGACCACCGAGCCGGAGCGCGGGGCGGCCGCGATCTCCATGCGCAGCTCCCACTCCTTGCGGGGCTCGTCGACCACCTCGAGGCGCTCGATCGCGCGCTGCGTCTGGCGGGCCTTGGAGGCCTGCTTCTCGCTCGCGTCGGCGGCGGCCTTCCTGGCGGACTTGTCGTTGTCGGTGGCCTTGCGCTTGGAGTTCTTGACGCCCTTGTCGCTCCAGCCGCGCTGCATCGCGGCCCGGTCCTCCAGTGCGGAGCGCTTGTCGGAGTACTCGTCGTACTCCTCGCGGGCGTGGTTGCGGGCCCGCTCGCGCTCCTCCAGGTAGGCGTCGTAGCCGCCGCCGTAGAGGTTGATCTGCTGCTGGGCCAGGTCCAGTTCGAGGACCTTGGTGACGGTGCGCGTGAGGAACTCGCGGTCGTGGCTGATCACGACGGTACCGGCGCGCAGTCCCTTCACGAACTGCTCCAGGCGCTCCAGACCGTCGAGGTCCAGGTCGTTGGTGGGCTCGTCGAGCAGGAAGACGTCGTAGCGGGACAGCAGGAGCGAGGCGAGTCCGGCGCGGGCGGCCTGGCCGCCGGACAGGGCGGTCATCGGCAGGTCGAGGCCGACGGACAGGCCCAGGTCGCCGGCCACCTGCAGGGCCCGCTCGTCGAGGTCGGCCCCGCCGAGGTTCAGCCACCGGTCGAGGGCGTCCGCGTACGCGTCGTCGGAGCCGGGGGTGCCGTCCACGAGACCCTGCGTCGCCGTGTCGAGCTCGGCCTGGGCGGCTGCCACACCGGTACGGCGGGCGAGGAACTCGCGGATCGACTCGCCGGGGCGCCGCTCGGGCTCCTGGGGCAGGTGGCCGACGGCCGCGCCGGGCGGGGAGAGACGCAGGTCACCCGTCTCGGGGGTGTCCAGCCCGGCGAGCATCCGCAGCAGGGTGGACTTTCCGGCGCCGTTGACGCCGACGAGGCCGATGACGTCGCCGGGGGCGACGACGAGGTCGAGATCGGCGAAGAGCGTGCGCTCACCGTGCGCGGCGGTGAGCTTCTTGGCGACGAGGGTTGCAGTCATGATGTCCCGATCCTATCCGCGCCCCGTGCGTGCGGATCCCGGGGCCGCAGGGCAGTGGCGGCCTGCCCCGGGCTCAGGCGCCGAAGAGCCGAAGCCCCGCCCACAGGGCCGTCACCGCGGCGACGAGGGCGGGCCCGGTGGTGAGCAGGCCGAGCCGGGTGAAGTCCCCGAGCCGGACGCCCTCGTAGCCGTCCGCGTGCAGGATCCGCCGCCACAGCAGCGTGGCCAGCGACCCGGCGTAGGTCAGGTTCGGCCCGATGTTCACCCCGATCAGTACCGCCAGCACCGGCCCCGCCCCGCCGGCCGAGGCCACCGGCAGCAGGGCCAGTACGGCGGGCAGGTTGTTGATCAGGTTGGCCAGTACGGCGGCCACCGCCGCCACCCCGAGCAGCGCCGGCAGCGAATCCCCGGCCGGGGTCGCCCACTCCAGCCCGTCGCCCAGCCCGTGGTCCACGACCGCCCGTACGACGACCCCCAGCGCCAGCACGAACAGGCAGAAGGCCGGCGCCGTGGAGCCCAGGATCGCCACCGGGGTGGTCTCCCGGCGCCGCAGCGCCCGTACGGCCAGGACGAGGGCGCCCGCGAGCGCCGCCCAGGCGGGGCTGGCCCCCGCGAAGGAGGCGAGCGCGAAGCCGACCAGGGTCAGCGCGAGCACCCCGGCCGCGAACCGGGGCAGCGGCGCCCGCTCCCCGGCCTGCGGCACGTGCTCGGGGGCCGCAGCCAGGTCGCTGCGGAAGAAGCGCCGGAACACCGCGTACTCCACGCCGATCGCCGCCAGCCAGGGCAGGGTCATCAGCGCGGCGAACCGGGTGAAGGACAGCCCGCTGGCGGCGAAGGCGAGCAGATTGGTGAGGTTGGAGACCGGCAGGAGGAGCGAGGCGGAGTTCGACAGGTGCGCGGTCGCGTAGACGTGCGGGCGCGGCCTGGCCCCCAGCCGGGAGGCGGTCGCGAGCACCACCGGGGTCAACAGCACCACGGTCGCGTCCAGGCTCAGCGCGGCGGTGACCACCGAGGCGACGGCGAACACCCCGCCGAGCAGTGCCACGGGCCCCCGCCCCGCCGCCCGCCGGGCCACCGCGGCGCCGGCGGCCTCGAACAGCCCCTCGTCGGCGCAGAGCCGGGCCAGCGCCAGGATCACCGCGAGGAACCCGACCACCGGCAGCAGCTCACGGATCTGCGCCCACGCATCGGCGGGCGGTACGACGCCCAGCACGACGAGCAGCCCGGCGGCTGGCACCGCGGCCGCGGCCTCCGGCAGCCCGCGCGGGCGCAGGACGGCGAAGGCGAGCACCCCGAGGAGGAGGGCGACGGACAGGCAGGCGGCGGCGACGGGGTACAGGACGGGCTCCGGTGCGAGGGGGCGAGGGGGCGAGGCGGACGAGGGGGACGGGACGGGGGTGAGGTGGACGGGACGGGGGAGACGGACGAGAGAGGGCGGCGGGAGGGCCTGGCGGCCGCGGCGGTCCCAAGACAGGATCGCACCGGGACCGGGATGGCCGGATAGGTGGGGTGCACGTCATTGCGGCCCTCGCGCGGGGTGCCACACGATGAGGTCATGTCGTCGCGAAACGTGCTCGTCGTCCTCTACGAGGGCGTGCAGAGCCTGGATGTCACCGGGCCGATGGAGGTGTTCTCCGGCGCGGGCCGCCACCCCGGACCGGCCCGGTACGGGCTGCGCACCGTCTCGCAGGGCGGCGCCCCGGTCCGTACGAGCAGCGGCCTGCGGCTGGTCCCGGACGGGGACCTGGAGAGCGAGCGCCCGGGCGCCGGGACCACCCTGCTGGTGCCGGGAGGCCGGTACACGGGGGACTTCGCGCCGGGGATCACGGACTGGCTCCGCGCGTACGGCGGGTCCGCGGAGCGGCTGGTGTCGGTCTGCACCGGCAGCCTGCTGCTCGCCGAGGCGGGGCTGCTGGACGGACGGCGCGCGACGACCCACTGGTACGTGTGCGAGCGGATGGCCCGGGACTACCCGGCCGTCACCGTGGAACCCGACCCGATCTACGTCCGCGACGGGCCGGTGGCCACCTCGGCCGGGGTCACGGCGGGCATCGACCTCGCGCTGGCCCTGGTGGAGGAGGACCACGGACGGGAGCTGGCGCTGTCCGTCGCACGGCACCTGGTGGTCTTCCTGCGGCGGCCCGGCAACCAGGCGCAGTTCAGCGCGCAGCTCGCCGCGCAGACCGCGCAGCGGGAGCCGCTGCGCGATGTCCAGCACTGGATCACGGAGCACCCCGGGGAGGACCTGAGCGTGGAGGCCCTCGCCGCGCGGGCGGCGCTGTCGCCCCGGCACTTCGCGCGGTCCTTCCAGGCGGAGACCGGGGTGACGCCCGGTCGGTACGTGGAACAGGTGCGGGTCGAGCACGCGCGGAGGCTGCTGGAGGAGGGCGACGAGGGAATCGCCCAGATCTCCCGGGCCTGCGGCTACGGCAACCCGGAGGCCCTGCGCCGCGCCTTCGTGAAGACCCTGGGCCAGCCGCCGGCCGAGTACCGCCGCCGTTTCGGCACCACCCGCTGACCACCCACTGACCACCCACCGGCTGACCGCCCACGGATCACCGACTCACCACCCGCTGACCACCGACCGCTCCGGAGGAGCCATGCAGATCGCCGTCCTGCTGTTCGACGGATTCACCGCCCTCGACGCCATAGGTCCCTTCGACACCCTCGGCCGCCTCCCGGGGGCCGAGACCGTGTTCGTGGCCGAGCGGCCGGGACCCGTACGGGCCGACCAGAGCTCCCTGTCCCTCGTCGCTGCCAAGGGTCTCGACGAGGTGACGCGGCCGGACATCGTCCTGGTGCCCGGAGGGCCGGCCACCGACCGGGAGATGAAGAACCCCGTCCTCCTCGACTGGCTGCGGACCGCCGACGCCGCCACCACCTGGACCACCTCGGTCTGCACCGGCTCGACCCTGCTCGCCGCCGCGGGCCTGCTCGACGGGCGCAGGGCCACCGGCCACTGGCTGTACCTGGACCGGCTGCCCCCGTACGGGGCGGAGCCCACCGCGGAGCGGGTGGTGTTCGACGGGAAGTACGTGACGGCCGCGGGGGTGTCCGCGGGCATCGACATGGGGCTCGCGCTGCTCGGCCGGATCGCGGGGGACGCGTACGCCCAGACCGTGCAGCTGATGACCGAGTACGATCCGCAGCCGCCCTACGACGCGGGCTCCCCCCAGAAGGCGCCCGCCGACATCGTCGCGCGGCTGCGCGCACTCACCGCGCCGGCGGAGTCCAGGTGAAGGCGGGCGTGCGCCGTTCCAGGAAGGCGGCGACCCCCTCCGCGATGTCGCCGCTCCCGGCGGCCTGCGCCGCCCAGTAGGCGTCCCGGTCGGTGCGGCCGTCGGCGAACTCCTTCGCCGAACTCTGCGTGAGCTGCGAACGCGTGGCCAGGATCCGGGTGAACTCCGCGACGCGCTTGGCCAGTTGGCCCGCCGGCAGCAGTTCGTCCAGCAGTCCGGTGCGCAGCGCCCGGTCCGCGTCGATCAACTCCGCGGAGAAGAGCAGGTACTTGGCGGCCGACGGCCCCACCAGGGACGCGAGCCGCCGGGTGGAGGAGGCCGGGTACACGATGCCCAGCCTCGCCGGAGTCACCCCGAAGGAGGCCCCCTCCTCGGCGAAGCGCAGATCGCAGGCGGCGGCCAGCTGGCTGCCCCCGCCCACGCAGAACCCGCGGATCGCGGCCAGCGTGGGCTTGGGGAAGGCGGAGAGCGCCTCCTCCGCCGCCACGGCCAGGGCCTGCGGGTCGTCGTCCCCGGTCAGCGAGGAGATGTCGGCCCCCGCGCAGAAGGTCTCGCCGGCCCCGGTCAGGACCAGCACCCGGACGGCGGGATCGGCCGCGAGCCCGGCCAGCAGTTCCGGCAGCCCGCGCCACATCGCGGCCGTCATGGCATTGCGCTTGGCGGGGTGCGAGATCACGACGGTGGCGACCCCGTCGGCGACGGAGGAGAGGAGGGCTGCATCCATGCGCCGGATGCTATCCCGGGCGTTCAATCCTATGATCAAAAGACCGGTACCCGGCAGCTCGGGTGGACCGGCAGGCAGTCGCGGGGTCCGAGGGTCCGTCGGGGGCAGCTGAAAGGTGGCGTCCATGGGCGCAGACCGTGCCGATCGTGCGGACCGTACCGGTCCGCAGGACGTCAAGGCCGACAAGAAGAAGGTCAGCCGCAGTTTCGCGTGGATGGCCCTGCTCGGGGCGCTTCTGGTGGTGGCCGGGTTGGTGGGCCTCGTCTACACCGGTGTCGCCACCCTGACCACGATGTTCCTCTTCGGCTGGCTGCTGCTGTTCGGTGGCCTGGTGGGCCTGCTCCAGGCGATCCAGTCCCGCAAGAGCAACTACTTCTGGCTCGCCGTCATCGTCGCCGCGATCAACATCGCGGCCGGTTTCGTGATCCTGCGCCGTCCGGAGGCGAGCGCGGAGGCGCTCACCATGTTCGCCGCCCTGCTGTTCCTCACCGGCGGGGTGTTCCGGCTCGCCGGCGCCGTCGTGGTGCGCGGCGCGCACCTCGGGCTCACCCTGGTCCAGGGTGCCTTCGGCATCCTGCTGGGCCTCCTGATCCTCGCCAACTGGCCCGGCAGCAGTCTGTACGTGATCGGAGCGTTCTTCTCCCTCGCGCTGCTGTTCGACGGTCTGAGTCTGATCGCCGTGGGCATGGGAGCCCGCCGCATCCTGGGCTTGGTCAGGGACGACGAGGTTCCCGTGACGCCCGGAGGGGCGGCGGTGGCGACGCCCGTGACGTACGAGGCGGCCGAGAAGCGGCCCCCAGAAGATCAGGAACGGTCGAACAACTGACTCTGTCATACGCCAGCGGTCAGAAAGTGTCCGATTGATGCTGACTTCTGGTCAGTGGTCCGGCGCGGAGCGGTCCGGTCCCCACTCTTGACGTGTGCAGACGATCGAGCGTGAAGACGGGGGCCGGGACATGGATGTGAGCGGGAGCGTCCCGCCGGTCGAGGGGGAGGAGCCGGAGGTCGCGGCCGCCCCCCTCGCGTACGAGGGAGTGTGGCGATTCACGGCACCCGCAGTAGAAGAATCCGTTCCGCAGGCCCGTCGAGCGGTCCGTGACCTGCTCGGCCGGCAGGAGGTGCCGGCCGATGGGGACCTGGTGTACTCCCTGCTGCTGATCGTCTCCGAACTGGTGACGAACTCGGTCCGGCACGCGGCCCTGCTCTCGCCGGAGGTCGCGGTGGAGGTCGCCATCGGCCGGGAGTGGGTGCGGGTGGCCGTCGAGGACAACCACCCGTACCGCCCCAAGGCGCTGGAGGCCGATTTCGGCCAGACCGGCGGCCGTGGCCTGCTCCTCGTCCGGGAGGTCACGCTGGAGGCCGGCGGGGTCTGCGACGTGGAGCACACCTCCACGGGCGGCAAGGTCATCTGGGCGGCGCTGCCGCTCACCACGGCCCTCGCCGTACCCGCCGCCACCCCGACCTCGGCGGTCTGAGCCCGCGCACCTCGGCGGCCCGAGCCGGCCCCGGTGCCGCCGCCGACGGGATCCGCCCGCCACCGGCCCGTGCGTCCCGCTACCAGCCCGCCGCGTCGCCCGTCAGCTCGCGGATCGCGGGCCGGGCCGCGTCCAGCACGGTCATGAACCAGGCCGAGAACGGAACCTCGGCGTGCCGCTTCGCGAGTTCCTCCGCGGTGACGAAGGCGGTGTCCGCGATCTCCTCCGGATCCGGCCGCGCCGACCGCTGTGCGAGTCCCACGAACAGGTGGTTGTACTCCTGCTCCACCAGTCCCGACGCCGGGTCCGGGTGGTTGTAGCGGACCGTCCCCGCCTCCGCGAGCAGCGAGGGCGACAGCCCCAGCTCCTCGTGGGTCCGCCGGGCGGCCGCCGCGAACGGCGACTCCCCGGGGTAGGGGTGACCGCAGCACGTGTTCGACCAGACGCCGGGGGAGTGGTACTTCCCGAGGGCGCGCTGCTGGAGCAGCATCCGGCCCTGCTCGTCGAAGAGGAACACCGAGAACGCCCGGTGCAGCTGACCGGGCGCCTGGTGGGCGGAGAGCTTCTCCGCCGTACCGATGGTGTCGCCGGACTCGTCGACCAGTTCGAGCATGATCGGTTCTTGAGCGCCGGTGCCGGTGGTCGCACTGTTCGCGGCGGTGGCTGGTGTGGTCGGCATACCCATCCTTCGCTTCGGACTTCGGCTTTCAGTCTGCCGTACAAATGGGGATTGCCCCCACTTCGGTGATCCGCGCATGTCCGCCCCCCGCCGCGTGATATGCGGCGAGGGGCGGAGCGTGCGGAAGGTGCGGATCGGTCGGTTCATCCGGCCGGGAGCCGGACCCGGCATCAAACCCCGAACGGCGCCGGGTACTTGATCGTGCCCGTGGGAACCGGCGGCGAATCGTCGAGCACCAGCGCCATCATGGCCTCGTCGGGCACCTCGAAGGGGGCCCCGATCCCGAAGCGCGAAGCCGGCACGAACCCGAAGCGCCCGTAGTACCCGGGATGCCCGAGGACCAGCACGAGGCTCTCCCCGCGCTCCTTGGCCGCCGCGAGCAGGGCCCGTACGACGGCGCTGCCGGCGCCCGAGCGCTGGAGCCCGGGAGCCGTGGCCACCGGGGCGAGCGCGAGCGCGGGCGCCCCGTCCACCGTGCAGCGGGTCAGCAGGGCGTGCGCCGCGACCGACCCGTCCGGGGCCTCGGCCACGTAGGAGAGCCCGGGCAGCCAGGAGCCGTCGGCGCGCAGCGCGTCCACGAGATCGGCCTCGGCCGGGGTCCCGAAGGCGGCCGAGTGCACCGCGTGCACGGCGGCCGCGTCCCCGTCCGCCTCGGGGCGCACGGGCCACCCGCCGCCGTCCCCGGCCGTCACCGGCCGCAGGACGTAGGCGGTGTACCCGTACTCGTGCCCGTACCGCTCCCGTACGGAGATCTCCTCGCGTACGAATCCCAGCGCGGCCGCGGCTTCGGGACCCGAGGGCTCCGGCGCCGCGGCGGCCCGCTCGCCGAGCGGACCGTAGTAGGCGGCCCAGTCGGAGTCGGGCTGCCGGTGCACGGCGAGCACCCGGTACCCGGCGGCCTGGATCGCGGCCAGGTTGCGGGCGGTGGAGCGCAGCGCGTAGTGGGGGTCCCAGAAGGCGCGGACTCCGTCGGAGGGCTCGTCGACGGTCCACTCGCACTCGCTGAGCACGAGGGTGCCGCCGGGGGCGAGCAGCCGCTTCCAGCGCGCGAGCGCGGTGGCGAAGCCGAGGTTGTAGGCGGAGCCCTCGGCCCAGACGAGGTCGAAGGAACCGTCCGGGTGCGCCGAGAGGTCACCCATGTCCGCCTTGACGGCGCGGACGCGGCCGGCGAGCCCGCGGGCCGCGGCGGCGGCGCGGAGCTCTTCGAGGAAGCCGTCCTGGAGGTCGACGGCGGTGACGTCGGCCCCGAGGCCGCCCGCCTCGGCGGCGAGCAGCAGGGCGCTGGGGCCGGGACCGCAGCCCAGGTCCAGGGCGCGCGGCCGCTCGGGCAGCGGTCCGCACAGGGACAGCAGGTGGCGGGTGGTGGTCTCGGAACCGGGGGACTGCCGGGGCAGGCCGCGGTGCAGCTCCAGGAACGCCTCGAAGAAGAGGTCGCTCTCGGTGCTGAAATCGGTGGTGTGGGAGTTGGTGGTGTGGGAGTTGCTGGTGTTACCGGTGTTGTCGGTCAACGTGAACCCTTGAAAGGGGGCTCCGGCCGACGGGGCCGATCGGTGTGATCAGGCCCGGCCGGACGCCCGGAAGGAGAGGGGGATGTACCGGAGTGCGCTGCGCTGGGCGGCGACGCCTGCGACGGTCATCAACCCCACCTCTTTCTTTCTTTCGTTACGTCTCGTATGACATTCGGGCGATCTGGACGCTTTTGCGAAACTCGTACGCGTCTGCGGCAAGGTTAACAGCCGCGGTGCCGACAGCGGTTTGTGATCGCTCCTCCCGATCGTCAATGATGATCCAGACAGGCCCGTCAGGCCCGTGATTTTCGGCTTATCCGGGCGTAAACAGGCGGTGAACCCCTGCTTCCGTTCATCCGATAGCCTCTGCCGACGTGCCGCCGGCCCACCCGGCGCGCGTGACCCGTGTGCGTGCAAGGAGTGAGTTCGTCTGCCGACCGTCATCCTTACCGGCCTGCCGGTGCCCGGATCAGCGCTCGCCGACGAGCTGCGCTCCCTCGGCTTCGAGGTCCACCCCGCGGCCACCCCGTCGGACACCGCCGCCGCGCTGGCACGGGTACCCGCCGACCAGCGGGTGGCCGTCGTCGACGGGGAGTTCGTCGGACACGTGCACGCCCTGCGGCTCGCGCTGACCGACCCGCGGTTCGACGCCTGCGCCGTCACCGGCGCCTTCGCCGTCCTGCCCGGCGCCCGTGCGGCCCTGGACCGGGCCGCCGAGCTCGACGTGTCCGCACCCGTGGGCCACGGCCCGTACCCCGACCGGCTCGCCGCCGCCGTCGAGGCAGCGGGCACCCCCGTGCACCGCCCCGAGCTGGGCACCCTCGTCGCCGCCGTGCCCGCCACCACCGCCGAGCGCGCGACGGCGGCCGCCGCCGTCGCGGCCGTCGACGACGAGGCCGTCCGGCTGCGGACCGCGGTCAAGTCCCGCGACGGTTTCTTCACCACCTTCTTCATCAGCCCGTACTCCCGCTACATCGCCCGCTGGTGCGCGCGCCGCGGGCTGACCCCCAACCAGGTCACGACCGCCTCGCTGATCACCGCGCTGATCGCCGCCGCCTGCGCCGCCACCGGCGACCGCTGGGGGTACGTGGCCTCCGGGGTGCTGCTGCTCGTCTCCTTCGTGCTGGACTGCACGGACGGGCAGCTCGCCCGGTACTCGCTCCAGTACTCGACGATGGGCGCCTGGCTCGACGCCACCTTCGACCGCGCGAAGGAGTACTCCTTCTACGCGGGGCTCGCCCTCGGCGCGGCCCGCAACGGCGACGACGTCTGGGCCCTGGCCCTCGGCGCCATGATCCTGATGACCTGCCGGCACGTCGTGGACTTCGCCTTCAACGAGGCCAACCACGACGCCACCGCCAATACGAGCCCCACCGCGGCGCTGTCCGACAAGCTCGACAGCGTCGGCTGGACGGTCTGGGTCCGGCGCATGATCATCCTGCCGATCGGCGAACGCTGGGCCATGATCGCGGTCCTCATCGCCTTCACCACCCCCCGGATCGTCTTCTACGCGCTCCTCGTCGGCTGCGCCTTCGGCGCGCTCTACACCACCGCCGGCCGGGTCCTGCGCTCGCTGACCCGCAAGGCGCAGCGGACCGACCGCGCCGCCCGGGCGCTGGGCGACCTGACCGACACCGGCCCGCTGGGCGAGCTGATCGCCCGCGGCCTGCGCAGGCTGCCGCACTACACCGCGCCCGCGTTCATGGTGAGCGGGGTGGGCTCGGCGGTCATGCTGCTCGTCGCCGCGCAGGAGACCTCCTTCGGCAGCTCCGTGCCGATCTACTTCGCCGCGCTATACGTGTTCACCGCCGGCGCCGCCGTCGCGCAGCCGCTCAAGGCCCCGCTGGACTGGCTGCTGCCGCCCGTCTTCCGCGCCGCCGAGTACACCACCGTCCTGATCCTCGCCGCCAAGGCGGACGTCCCCGGGGCCCTCCCGGCGGCATTCGGACTGGTCGCGGCGGTCGCCTACCATCACTACGACACGGTCTACCGCATCCGCGGTGGCACCGGCGCGCCCCCGCACTGGCTGGTGCGGACGATCGGCGGGCACGAAGGCCGGGTTCTTCTGATCACGGTCCTTGCCTCCGTCCTGGCGTCGCGCGCCGTGGACTTCCCCGTCGCGCTCACGGCCCTCGCCGTGTTCGTGGCACTCGTGGTGCTCGTGGAGAGCATCCGCTTCTGGGTTTCCTCCGGGGCACCCGCCGTACATGACGAAGGAGAACCAGCATGATCGGCCTCGTCCTCGCTGCCGGAGCCGGACGCCGCCTGCGTCCCTACACCGACACCCTGCCCAAGGCCCTCGTGCCCGTCGGACCCGAAGGCGCCGAGGAGAGCATCACGGTCCTCGACCTGACGCTCGGCAACTTCGCCGAGGTCGGCCTGACCGAGGTCGCCATCGTCGTCGGCTACCGCAAGGAAGCCGTGTACGAGCGCCGGGAGGCCCTGGAGGCCAAGTACGGCGTCAAGATCACGCTGATCGACAACGACAAGGCCGAGGAGTGGAACAACGCCTACTCCCTGTGGTGCGCCCGCGACGTCCTCAAGCAGGGTGTGATCCTCGCCAACGGCGACACCGTCCACCCCGTCTCCGTCGAGAAGACCCTGCTCGCCGCCCGCGGCAAGGGCCAGAAGATCATCCTCGCCCTCGACACGGTCAAGAGCCTGGCCGACGAGGAGATGAAGGTCATCACCGACGGTGAGAAGGGTGTGCGGCGCATCACGAAGCTGATGGACCCGGCCACCGCGACCGGCGAGTACATCGGCGTCACCCTCATCGAGCCGGAGGCCGCCGAAGCGCTGGCCGAGGCCCTGAAGACCACCTTCGAGCGCGACCCGGACCTCTACTACGAGGACGGCTACCAGCAGCTCGTCAACGACGGTTTCACCATCGACGTGGCCCCCATCGGTGACGTCAAGTGGGTCGAGATCGACAACCACGACGACCTCGCCAAGGGCCGGACGATCGCATGCCAGTACTGACGAGGCTCATCCCCTCGCCCGTCGTCGTCGACATCAGCCGCGGCGCGATGGACGACCTGGCCGGCCTCCTGGCCGACCAGCGCGTCTCCGCGTCGGGCAAGCTCGCGATCGCCATCAGCGGCGGCTCCGGCGCGGTGCTGCGCGCCAAGCTGGAGCCCGTGCTGCCGCACGCCGACTGGTACTCCGTCGTCGACGGAACCATCGACTCCGCGGTCAAGCTCGCCGACGACATAAAGGGACGCCGCTACGACGCCGTCGTGGGCCTGGGCGGCGGCAAGATCATCGACGTGGCGAAGTACGCCGCGGCGCGGGTCGGGCTGGCCATGGTGGCCGTCGCCACCAACCTCTCGCACGACGGCATCTGCTCGCCGGTGTCCATCCTGGACAACGACAACGGCCGGGGCTCCTACGGGGTGCCCATGCCGATCGCGATGGTCGTCGACCTCGACGTGATCCGTGAGGCCCCGGCGCGGTTCGTCCGCGCGGGCATCGGCGACGCGATCTCCAACATCTCGGCCATCGCCGACTGGGAGCTCTCGCACCGCCTCAACGGCGAGCCCGTCGACGGCCTGGCCGCCGCCATGGCCCGTACCGCCGGCGAGTCCGTGCTGCGCCACCCCGGCGGGGTCGGCGACGACGAGTTCCTCACCGTACTGGCCGAGGCGCTGGTCCTCTCCGGCATCGCCATGGCGATCAGCGGGGACACCCGCCCCTCGTCCGGCGCCTGCCACGAGATCAGCCACGCCTTCGACCTGCTCTACCCGGGACGCTCCGCGCTCCACGGGGAGCAGGTCGGCCTCGGCGCGGCCTTCGCGATGCACCTGCGGGGGGACACGGACAAGTCCGAGCTCTTCGTCCGGGTGCTGCGCGGACACGGCCTGCCCGTGCTGCCCGAGGAGATCGGGTTCAGCGTGGACGAGTTCGTCGCGGCCGTCGAGTACGCCCCCCAGACCCGTCCGGGACGCTTCACGATCCTGGAACACCTCAACCTGTCCGCAGCCGAGATCAGGGACGCTTACTCCGACTATGCCAAGACCATCCGTAGCTGAACTCCGGCCCGTCGTTCACCCGGCGGGCGTCAAGGACCGGGTCAGCGGCGAGCACTGGGGCGGGC
This sequence comes from Streptomyces sp. NPDC051563, assembly GCF_044454225.1. Classification (NCBI taxonomy): domain Bacteria; kingdom Bacillati; phylum Actinomycetota; class Actinomycetes; order Kitasatosporales; family Streptomycetaceae; genus Streptomyces; species Streptomyces sp. NPDC051563. Next base: position 25,004 of record NZ_JBITDL010000005.1, read on the forward strand.
GCCTCTACATGCGCGAGATCTCCCTGCGCATCACCCGCCTCCTGGTCACCACCAAGGTCACGCCGAACCAGCTGACCTACGTGATGACCCTCGCCGGAGTCCTCGCCGCCCCGGCCCTGCTCGTGCCGGGCGTCTGGGGCGCCGTCCTCGGCGTGGTGGCGGTCCAGATGTACCTGCTGCTCGACTGCGTCGACGGCGAGGTCGCCCGCTGGAAGAAGCAGTTCTCGCTGTCCGGGGTCTACCTGGACCGCGTCGGCGCCTACCTGTGCGACGCGGCGGTGCTGGTCGGCTTCGGCCTGCGCGCCTCCGACCTGTGGGGCACCGGGCGCATCGACTGGCTGTGGGCCTTCCTGGGCACCCTCGCGGCGCTCGGCGCGATCCTGATCAAGGCCGAGACCGACCTGGTCGGCGTCGCCCGCCACCAGGCCGGCAAGCCCGTGGTCCAGGACGCGGCGGCCACGCCGCGCTCGTCCGGCATGGCGCTGGCCCGCCGGGCCGCGGCCGCGCTCAAGTTCCACCGGCTGGTCCTCGGCATCGAGGCCTCGCTGCTCATCCTGCTCCTGGCCGTCCTGGACCAGGTCCGCGGCGACCTGTACTTCTCCCGCCTCGGCGTCGCGGTGCTCGCGGGCATCGCGATGCTTCAGACGGTGCTGCACCTGGTGTCGGTCCTGGCCTCCAGCAGGCTCAAGTGACGGCCCCCCTGCGGCTGGGCGCCGTCATCATCACCATGGGCAACCGCCCGGACGAGCTCAAGGCGCTCCTCGACTCGGTGGCCCGGCAGGACGGGGCCCCGATCCAGGTGGTCGTCGTGGGCCAGGGCGTACGGCTCCCCGGCCTGGCGGATCCGGCGGCGGGCGTGCGCACCGTCGAGCTGCCCGAGAATCTGGGCATTCCGGGCGGCCGCAACGTCGGCATCGAGGCCTTCCGCACCCCGGGCGGCCACGGATTCGACGCGGACGTGCTGCTCTTCCTGGACGACGACGGTCTGCTGGAGCGCACCGACACCGCGGAGCTGTGCCGGCAGGTCTTCACCGAGGACCCCGAGCTGGGCATCGTCAGCTTCCGGATCGCCGATCCGCAGACCGGCGAGACCCAGCGGCGGCACGTCCCCCGGCTGCGGGCCTCCGACCCGATGCGCTCCTCGCGCGTCACCACCTTCCTGGGCGGCGCCAACGCCGTCCGCACGAAGGTGTTCGAGCAGGTCGGAGACCTCCCCGGGCAGTTCTTCTACGCGCACGAGGAGACCGATCTGGCCTGGCGGGCGCTCGACGCCGGGTGGCTGATCGACTACCGGGCGGACATGGTGCTCCTGCACCCCGCCACGGCCCCCTCCCGGCACGCGGTCTACCACCGTATGGTGGCTCGCAACCGGGTGTGGCTCGCCCGCCGCAACCTGCCGGCCCTGCTGGTCCCGGTCTACGTGGGCGTCTGGCTCCTGCTGACGCTCCTGCGCAAGCCCTCGGGACCCGCGCTCAAGGCCTGGTTCGGCGGGTTCAAGGAAGGGTGGACCACCTCCTGTGGTCCACGGCGCCCCATGAAATGGCGTACGGTCTGGCGGCTGACCCGGCTGGGCCGACCGCCTGTCATCTGACACGTCCGGGTCTGAGACCATGGCGCGATCACGAACCGATCGACTCAGGCCCGATGCCACCTTCTGCCGCATCATGAAGACGGAAAGTTTCATCTTGTGAGTGACACAACCCAGGACGGAGCCCTTGCCACGAGCAAGCGGCCGTCCGATGACGCCGGGCTGAGCCCCTCGGAGCTCGCCAGGAAGTACGGCCTGTCCGTCAGCGGGGCCCGGCCGGGCCTGGTGGCGTACGTGCGCCAGCTCTGGGACCGGCGCCACTTCATCATCGCGTTCTCCCGGGCCAAGCTGATGGCCCAGTACAGCCAGGCCAAGCTCGGCCAGATCTGGCAGGTCGCGACCCCGCTGCTGAACGCGCTGGTCTACTACCTGATCTTCGGGCTGATCCTGAACGCCGGCCGGGGCATCAACAAGGACGACTACATCCCCTTCCTGGTGATCGGCGTCTTCGTCTTCACCTTCACCCAGAGCTCGCTGATGGCGGGTGTCAGAGCGATCCCGTCCAACATCGGACTGGTCCGCGCCCTGCACTTCCCGCGCGCCTCGCTGCCGATCTCGTTCTCGCTGCAGCAGCTCCAGCAGCTGATGTTCTCGATGATCGTCGTGTTCGTGGTCACGATGGGCTTCGGCAACTACCCGAGTCTGTCCTGGCTGCTGGTGATCCCGGCGCTGGTCCTCCAGTTCGGCTTCAACACCGGCCTCGCCCTGATCTTCGCGCGGATGGGTTCCAAGACCCCCGACCTCGCGCAGCTCATGCCGTTCGTCACGCGTACGTGGATGTACGCCTCGGGCGTCATGTTCTCGATCACCGAGATGCTCAAGGGCAAGCCCGCCTGGATCGCGGACGTACTGCAGTGGAACCCCGCCGCGATCTACATGGACCTGATCCGCTTCGCGCTCATCGACGGGTACGGCCGGGAGAACCTGCCGCCGCACGTCTGGGCATTCGCGGTCGGCTGGGCCGTCCTGATCGGCGCCGGCGGATTCGTGTACTTCTGGAAGGCTGAGGAGCGTTACGGCCGTGGCTGAGAACAACCAGGGGCACGTCCCCACCGTCATCGCCGACGACGTGCACATCGTCTACCGGGTCAACACCGGCAGCTCCGGCAAGGGCAGCGCCACGGCGGCGCTCAGCAAGATAGTCCGCCGGGGCGGCGACGCACCGGGTGTCCGCCGGGTCCACGCCGTGCGCGGGGTCACCTTCACGGCGTACCGGGGCGAGGCCATCGGTGTCATCGGCTCCAACGGCTCCGGCAAGTCCACCCTGCTGCGCGCCATCGCGGGTCTGCTGCCGTGCGAGTCCGGCAAGGTCTACACCGACGGCCAGCCCTCGCTGCTGGGTGTCAACGCGGCGCTGATGAACGACCTCACCGGCGAGCGCAACGTGGTCCTCGGCGGTCTGGCGATGGGCATGACGCGCGAGCAGATCAGGGAGCGCTACCAGGACATCGTCGACTTCTCGGGGATCAACGAGAAGGGCGATTTCATCTCCCTGCCGATGCGCACGTACTCCTCGGGCATGGCGGCGCGCCTGCGTTTCTCCATCGCCGCGGCGAAGGACCACGACGTCCTGATGATCGACGAGGCGCTGGCCACCGGTGACCGCAAGTTCCAGGTGCGTTCCGAGGCGCGCATCCGCGAACTGCGCAAGAAGGCCGGCACCGTTTTCCTCGTGAGCCACAACAACAACTCCATCCGCGACACCTGTGACCGGGTGCTGTGGCTGGAGCGCGGCGAACTCCTGATGGACGGTCCCACCGAGGAAGTCGTCAGGGCGTACGAGAAGGCGACCGGCTGACGGTTCCCCGTCGACGGCCGCCACCGACGGCCCCCACCGCGTCCGGCGGCGGGGGCCGTCGCATGCCGTGGGGGCGCCGGGCGAACGGGGCGGCCCGCTATTCGTGCGAGTGGCGTGCGGGCGACATTGTGGCCGGAGCGAATACCCGTCGAGCCCCGGCGGCGTTGTACAGCGTAAGCTGGGCCAGGCCTCAATCGCGGGCAAGAGGGGGCGATTCCCCCCATAGGCGAATAGCCCAGGACGCCCCGGGGAAAGTCCGGCGGCGTGTCCGAAATAGGATGTTTTGGGTTGGCAGTGTAGAACGGGAGATGTGACGGCAATGGCTACGGGAATTCTCCGGCCCCCAGGCACGACGGCCGTCCCCGCCGCGGGCGGCGGGCGGTGACCCCGGGGCACGGCACCAGCCCCCGGCCGCACGAGCCGTCCGACGCCTCCGGCTCCCTCCCGGCCGGCTCCCTCTCCTCCGGCTCCCGCCCCGGCGCCGAGACCCTCGGCAAGGCGCGCTCCGAGAACTTCCCCGTCGCCCCCGCCTTCCTCCCCCGCGCCTGGCGCGAGGGCCTGATGGCGGTCTACGGCTACGCCCGCCTGGTCGACGACATCGGCGACGGCGACCTCGCCCCCGGCGGCCACGACGCGGTGCTGCTGGGCCTCGACCCCGCCGCCACGGACGACCGCACCGCCATGCTCGACGCCCTCGAAGCCGACCTGGGGCGGGTCTTCGGCGGCACCGACGGGCCCCCGCGCCACCCCCTGATGCTGGCCCTGCAGCCCGTCGTACGAGCCCACGGGCTCACCCCCGAATCGTTTCTGGGGCTCATCGAAGCCAACCGCCAGGACCAGCGGGTCGCGCGCTACGCGACGTACGCCGACCTGGTCGGCTACTGCGAGCTCTCCGCCAACCCGGTGGGCCGGCTCGTGCTCGACCTCACCGGCACCAGCACCCCCGAGCGGATCCGCCGCTCCGACGCGGTCTGCACCGCCCTGCAGATCGCCGAACACCTCCAGGACGTCGCCGAGGACCTCGCCCGGGACCGGATCTACCTCCCGGCCGAGGACATGCGCCGCTTCCACGTGACCGAGACCGACCTGAAGGCCCCGTCCGCGGGCGCGTCCGTACGCGCCCTCGTCGCCTTCGAAACCGAACGGGCGCGGGAGCTCCTCGACGAAGGCACGCCGCTCGTGGGCAGCGTCCACGGAAGGCTCCGGCTGCTGCTCGCGGGCTTCGTGGGAGGAGGACGCGCCGCCCTGCGAGCCGTCACCGCCGCCGGGTTCGACGTCCTTCCCGGCCCGCCCAAGGCCACCAAGAGCGTCCTGCTCCGCGAGGTGGCCGCCGTACTGCGCTCAGCGCCGAGAAAGGGGTGAGCCCGATCGTGGAGGGCCCCACACACGCTTCCGCACCGGGCGCGCCGTCCGTGCCGACGGAGATGTCCGCACCGATTTCGGCCGCCTACAGCTACTGCGAGGCCGTGACCGGCTCGCAGGCGCGCAACTTCGCCTACGGCATCCGCCTGCTGCCCGCCGACAAGCGCCAGGCCATGTCCGCGCTGTACGCCTTCTCCCGGAGGGTCGACGACATCGGCGACGGCACGCTGCCGCACGAGGTCAAACTGACCCGGCTGGAGGAGACCCGCACCCTGCTCGGCCGGATCCGCGCCGAGGAGGTGGACGAGGACGACACCGACCCCGTCGCGGTCGCCCTCGCGCACGCCTCGCGCCGCTTCCCGATCCCGCTCGAAGGGCTCGACGAGCTCATCGACGGCGTCCTCATGGACGTCCGCGGAGAGACCTACGAGACCTGGGACGACCTCAAGGCCTACTGCCGCTGCGTGGCCGGAGCCATCGGCCGGCTCTCGCTCGGCGTGTTCGGCACCGCGAACTCCAACGGCACGGCCGGGCCCGCCGGCTCCGGCGCGCACGACGCGGCGCGGGCCGGGGAGTACGCCGACACCCTCGGCCTCGCCCTGCAACTCACCAACATCCTGCGGGACGTTCGCGAGGACGCGGCCAACGGGCGCACCTACCTGCCCGCCGAGGACCTCGCCAAGTTCGGCTGCTCCGACGGCTTCCGCAGCGAACGGATGCCCCGCGGGGCGGACTTCGCCGGTCTCGTCCACCACGAAGTCCGGCGCGCCCGGGCCCTGTTCGTGGAGGGCTACCGGCTGCTGCCCCTGCTCGACCGGCGCAGCGGCGCCTGCGTCGCGGCCATGGCCGGCATCTACCGGCGCCTGCTCGACCGCATCGAACGCGAGCCGGAGGCCGTGCTCCGCGGCCGGGTCTCGCTGCCGCCGCACGAGAAGGCGTACGTGGCCGTCCGCGGCCTCTCCGGCCTGGACGCGCGGACCATCGCGCGCCAGAGCACCAGGAGGCGGCTCTGATGACGGCGGGCCGGTGCGCCGTGCCCACGGGGCGGACGGGAGCAACCCCGCGGCGCCCGGCGGCGTCCGCAGGAGTGACAGAGGAGGACGCATGAGCGCGCAGCAGCACGCCGTGGTCGTCGGAGGCGGGCTCGCCGGCGTCACCACCGCGCTGGAACTCGCCGACGCGGGCCTGCGGGTGACCCTGCTGGAGGGCCGGCCCCGCCTCGGCGGCCTGGCGTTCTCCTTCAAGCGCGGGGAACTGACCGTGGACAACGGCCAGCACGTCTACCTGCGTTGCTGCACTGCCTACCGGTGGTTCCTCGACCGCATCGACGGCGCCGCCCTGGCACCCCTGCAGGACCGGCTCGACGTGCCCGTCCTCGACGTCGCCCACCCCGGCGGCCCCCGGCTCGGACGGCTGCGCCGCAGCGCCCTGCCCGTACCGCTGCACCTGGCCGGCTCCCTCGCCCGCTACCCGCACCTCTCGCTCGCCGAGCGGGCCTCCGTCGGCCGCGCCGCCCTCGCGCTGCGCCGACTGGACCCCGCCGACCCGGCGCTGGACGGCGTGGACTTCGCGACCTGGCTCGGCCGCTACGGCCAGTCCCCGCGCACCATCGAGGCCCTGTGGGACCTCGTCGGCATCGCCACCCTCAACGCCACCGCCGCGCACTCCTCGCTGGGCCTGGCCGCCATGGTCTTCAAGACCGGCCTGCTCTCCCAGAACGGCGCCGCCGACATCGGCTGGGCCCGGGTACCCCTCGGCGACCTGCACGACACCCTCGCCCGCAAGGCCCTGGACGCCGCCGGGGTGCGCACCGAACTGCGCACCCGGGTCACGGACATCTCCCGTACCGCCGAGGACGGCTGGCGGGTGACCACCGAGGGCGGTTCCTTCGACGCGGGCACCGTCGTCCTCGCCGTACCGCAGCGCGAGGCGCACGGACTGCTGCCCGCCGGAGCGCTCGCCGACCCCGACAAGCTGCTCGACATCGGCACCGCGCCGATCCTCAACGTGCACGTCGTGTACGACCGCAAGGTCCTCAAGCAGCCCTTCTTCGCGGCCCTCGGCTCGCCGGTCCAGTGGGTCTTCGACCGCACCGACTCCTCCGGACTCCCCGACGGCGGCCAGTACCTGGCGCTCTCCCAGTCGGTCGCCCACGAGGACATCGACGAACCCGTCTCGGTCCTGCGCACCAAGTACCTGCCCGAGCTGGAACGGCTGCTGCCCGCGGCGCGCGGAGCCAAGGTGCGCGACTTCTTCGTCACCCGGGAGCGCACCGCGACCTTCGCCCCCACCCCCGGCGTCGGACGGCTGCGGCCCGGAACCCGGACCGACACGCCGGGGCTGTTCCTCGCCGGTGCATGGACCGCGACGGGTTGGCCCGCGACCATGGAGAGTGCCGTCCGCAGCGGACTGAACGCGGCCCATGCCGCGCTGGTCCCGCTGGGCCGCCACCGCCAACACCCCTTGCCGGAGGCCGTATGACCACCACCGGCACCGTCAGCCCCACCGGTACCGGCAGCGCCGGCACCACAGCACCACGCATCGCAGTACGTACAGGAACCAGAGGAGAGCCAGTGAACCCGGGGAATCCGGCCGTCGAGAACACGGACGCCAGTGCGGGCCCGGCCGGCGGGGAGAAGGCGGACACGTTCGCCCTCCTCGAACGAGGCCGTACGCTCTCGACGCCCGTGCTCCGCGCCGCCGTGGACCGGCTCGCCGCGCCCATGGACACCGTCGCCGCCTACCACTTCGGCTGGATCGACGCCCACGGCAACCCGGCGGACGGCGACGGCGGCAAGGCCGTCCGCCCCGCCCTCGCCCTGCTCTCGGCGGAGGCCGCCGGCGCCGCCGCCGAGGTCGGCATCCCCGGCGCCGTCGCGGTCGAACTCGTCCACAACTTCTCGCTGCTGCACGACGACCTGATGGACGGCGACGAGCAGCGCCGCCACCGCGACACGGTGTGGAAGGTCCACGGACCCGCCCTCGCGATCCTGGTCGGCGACGCCCTGTTCGCCCTGGCCAACGAGGTGCTACTGGAGCTCGGCACGGTCGAGGCGGGCCGTGCGGCACGCCGTCTGACCACCGCCAGCCGCAAGCTCATCGACGGCCAGGCCCAGGACATCTCCTACGAGCACCGCGAGAGCGTCACCGTCGAGGAGTGCCTGGAGATGGAGGGCAACAAGACCGGCGCCCTGCTCGCCTGCGCGGTCTCCATCGGCGCCGTGCTCGGCGGCGCGGACGACCGTACGGCCGACAAGCTGGAGGAGTACGGCTACCACCTCGGCCTCGCCTTCCAGGCCGTCGACGACCTCCTCGGCATCTGGGGCGACCCGGAGTCCACCGGCAAGCAGACCTGGAGCGACCTGCGCCAGCGCAAGAAGTCGCTGCCCGTCGTCGCCGCCCTCGCCGCCGGCGGACCGGCCAGTGAGGAACTCACCGAACTGCTCGCCGCCGACGCCAAGAGCAACGACTTCGAGAACTTCTCCGAGGAGGAGTTCGCCGCCCGCGCCGCGCTCATCGAGGCCGCCGGCGGCCGCCGGTGGACCGCCGACGAGGCGCGCCGCCAGTACGAGATCGCCATCAAGGCCCTCGACGAGGTGGACATGGACCAGCGCGTGCGCGACCAGCTCGTGGCGCTCGCCGACTTCGTCGTCGTGCGCAAGAGGTGATCGCCACCCGTACACGCATATGAATCGCGAGTCGCCGGACGGTACTGCCTGCCGGTAGTACCGTCCGACGGCGGCCCCCAGAACAGCGGATGACAGAGGACACTGCACGCAAAGGGGAAGCCATGACTGCGACGACCGACGGCGGCGCCCATGCCTGCGGCGCCGACCCGAACGATTCCGGGACCGCCGGGCCGCCGGGCCCGGCACCGGGCACCGGGCCGGATCCCGGTCCCGCCGCGCTGAGCGGGGTCCGCGCGGCCACCGAGCGGGCCATCCGGGACCTGCTCGGCCGGCAGGACGAGGCCGGCTGGTGGAAGGGCGACCTGGAGACCAACGTCACCATGGACGCCGAGGACCTGCTGCTGCGGCAGTTCCTCGGGATCCGGGACGAGGCCACCACCCGGGCCGCGGCCCAGTTCATCCGCGGGGAACAGCAGGAGGACGGCACCTGGGCCACCTTCCACGGCGGGCCCTGCGACCTCTCCGCCACCATCGAGGCCTACGTGGCCCTGCGGCTGGCCGGAGACGCGCCCGACGCCCCGCACATGAGCCGCGCCTCGGCGTGGATCCGGGCCCACGGGGGAGTCGCGGGCGCCCGCGTCTTCACCCGCATCTGGCTGGCGCTGTTCGGCTGGTGGAGCTGGGACCACCTGCCCGAACTCCCGCCCGAACTGCTCTTCCTGCCGTCCTGGGTGCCGCTCAACATCTACGACTTCGGCTGCTGGGCCCGGCAGACCATCGTCCCCCTCACCGTGGTCTCCGCCCTGCGCCCGGTCCGCCCGGCCCCCTTCGCCCTGGACGAGCTGCACACCGACGCGCGCACCCCGTACCCCGCCAAGAAGCTGGCGCCGCTGGCCAGTTGGAGCGGTGCCTTCCAGCGGATGGACAAGGCCCTGCACGTCTACCGCCGGTTCGCCCCGCGCCGGCTGCGCGCGGCCGCCATGGCCAGCGCGGGCCGCTGGATCGTGGAGCGGCAGGAAAACGACGGCTGCTGGGGCGGCATCCAGCCGCCCGCCGTGTACTCCGTCATCGCCCTGCACCTGCTCGGCTACGACCTGCGGCACCCGGTGATGCGCGCCGGACTGGAGTCCCTGGACCGCTTCGCCGTCTGGCGCGCCGACGGCGCCCGCATGATCGAAGCCTGCCAGTCCCCGGTCTGGGACACATGCCTGGCCGCCATCGCGCTGGCCGACGCGGGGCTGAGCCCCGACCACCCGGCCCTGGTCAAGGCCGCCGACTGGATGCTCGGCGAGGAGATCGTGCGCAGCGGCGACTGGGCCGTGCGCAGGCCCCAACTGGCCCCGGGCGGCTGGGCGTTCGAGTTCCACAACGACAACTACCCCGACATCGACGACACCGCCGAGGTCGTCCTCGCCCTGCGCCGGATCAAGCACCCCGATCCGGAGCGGCTGGAGGGCGCCATCGCCCGGGGGGTGTCCTGGAACCTGGGCATGCAGTCGAAGAACGGCGCCTGGGGCGCCTTCGACGCCGACAACACCAGCCCCTACCCCAACAAGCTGCCCTTCTGCGACTTCGGCGAGGTCATCGACCCGCCCTCGGCCGACGTCACCGCCCACGTGGTGGAGATGCTCGCCGTCGAGGGCCGCGCGGGCGACGCGCGCACCCGGCGCGGCATCGCCTGGCTCCTCGCCGAACAGGACCCGAACGGCGGCTGGTTCGGCCGCTGGGGCACCAACTACGTCTACGGAACCGGCTCGGTGGTCCCGGCGCTGACCGCAGCCGGCTACGCCCCCTCGCACCCCGCGATCCGGCGGGCCGTGGCCTGGCTGGAATCCGTACAGAATGAGGACGGGGGATGGGGCGAGGACCAGCGCTCCTACCAGGACCCGTCCTGGGCGGGGAAGGGCGCCTCGACCGCCTCGCAGACGGCGTGGGCGCTGATGGCCCTGCTGTCGGCGGGGGAGCGCGACGCGCCGGCCGTGGAGCGGGGCATCGGCTACCTGGTCTCCACCCAGCGGCCCGACGGCACCTGGGACGAGCCGTACTTCACCGGCACCGGATTCCCCTGGGACTTCTCCATCAACTACCACCTGTACCGCCAGGTCTTCCCGCTCACCGCGCTGGGCCGCTACCTCCACGGAGAACCGTTCGGCCCGGGCGGGCGCTACGCGGATCCGGCCGCCCTCCCGCGCACGGCCCCCGGGGAGGCCTGATGACCGGCGGCCCCGCCGCGGCCGCACCGCCGCCGCTGCTGATCGCCTGCGCCCTGCGCATCGAGCGGACCGCCCTGCGCAGCGCCCCGTACCGCGGCGGCCGCGAGCGGGGCGCACCCGAGCGGTACGAGGTCCTGCGCACCGGCATGGGCCCGCGCGCGGCCGAGCGCGCCGTCACCCGCAAGCTGGCCGAGCCGGGGCTGCACGGCGCGGCCGTGCTCGCCACCGGCTTCTGCGCCGGGCTGCTGCCTGGCATGAGCCCCGGCGACCTGATCGTCGCCGAGGAGACCCGGGACCCGCGCGGCACGGTCGCCTGCGCCGGTACCGCCCTGCTCGCCGAGGCACTGGCCCGGGCGGTACCCGGCCGGACCGTACACCTCGGTGCACTGACCGGATCCGACCACGTCGTCCGGGGCCAGGAGCGCGCCGAACTGCGCGCCGGCGGCGCCGTCGGGGTCGACATGGAATCCGCGGCCACCCTGTGGGCCGCGACCCGGGGCGGGAGCGCCCCGGGATCCCGGGACCGTCCGGTTGCGGCCGTCCGGGTGATCGTGGACGCTCCGGAGCATGAGCTCGTCCGTATCGGCACCGTCCGCGGGGGAATATCGGCCTTTCGCGTACTGCGTGCCGTACTGCCCGCGTTTTACGAATGGCACCGTTCTTTGCTGCTCCCCAGGAGGTGAGCCAGATGGCCATGCCACTGCGACAGACCATCAGGGTCGGGACGTACCTGCTCGAACAGAAGCTCCGCAAGCGTGAGAAGTTCCCGCTGATCGTCGAGCTGGAACCGCTCTACGCATGCAACCTGGCCTGCGAGGGGTGCGGGAAGATCCAGCACCCGGCCGGGGTGCTCAAGCAGCGCATGCCCGTGGCCCAGGCGGTGGGCGCCGTGCTGGAATCGGGCGCGCCCATGGTGTCCATCGCGGGCGGAGAGCCCTTGATGCACCCGCAGATCGACGAGATCGTGCGCCAGTTGGTGGCCAAGCGGAAGTACGTATTCCTCTGCACCAACGCCATGCTGCTCCGCAAGAAGATCGAGAAGTTCACGCCCTCCCCGTACTTCGCCTTCGCCGTGCACATCGACGGACTGCGCGAACGCCACGACGAGTCGGTGGCGAAGGAAGGCGTCTTCGATGAGGCGGTCGAGGCCATCAAGGAGGCGAAGAAGCGCGGATTCCGGGTCACGACCAACTCCACCTTCTTCAACACCGACACTCCGCAGACCATCATCGAGGTCCTCAACTACCTCAATGACGATCTCCAGGTGGACGAGATGATGATCTCGCCGGCCTACGCCTACGAAAAGGCCCCCGACCAGGAGCACTTCCTCGGCGTCGAACAGACCCGCGAACTCTTCAAGAAGGCCTTCGCCGGAGGCAACCGGCGGCGCTGGCGGCTCAACCACTCCCCGCTCTTCCTGGACTTCCTGGAAGGCAAAGCCGATTTCCCCTGCACCGCCTGGGCCATTCCGAATTACTCGCTCTTCGGCTGGCAGCGGCCCTGCTATCTGATGAGCGACGGGTACGTGCCCTCGTACCGGGAACTCGTCGAGGAGACCGACTGGAGCAAGTACGGCCGCGGCAAGGACCCGCGCTGCGCGAACTGCATGGCCCACTGCGGGTACGAGCCCACGGCCGTCCTGGCCACCATGGGGTCCCTGAAGGAGTCGCTGCGGGCGGTCCGCGAGACCGTGGGGGGCGGGAGCAGGGACAAGTCGGCATGACCGGCTTCGACCTCGGCGCCCTGCTGGCCGAGCGGGGTGGCGAGCGGTACGAACTGCACGCCCGCCACCTCAACCACCAGCTGCCGCGCATGCTGCACACCATCGGGTTCGACAAGGTCTACGTACGGGCCGAGGGGGCCCACTTCTGGGATGCCGAGGGCAACGACTACCTCGACATGCTGGCCGGCTTCGGGGTGATGGGGCTGGGCCGCCACCACCCGGTGGTCAGGCAGGCCCTGCACGACGTGCTGGACGCCCAGCTCGCCGACCTCACCCGCTTCGACTGCCAGCCGCTGCCCGGGCTGCTGGCCGAGAAGCTGCTCTCCCACAGCCCGCACCTGGACCGGGTCTTCTTCGGCAACAGCGGCACCGAGGCCGTGGAGACCGCCCTGAAGTTCGCCCGGTACGCCACCGGGCGGCCCAGGGTCCTCTACTGCCACCACGCCTTCCACGGGCTCACCACGGGCTCACTCTCGGTCAACGGCGAGGCCGGCTTCCGCGACGGCTTCGCGCCGCTGCTGCCGGACACCGGGATCGCCCTCGGGGATCTGGCCGCCCTGGAGCGGGAGCTGAAGAAGGGCGACGTGGCGGCCCTCGTCGTGGAGCCCATCCAGGGCAAGGGGGTGCTCGCCGCCCCGCCCGGCTTCCTGCTCGCCGCACAGGAGCTGCTGCACCGGCGGGGGGCACTGCTGATCGCCGACGAGGTGCAGACGGGCCTCGGCCGGACCGGCGACTTCTACGCCTACCAGCACGAGGCCGGGGTCGAACCGGACCTGGTCTGCGTGGCCAAGGCCCTCTCCGGCGGCTACGTGCCCGTCGGCGCGACCCTGGGCAAGGACTGGATCTTCAAGAAGGTCTACTCGTCCATGGACCGGGTGCTCGTCCACTCCGCGAGCTTCGGCTCCAACGCGCAGGCGATGGCGGCCGGCCTCGCCGTCCTGTCCGTCATGGAGGACGAGCAGGTCGTGGCCAACGCCCGCGCGATGGGCGACCTGCTGCGCGGGCGGCTCGCCGCGCTCGTGGACACGTACGAACTGCTCCACGAGGTACGGGGCCGCGGGCTGATGATCGGCATCGAGTTCGGCCGGCCGTCCTCCCTGGGGCTGCGGAGCCGCTGGAGCATGCTCCAGGCGGCGCGCAAGGGGCTGTTCGCGCAGATGGTCGTGGTGCCGCTGCTGCAGAAGCACCGGATCCTCACGCAGGTCTCCGGCGACCACCTGGAAGTGATCAAGCTGATCCCGCCGCTGATCGTGGACGAGGCGGACGTCGACCGGTTCGTCGGCGCCTTCCGCGCGGTCATGGACGAGGCCCACGGCGGCGGCGCGCTGATGTGGGACTTCGGCCGGACGCTGGTGAAGCAGGCCGTCGCCAACCGCTGAGGCGACGGCCCGGCTCGCGGGGCGTCAGTCCAGCAGGCGGTCACGGAGCCTGGCGAGGGTCTCGGGCGCGAGCCCGAGGCCCTCTGCCAGGTACCGCTCCACACCGCCCCACTCCTCGTCGATGGTCTCGAAGGCCGCCGCCAGATACGGGGCGCGGGCGTCGAAGAGCGGGGAGAGCAGTTCCAGCACTTCGGGGGTCCGGGGCTCGGTCGCCTCGCTGCCCCGGCGGACCCGGTAGCGGTTGTGCGGGGCGTTCGACTCCAGGTAGTCGGCCACGATCGCCTCCCGCTCGACGCCCAGCGCCAGCAGGGTGACGGCGATCGACAGGCCCGCCCGGTCCTTCCCGGCGGCGCAGTGCATGAGGGCCGGGACGCTGTACTCGGCGAGCGCGTGCACCACCCGGCCGTGCTCGGCGGTCCGGGTCCGGATCATCGTCCGGTACGAACGGGACATCCGCGCGGCGCCCTTCCCGTCGCCCAGGATCTCGCGGAGCTGCGCCAGGTCCCCGGTGCGGACCATCTTCCAGAACTCGCTGCCGTCGGCCGGATCCGACAGCGGAATGCTGACGTTGAGCACGCCGGGCAGCTCCACGTCCGGACCCTCCAGCGCGTGGTCGGCTCCGTTGCGGAAGTCGAAGACGGTGTGCAGCCCGAGCGACCCGAGGAACTCCGCGTCGGTTTCGGTGGCATGAGCCAGATGTCCGCTTCGGAATAGTTTTCCCGACTTGACCCGCCGGCCGTCCGTGGTCGGCAGCCCGCCCACGTCGCGGAAGTTGCGCACTCCGGTCAGCGTCGGCTCCTCGTGCGGACTCTGGGGTATCGGCTGGGTCACCGGGCTCCTCCGTGTCATCGTCGTCGATGGTGTCCGAATTACGCTACTTGCTGACAACTTGCCATGGCGAGAGGCGAGATCGGACCTGCCCCCGTGAGCCAGATCATACGGTGACGGTGCGTGCCTGATCGCAAATGCCGAATTGCCTGCCCGGGGCGGCTGTTGAAGGTGCGGAATGGACGGAGGGTGACCGGAATTCCGGCAGCCCGTCATCTTCAAGATTCCGTTGGGGAATTCATGACTTGTTCCGCGCGGGCCGACTCGATTACCTTCGCGATCGATCCGGACGGACCGCCTAATCCTGCCGCCGACCGGAAACCGCACCCGACTATTCACGCGCGCGGCAGGAGCGGGGGAACCAGGTAAGCCGCTGTTCCGGATCTCCGGTCGAGATCTTCACGACGGGACAGCTCGGGGTGAAGCCGTACACGTGCCGTTCACCGGCGCGGAGGCGGCCGGACATCTCCAGTCCGAACCCGACAGCTCACCTCGCAGGCGTCGGAGAGGAATGCGACATGTCCGGAACGGGTAAGCACCGCCGTCCCAAGTCCCGCTCGATATCCCGCGGGTTCGCCGCCGCCGGCACCGGTGGCGCGGCCCTCGCGCTTCCGCTGCTCGGCGCCGCCGGCGCCCACGCCGCGGGGGTCCCCGCCGCGGCGCCCGCCGCCGCTCCGGTCCAGGCCGCCCCGCAGGCCGTGGCCGCTCAGGTGCCCGCCGCGCTCCAGGCCGCGCCGGCCACCGCGCAGAGCGCCCCCACCGTCTACACCGTGGTGCCGGGCGACTACCTCTCCAAGATCGCCGCGAGCCGGCACCTCGCCGGCGGCTGGGAGCAGCTCTACGCGGACAACCGCGAGGCCGTCGGCACCGACCCGTCGCTGATCCACCCGGGCCTCAAGCTCACGCTCGGCGCGAAGGGCTCGGCTCCGGCCGCGTCGGCCGAGTCGGCGCCGGCCGAAACGCCGAAGCCGGCCAAGAAGTCTGCTTCTTCCTCTTCTTCTGATTCTTCCGCTTCGTCGAATTCCTCCAACTCGGACGCGGCCTCGTCCGATGAGGATTCCTCGGACGAGGCCGCCGCGCCCGCCCCCGCGCGCAAGGCCCCCGCCAAGCAGCAGGGCGGTTCCACGTCGACCGGCTTCGTCGCCCCCGTCGGCGGCGGCACGTCCACCGCGTACAAGACCGCCGGCTCCATGTGGTCCAGCGGCTACCACACCGGTGTCGACTTCTCCGCGAGCACCGGCACCACCGTCAAGGCGGTCGGCGCGGGCACCGTGGTCTCCGCCGGCTGGGGCGGCGCGTACGGCAACGAGGTCGTCATCCGCCACGCCGACGGCAAGTACAGCCAGTACGCGCACCTCTCCCAGCTCTCCGTCTCGTCCGGCCAGAGCGTCGGCGCCGGACAGACCATCGGACTCTCCGGCGCCACGGGCAACGTGACCGGCCCGCACCTGCACTTCGAGATCCGCACCGGACCCTCGTACGGCTCGGACATCGACCCGCTGGCCTACCTGCGGTCGAAGGGCGTCAGCATCTGAATCCGGGGAGCTGTCGCAGGTGCCGGTCAGGCTGCACGTACGCGGCCTCGCCCTACCTCGCGCTGTGGAACCGGCTCGCCGGTTCCGACCCGGCGGACCTCGACGCCGCCTTCACGGGGCTCGAGGCCTGGGAGGCGCTCGCCGGCGAGGCCCGGGCCCTGACGGCCTTCCTGGCCGACCGCGAGCCCGAGGTCTGCCACCGCTACGACCACTGGTGGAACAAACTGCCGGGCGCCGAAACCCGGCTGCTCGACTGAACGCGGGGCCGGGACCGGAGGGGGGTCCCGGCCCCCTCACCAGGTTTGCGGCCGATGCCGAAGCCGAAGCCGCGCAAGGTCATGCGCACGCCCGCCGGCGCGGTGGCTGCCGCTTACGACGGGTGCACGCCGACGGAGGACGCGACCGTGTCTTGAGTCACCGGGGTGGGGAGGCCGTGGGAGGTGACGAGCCGGGCGTGGCCGTCGGCGAGCTGGTAGGCCAGGCCGACGATGCCGGTGTGGCCGGTGGCGACCTGGTCGGCCAGGACGCGGGAGCGGTCCAGGAGCAGGTTCACGGTGTGCCGTATGTGCGTGTCGATGATGTCGCTGTCGGCGGTGAGTCCGGCGGCGCGGGCTGCCAGGACGCTGGGGGTGACGCGTTCGACGACGTCGCGGACGTACCCGGTGGCCGTGAGTCCTTCTTCGACGGCGGTGCGTGCGGCCGCGACAGCGCCGCACGAGTCGTGTCCGAGGACGACGACGAGGCGGCAGTCCAGCACGCTGGTGCCGTACTCGATGCTGCCCAGGACTTCGGGGCCGAGGACGTGGCCGGCGGTGCGGACCACGAAGAGGTCGCCCAGGCCCTGGTCGAAGATGATCTCGGCGGCCAGGCGCGAGTCGGAGCATCCGAGCAGTACGGCGAAGGGCTGCTGGGCCGGGGCGAGCTCGGCCCGCCGTGCGGCGTCCTGGTTGGGGTGCTGCGGAGCCCCGTCCACGAAGCGCTGGTTCCCGGCGAGGAGGCCGTCGAGGGCCTGAGCGGGGGAGACAGGAAGAGAAGCCATGGCGGCAGCGTACGAGACGCTCTGCCGCGTCGCGCGATCAGGGCATCGGGCAACCTCGGCACGCAGCGGCTGCAGGCGCACCCGGCTAGATGCCGTGGACGGTGGTGAGGTCGGTCAGGCCGGAGATGGTCAGGACGGGTTCCAGGAGCGGATTGGCGAGGAGTTCGATGCGCTCGGCGTGCGGGAAGAGGACGCTGAGGCCGGCGCTGTCGAGGTACTCCACGCCGGTGAGGTCGAGGACCAGGGGGCCGGCCGTGCCCGCGAGGGCGGCGGCCAGCTCCTTGGTGTTGCTCATGTCGATCTCGCCGACCGCGGTGAGCAGCGCGGTGCCGTCGGGCCGCCGTCCGAGGGTGAGGGTCAGGGGCGTGGTCATCAGGCGATCCTCGTGTGCATGTCGACGGTGGTTCCGGATGGGCCGGGAGTGACGGTGACGTGCTGCATCAGCGCACGCATCAGGGCCATCCCGCGGCCGCGGTGCGTGTTGAGCTCCGGCTCCGGCGCCTTCCAGCGGCCGGTGTCGGCGATGGTCAGGTGCAGAACGTTGACGTTCGCCTCGGCCCGGAACTGGATGGTGCCTCCTGCAGCGTCGCGGTGGCCGTGTTCGATGGCATTGGCGCATGCCTCGCCCGCGGCGACCAGGATGTTCTGCACGGTGGCGGAGGGCAGGTCGCACCGGTCGAGCCAGCCGCGCAGCGTCTTGCGTACGGGCGCGAGCTGGGACGATTCGGCGGGGAAGGACATCTCCAGGGGCGCCGGGTGACGGTAGAGCAGCAAGGCGACGTCGTCGTCGTAGCCGTCGACGGGAGCCAGCCGCGACATGACATCGGTGGCGAGGTCGTCGATCGCGGTGTCCCGGCCGTCCTGGAGGGCCTTGCTGGCCTGGTCGATGCCCGCGCTGAGCGGGCGGCGGCGGCGTTCGACGAGCCCGTCGGTGTACAGCAGCAGCGTGGACCGGGCCGGTATGGTGCAGGCGCCTTCGGGACGCTGCGATCCGGGCCGGACGGCCAGAGGCAGGGAGCGGCCCTCCTCCAGGAGCCGGGTGCTGGCGTCGGGCCGGACGAGGATGCCGGGCGGGTGACCGGCGCTGGAGTACGTCAGCTGCCCGGTGTCGACGTCGAGGACTCCGCAGAAGACGGTGGTACAGGCCGCGCCCGGCACACCGGCGGCGAACTGGTCCAGGGCCATCAGCGTCCGGGCGGGGCTGGCGTCCTGCAGCAGGAGGGCGCGGCAGGCGCTGCGCAGCTGCCCCATGACGCTGGCGGCTTCGAGCCCCCGTCCCACGCAGTCGCCGACGACGATGCCGATGCGGCCGTCGGGCAGTGCGACCGTGTCGTACCAGTCACCGCCGACCTCCAGCGGCTGGGTGGCGGGCTCGTAGCGGACGGCGAAACCGGCGGGCAGCTGCGAGGGGCCGAGGATGGCGCGCTGCAGGGCGATGGCCGTCTCGCGCTGCTGGTCGATCTGGTGGGCGCGGTTGAGGCCTTGGGCGAGGTGACCGGCCAGGAGGGACAGCAGCAGTTCGTCCTCGCCCGTGAACGGCCGGTTCTCGCCCAGGTCGATCCACAGGGCGAGCGGCCCGTCGGGGAACTCCAGGAGGATGCCGGCCCCCGTGCGGTCGGCGACCGGGGTCAGGACCGGCCCCCGGCGCAGCTCCTCGAGCGCCTCCCGCTGTCCGGCGGGCAGTTGCGACCAGGCCAGCCGCGCGTCGGTGGAGGTCAGCGCGGGTTCGTCGCCCCGGTCGAAGACCGCCGCCACGACCCACCGGCCGCGCCACAGCTTCTTCAGTTCCTGCAGTGCGCCGGCCAGTGCCTCGGGCACGCTCGTGGCCCGGGACAGGCACGTGCCCAGGGCGGCCAGGGCGCTCTCGCGCTGGATGGCGTAGTGCTCGGCGGTGACGTCCCGGAAGGTGCCCACGGTCACGCGGCGCCCGGTGTCGGGGTCGTCGACCTGGTTGAAGGTGGCCGTGACCCACAGCCGGTGCCCGTCGCGGTGGGTGATCGGAATGGTGTACGAGCCCTTCGTGCTGCCGAGCAGCAGGGCGAAGGCCTCCTCGACCTGCTGGTGCGCCACCGAGTCGGTGGTGGCGTCGGGCCACCACGGGTGGACCGGCCGGTAGGGCAGGCCTTCGGGTCCGTAGCCGAGGATGTCGCTGAACGAGGTGTTGATCTCGATGACCACGCCCTCCTCGTCGCACACGAAGAAGGCCTCCTGCAGGGAGTCCACCAGGGCGGTTCGCCAGCGGACGTGGTGGCCGCGCAGCCGTGCCAGCTCGATGTTCGCCCGTACGCGGGCGAGGAGTTCCGCGGCCGCGAAGGGCTTGACGAGGTAGTCGTCCGCGCCGGCGTGCAGGCCTTCGATGGAGGCCTCCTGTCCGGCCCGCGCGGACAGCAGCAGCACCGGAACCGAGGCGGTCCGCGGGTCGGCCCGCAGCGCCGTGACCAGGGAGAGGCCGTCCAGGCGGGGCATCATCACATCGCTGACCACCAGGTCGTAGGCCTTCGCGCGGATGGCCCCCAGAGCCTGTTGGCCGTCGGCGACCGCGTCGACCTGGTAACCGGCGCCGTGCAGCAGGCGTACGAGGTACTCGCGCATGTCGGGGTTGTCGTCGGCGACCAGGAGTCGTGACGCCGGGGCCGGACCGGGGTCGGTCCTGGCGGCCTCGGCGTCCGCGACGTTCTCGATCCGGGCCGCGAAGGGCGCCGCTTGGCCGTGGTCGCCGGGCAGCCAGCGAAGGGCCTCCTGGACGAAGGGGGCGGTCGCGGTGGAGCCCGCCCCGGAACCCGGCGCCGAGAGGACGGCGTCGGCGGGCAGGTGCGAGGACCCGAAGGGCAGCCGGATGGTGAACCGGGTGCCCCGGCCCTCCGCGGAGGTGGCACTGATCTCGCCGCCGTGCAGCCCGACCAGTTCCTTCACCAGGGCCAGGCCGATGCCGCTGCCCTCGTTGGAGCGGGAGCGGGCGTTCTCGATGCGGTGGAACCGTTCGAACAGCCGGGGTATCTCCTCCGCCGGGACACCGATGCCGGTGTCGTCGACGGTCACGACGGCCGCCCCGTCCACGGCGTCCACCGCGACGCGGATCGAGCCGTCGAAGGTGAACTTCAGCGCATTGCTGAGCAGGTTGAGGACGACCTTCTCCCACATGGTGCGGTCGATGAAGACCGGCTCGGGCAGCGGGGAGCACTCCACCCGGAAGCCCAGGCCGGCCTTGTCGACGGCGGAGCGGAACACGCTGGCGAGCTCACCGGTGACCTCGGCCAGGTCCACCGGCTCGTAGGACGCCTGCATGCGGCCGGCCTCGATGCGGGAGAAGTCCAGCAGGGTGTTGACCAGTTTGCCGAGCCGGAGCCCGTTGCGGTGGATGACCTCCAGCTCCTCGTGCACCCCCGCGTCCGCGTCCACGCCCGCGAGCCGGTCCCGCAGTTCCTCCACGGGCCCCATGATCAGCGTCAGCGGCGTACGGAACTCGTGGCTGATGTTGGAGAAGAACGTCGTCTTCGCCTGGTCCAGCTCCGCGAGTTCCTCCGCACGCCGCTGCTGCGCCTGGTAGCTGCGGGCGCTGGCCACTCCGGTGGCGACGTGCCCGGCGACCAGCTCCACGAAGCCGCGGTATCCGTCCTCCAGGGCCCGGTACCGGTTCAGACCGACCACCATGAACCCGTACGGGTCGCCGCCCTGCTGACGCAGCGGCACCACCAGGGCCTGCAGGGGCGCCTCGGCCCACTCGCCGGTCGGCAGGTCCGCGAACACGTCGCCCTCCAAGGGCACCAGCGCGGACTCCCCCCGGGCCGCGGCGGCCGTCGGCCACGGGGTGACGGAGTCCGGCGGGAGGAACTTCACGGCGGCCGGGTGATCGCTCCCGATCCCGGTGGCAGTGGCCAGCGAGGCGCTGCCGTCGTCCTGGAACAGGTAGGTCAGGGTGAAGGGCAGATCGTGCGGGTTGCCGCTCAACTGCAGCCGCGCGAAGTCGAGCATCTCCTGCTCGGTGCGCACCACGCTGGGGTCGGAGCCGAGGTCGCGCAGCGTGGTCATCCGCCGTTCGCCGATGACGCGCTCGGTCTCCTCGCTGACCACGCAGAGCATGCCGACGACCTCACCGGTGTCGTCGCGCAGCGGACTGTAGGAGAACGTGTGGTAGCTCTCCTCCGGGTATCCGGAGCGCTCGACGAACAGACGCAGTGCCTGGTCCCAGGTCGCCTCGCCGGTGGTGAGGACGGTGTCGATGCGGGGGCCGATGTCGTCCCAGATCTCCGCCCAGACCTCGCTCGCCGGCCGTCCCAGTGCCCACGGGTACTTCCGGCCCAGGGTGTCGCGCCGGTAGGCGGCATTGCAGAAGAAGGTGAGTTCCGGTCCCCAGGCCATCCACATCGAGAACTTCGACGACAGCAGGATGCTCACGGTCGTCTTCAGGCTCTGAGGCCAGTTCTCGGGGATGCCGAGCGGGGTGGCCGCCGACCAGTCCACCTGGCCCAGATCCCGGCCGACCGCCTCGTCGGCGGCGAACACGCCGGCCCCGGCGGGCGCCGCCGTCTCGCGAGCGGCATCCTCGGAACGCGTCACTGCTCACCCCTTCTTCGTTCGAACAGCCGCCGTCCGGGCATACGGCCGACAACCATTGTGCTGCCACTGCGCGTGCCGTGGTGGGCTGTGCGGCCCCCGGCGGCCCGTACGGCTGACGGACCACCGTAGGGAGACCGTTGACGTGATCCGTAGGATAGGACAGCCGAGCCCGGGACCACGAGGTACGGCCAACCAGGCGGTCCGGGAGACTGTGTGACGGCAACCGAGTACACCCTCCACCACGGGGCGGCGCAGGACGGCGCGGACGAGCGGAGCAGGCTCGCCGCGGTACGCCGCTACGCGGCCCTGGACACCTCCGCCGACGGGGCCTTCGACAGGATCGCGACCCTCGCGGCCCGCATCTTCGGCGCCCCCATGGCGACCGTGGCGATCGTGGACAGCGACCGGGTGTGGCTCAAGGCCGCCCACGGCCTCGCGGGCCTCAGGGAGGTCCCCCGCGACCAGAGCGTGCTCGGCACCCTCCCGCAGGAAGGGCCGTACGTGGTCACGGACACCCTCATCGACCCGCGCACCACCACCGGCCCCGCCGTCCAGGGCCGGCCGGGAGTACGATTCTGCGCCGCCGCGGCGATCACCACGCCCGACGGCCACCGACTGGGCACCGTCAACGTGCTCGACACCCGTCCGCGCCACCCCACCGGCGACCAGCTGGCCGCCCTCCAGGAGCTGGCCGCACTCGTCATGGAGGAGCTCGAACTGCGGTTGAGCGCGCAGCACATGGTCGCTGCCGAACGCGCGCGCCGGGCCGACGCCGAGCGACTGGCCCGCACGCTCCAGCGCACCCTGCTGCCGCCGGCCCTGCCCACGGTTCCCGGACTGGAAGCGGCCGCCGCCTACCACACGGCCTCCGCCGACGAGGTCGGCGGCGACTTCTACGACCTGTTCCCCCTCGACGACGGCCGGTGGGCGTTCTTCCTCGGCGACGTGTGCGGCAAGGGCGCGGCCGCCGCCGCACTGACCTCGCTGACCCGCTACACCCTGCGTGCCGCAGCCATCTACGACCCCGACCCCCGCACCGTCCTGTCCAACCTGGACACGGTCCTCAAGGGCGAGTACCAGGGGGACACCCCCCGGTACTGCACCGCGGTGTTCGGCGTGCTCGACGCCGCCACCGACGGGTCGTTCACGGTCACCCTGGCCGGCGGCGGACACCCCCCGGCGCTGGCGGTGCGTGCGAACGGCACCGTGGAACCGGTGTCCACCAACGGCGGCCAGCTGATCGGGATCCTTCCCGACCCGCACTTCGCACAGGCCACCACCCGCCTCGCGCCCGGTGACGCCCTGCTGCTGTACACCGACGGGCTCACCGAGGCCCGTACCGCGGACGGCAGCATGCTCGGGGAGGAGGGGCTGGCCCGTCATCTGGTCGCCCGGCCCGCCCGGGGAGCGGACGTCCTGCTGGCCTCGCTGCACGAGCTCTTCACCGATCTGGGACCGGGAGTGAGCGACGACACCGCCCTGCTCGCCCTGTCCGTCCCGTACCACCAGGCACTGCTACCAGCCCAGGAGAACAGGTGACCCACCGCACCCTGACCACCAGTCGGCGCTCCCACCCGAGCGGGGCCACCGTCCTGGGAGTGGTCGGCGAGCTCGACCACCACACGGCACCGGAGCTCACCGGGGTGATCGAGGAGACCTCCTTCAGCGCGGGCGTCCCCGTACTGATCGACCTCTCCGAGCTCGCCTACTGCGACTCCACGGGCATCACCGTACTGATCGGCGCCTACCACCGTGCGGAGAAGGCCCGAGCCCCCTTGTCCCTCGTCGGGCTGAACGCCGACCTGATGCACGTCTTCCGCATCATCGGCCTCAACCAGCTCTTCACCTTCCATCCCACCATCGAGGACGCGCTCAAGGCCCTCCAGCCGTAGAACCCCCCCCGTACGGACGTGCTGGGGTTGCCGGTCACCGCCGGTGCGCCGCACATCCGTGATCGGTCGGGGCGAAGTCCTCGTACGGGCTGTTCAGCCGGCTCAGAACCGGCGCGGTCAGTCCGGCCCCGCGCAGCGCGAGGGCCTCGGTCAGGGTGGCGGCGCCGAGCTCCTCGGCGCCGTGGGCGAGGGCGGTACGGGCGATCTCGACGGCCCCGTGGCCGAAGCCGTCGGCCTTGACGACCGCCATGCAGGTGGCGGTGGTGCGCGCTCGCAGGCGTCGGGTGTTGGCCGCGACGGCGGCCAGGTCCACCGGGAGCAGGGGCTATCGGTGTTGTTGGATCACGACAAACAGGATGAGCCGGGCACGTGGCACTGGGGCATCCGACGTGTATCAGCCGGCGCTCGTCCACGGACGGCGTTTGAGCGCCACCCGATGCACACCGGATGCCGCAGTGCCGCACGCCGGGAGCAGCCTGATGAGCGAAGCAGGCCCACGGCGGGCACCGCGGCGTACGCGGCGAACAGCCGGAAAGCCGCAGTCACCGGTGCAGAACCCACCCGTCGTCCCACTGAAGGAGCCCCTCGTGCCCGACCGCGCCCCCGCCGGGTTCGTGGCCCTCGCCCACGTCGACCCCACCATCCGCCAGGACCTGCGCTACGCGACCGACCGCAACTTCGCCGCCACCCCCTCGACGGCTACCGGGACGCCACCTGCCTGCTGACCCTTCCCGCCGCCCGGGCCCTGAGCCGTGCCCAGCACCTGCTCACCCGCAACGGCTACGCACTGACCCTGTTCGACGGCTACCGCCCCCAGCGCGCTGTGGACCACATGCGCCGCTGGGCGCGGGACCCCTACCAGCAGGCCGGCAAGGAGCAGTATGTCCCGCGGGTTCCCAAGGACCGTCTGTTCGGCCCCGACCACATCCACGCCCACTCGGGCCACAGCCGCGGCAGCACCGTCGACATCACCCTGACCACCCCCGACGGGACGTTCCTCGACATGGGAACCCCCTTCGACTTCTTCGACCCCCGCTCCCGCACCGATCACCCCGACATCGCGCCGGCCGCCCGCGAACACCGCCGGCTCCTGCACCACGCGATGACCTGGGCGGGATTCCACAACCTGCCCACCGAGTGGTGGCACTTCACCCTCGACGACGAACCCTTCCCGCACACCTGCTTCGACTTCCCCGCCACCCGGGCGGCCCTCGACGCCGACCTGTGCGCGGCGTGACGGACCTGGCCCGGCCACCTGTCGGCACTGACCTCCCGCACAGCCGTTTCGAGCCCCCGACACCGACCGACGTCCTTCTCCAGGAGCCATGCGTGAACACCTGCGACCACACCTCCCACAAGCCGAGCGCCGTTTCCTCCCGCGTCCTGACCGCCGTGTTCAAAGGGGTCTGGATGGCCGGTGCCCTGGTCATCGCCGCATCGATGTGGCTCATCATCAGCGCCTTCGGCACGGACTCGGCGGCGGGGCAGTCATGGCAGCCCGCCGGTGAACTCGGGGCGATCGGGCTGTGCCTCGGTGCGATGCTCGTGGTCCTCGGCCTCCTGACCCACAGCGCTGCGGCGCAGGCGGAACACCGGGAAGGCCCCGATCGGCTTCCGGCACGGTCATAAATCGCTTGAGACGAGACGCTCCGTCTTGCTACGGTGCCCACATGACTTCCTCCTTCTTCCTCTGAGTCCGGGCACGGCCGCCGCCGTTTCTGCTGCCCGTAGACACTTCGCATGCCCAGGGAAAGTCACATGCGCGACCGCGTCCCCACCTCCCGGCCTCGACCCGCTGCCGTGGCGCAGCTGTCCGTCAAGGAGGTCACCAAGACCTATGCCACCCGGACCGTTCTCGACCAGGTCTCCTTCACCGTCCGTCCCGGCGAGAAGGCGGCCGTCATCGGCGAGAACGGCTCGGGCAAGTCCACCCTGCTGCGGCTGCTCGCCGCGGCGGAGGCGCCGGACGCCGGGGAGATCACCGTCAGCTTCCCCGGCGGCACCGGGCACCTCGCCCAGACCCTCGACCTCGACGCCGACCGCACCGTGCAGGACGCCGTCGATCGCGCGCTGGCCGAGCTGCGCGCCATGGAGCGCCGGCTGCGCACGGCCGAGCAGCACCTCGGCGATGCCTCGCAGGAGGAGCTCGCGGCCTACGGCGACCTGCTGATCGCCTACGAGGAGCGCGGCGGATACGGGGCCGACGCCCGCGTGGATGCCGCCCTGTACGGCCTCGGGCTCGCCGGAATCGGCCGCGCCCGCGTGCTCGGCTCGCTCTCGGGCGGTGAGCAGTCGAGGCTCGCGCTCGCCTGCGTGCTGGCCGCCGCCCCCGAGCTGCTGCTTCTCGACGAGCCGACGAACCACCTCGACGCGGCCGCGGTGCGGTGGCTGGAGGAGCACCTGCGCGCGCACCGCGGCACGGTCGTCGCGGTCACCCACGACCGCGGTTTCCTGGAGCGCACCGCCACCACGATCCTCGAAGTCGACCGCGATGCGCGCACGGTGCACCGGTACGGCGACGGCTGGGCCGGCTACCGCGCCGCGAAGGCCGCCGCCCGGCGCCGCGCGGAGCAGGAGTACGGCGACTGGGTTCAGGAGGTGGCCCGTACGCAGGAGCTGCTCGACGCCGCGGGCAGGCGGCTGGCCGGCACCGGCAAGGATCCCGGCCAGGGCTTCGGCAAGCACCGCCGCTCGCACGAGGCGAAGCTGGGCGGGCAGGTCCGGTCCGTCCGGGAGCGGCTGGCACACCTGCGGCGCCATCCCGTGGCCGCACCCCCCGTGCCGCTGCGCTTCACCGCGTCACCGGCCACCGCCGACGGGTCGCCGGACACCGTGCACGGGGAGGGCGCATCCGGCCGTCCGCTCGCGGAACTCGTCGGCGTGGTCGTCGGCGAACGGCTGCGTCTGGACGGCTCGCTGGCGATCGCGCCCGGGCAGCGGCTGCTGGTCACGGGGGAGAACGGGGCGGGCAAGACGACACTGCTGCGTGTCCTTGCCGGTGACCTGGAACCGGATGCGGGCACGGTACGCCGTCCCGCCCGGATCGGATACCTGCCGCAAGAACTGCCGGCACGCCGCACGCGGCTCCCGCTGCTCGCCGCCTTCGCGGCCGGGCGGCCCGGGCTGCCGCACGAGCACGCCGAACTCCTCCTCGCGCTGGGCCTGTTCCGCGAGGAGGACCTGCACGTCCCGGTCGCGGCGCTGTCGGCCGGCCAGCAGCGGCGTCTGCAGATCGCGAACCTGGTGACCCGTCCCGCGGACCTCCTCGTCCTCGACGAGCCGACGAACCACATCGCGCTCGACCTGATCGGGGACCTGGAGGAGGCGCTCGCGTCCTATCCGGGAGCGGTGGTCGCGGTCTCGCACGACCGCGACTTCGGTGCACGTTTCCACGGGGTGCGGGTGGAACTCCGCGACGGCCGGATGCGCTGACCCGCATACGCCCGCATACGCCCGTTCGCGCCCCGAAGCCCTGGCGGCACTCGGCCGGCCGGGCGATTGCGCGCCACAGCCGAGCGGTCGCGTCGTTGCACCTGCATGACCGATTTCATGGTGCAGATCTCCGCCGACTGGCTCGCCCGCGTGTTCCTCTCGCTCCGCCGCGGCACGTCCGCCGATGCGCACGAGCTCGCGGGCGAGCTGCAGCCCTTCACCGAAAAGCCCGGCCAGCGGGTACCGGTTCCGAGAACTACGGTCCTGCGTACGGAACTTGCGCTGCGCCGCGAAATCGAATCCGCCCGCGAGCACACGCGGCGCGCGGAACTGTCAGAACAGGCCGAGTACCTGGTGAAGAGCCGCTTGGTCGGCTGACGCCGAGGTGAAGCGGGGTGCGTCTCCTCCTCGGGAACGCACCCCGCCGGCTGACGGGTCGTGAATCCCGCGCGCCCGCTCCACGGGGCGCGGTGGACGCGGGCCCCGTCGCGAAGCCGCCCGGGTTATTCCCCGGCCCGGAGGTGGTGAAGATCACGGTACGTAAGGCCCTGGCTACGGTCGCGTAGGTCATGATCCGCGGTGAAGTATGGGCTCCCGTGGCAGCGACGACGACTTCCAAGACCAAGACCATTGGCTCGTACGCGGCGCTCGGGGACAGTTTCACCGAGGGCGTGGGGGACCCGGGACCGGGGGACACCTTCCTCGGCTGGGCGGACCGGCTGGCCGTCCTCCTGGCCGACCGGCGCGAGGAGCAGCACGAGCGGCGGCAGGAGCAGCAGCACGAGCCGTACGAGGGGCAGCACGGGCACCCCGGAGAGGCCGCCCGGTCCGGAGGGTTCCGCTACGCGAACCTGGCCGTACGGGGCCGGCTGCTGGACCAGATCGTGGCCGAGCAGGTCCCCCGGGCCAAGGAGCTCGCTCCGGACCTGGTGACCTTCTGCGCGGGCGGCAACGACATCATCCGGCCCGGCAGCGACCCGGACGCCGTGGCCGAACGCTACGAGGCGGCCGTGCGCGACCTCACCGGATCCGTCGGCCTGGTCGTGATCACCACCGGCTTCGACACGCGCGACGTGCCCGTCCTCAAGCACATGCGGGGCAAGATCGCGACGTTCAGTGCGCACGTCCGGTCCATCGCCGACCGGTACGAGTGCCCCGTGCTCGACCTCTGGTCGCTGAAATCCATCCAGGACCGGCGGGCCTGGGACGCCGACCGGCTCCACCTCTCGCCCGAGGGGCACACCCGGGTGGCCCTGCGCGCCGCCCAGGTGCTCGGCCTCGACACGCCGGCCGATCCGGACCAGCCCTGGCCGCCGATGCGGCCGCGCGGGTCGGTCGACACCACCCGCGACAACATCCACTGGGCCCGCGAGCACCTCGTGCCGTGGATCGGCCGCCGGCTGCGCGGGGAGTCCTCCGGGGACCACGTACAGGCCAAGCGGCCGGACCTGCTGCCGCTCTAGGGCGGTGCGCAGGCGCTGCGGAAGCGGTGCGCGAGGGGCGGTGCGGGGGAGGCGCGCGGGGCGGGCGGGGAGCTGCCGGGGAGCGTTCGGAGGCGCCGAACGGAATCCTTGGGGGGTATCAGGCGTTGGGATGGTGGTAACCATGAGAACGCCCTGCCCGCACCCCCCACACTGGAGGCGCCTTGACCGGCTCCCGTCCCTTGCGTCCACGGCTGCGCGCACTGCGGCCTGAAGCCTTCGGCGCGGACCCGTCCGGTGCCCGGCTGGAGCGGATCCTGCGCTCGCCGAACTTCGCCGACGGCATCTTCCAGAACCCGGCCGGCACCCGGACCAGACCGTCCGGGTCCATGGCGGAGTTCGCCAAGATCTACTTCCACAAGGAGCAGCGGCTCCGGCGCAGCCCCGGCGCCCCCATCCCGGTCTACCCGACGACCCTCGCGGAGCTCTCGAAGCCCCCGGTCAGCGGCCTGCGACTGACCTGGATGGGCCATTCCAGCGTGCTCGCCGAGATCGACGGCCGCCGGGTGCTCTTCGACCCGGTCTGGGGCGAGCGCTGCTCCCCCTTCCCCTTCGCCGGACCCAAGCGCCTGCACCCCGTACCCGTACCGCTGGCCTCGCTGGGCGAGGTCGACGTGGTGGTCATCTCGCACGACCACTACGACCACCTCGACCTGCCGACGATCAAGGCCCTGGCCGGTACGGACACGGTCTTCGCCGTCCCGCTGGGCGTCGGCGCGCACCTGGAGCGCTGGGGAGTCCCGGCCGACCGGCTGCGCGAGCTCGACTGGAACGAGAGCACCGAGGTCGCCGGACTCTCGCTCACCGCCACCCCGGCCCAGCACTTCTGCGGGCGCGGCCTGCGCAACCAGCAGTTCACCCTGTGGGCCTCCTGGGTCGTCGCGGGCGAAGAACACCGGATCTACCACAGCGGCGACACCGGCTACTTCTCCGGCTTCCAGGAGATCGGCGCGACGCACGGCCCCTTCGACGCGACGATGATCCAGATCGGCGCGTACTCGGAGTTCTGGACCGACATCCACATGACGCCCGAGGAGGGCGTGCGCGCCCACCTCGACCTCCAGGGCGGCGTCCCGCGCGGCACGATGCTGCCGATCCACTGGGGCACCTTCAACCTGGCCCCGCACCCGTGGGACGAGCCGGGTGAGGGCACGGTGACCGCCGCCGAGGGGGCCGGTGCGGCGATCGCGCTGCCGGTGCCGGGGCAGCCCTTCGAACCGGGTGCGGCGGACGCGCCGAGCGCGCCGTGGTGGCGGCCCTTCGTGGCCGCGGGCTCACCCCCGCCGCCCGCACCGGCCCGGACCGTCACGACCGGCCGGCCGGTCGCCGTGACCCGCGAGGAGCCGGAGGCGGTCGGCTCCTAGGGGCCTGTCCGGGCGGCGGCCCGGAACGACACCGAGACGCGGCCCGGAACGACACCCAAACGACGCAGAGCGGATCCCCCGGGTACAGGGGGATCCGCTCTGCGTCGTTTCCGGCCCCCGCCCGGGCCGAGGTGCGGACGGGGGCCCCGGAAGACGGCGTGGGGCTCGGGAGACGGAAGGGGTCTCCGGGAGGCTGGCGGGGGCTCCGGGGAGGCGGCGCGTGCCCGTGAGGAGCCGGGGCGTGCGCGCTCCCGGCGCATTCGGGCTGTCGTACGAGCGCTCCATCGGGAGCGGGAAGCACCCGGGCGAAGTTCCCCAACTGGCCGTCCTGGGGCCGAGCGTGCGGTCTAGCGTGGGTATCCGGTGATCAACACCGGTATCCCGGGAAGCCGGGGCCGGGCCCCACCTACCGAGGACGCCGATGTCCGGACTCCGCGCCGCCCGCCACTCCCCGTCGAGACATGCCGTCACCGGTCCCGCTCGGCAGATACGGCCCCAGCTGATCCGCGCCGCCCTGCTGCCCACGCTCGCCGCCGGGCTCAGCGGGGCCGCCGCGGTGCTCTTCGCGCTCCAGCTCGGCGGCGGCGCGGGCGACCGCGACCCCCGGCTGTGGCCGGCGCTCAGCGGCTGCGCCCTGCTCTTCGCGGGCGCGCTCGCGGCCGCCCTGCTCGGGGCCCAGCGCGCGGCCAAGACCGTGCGCGACCGCTGCGAGGCGCTGCGCCGCTCCAGCGTCCGCGGCCGCCAGGAGCTGCACACCACCGCCGAACGGCTGGAGCGCGGAGAGCTGCCCGCCCGCCCGGCGCGCGGCGGACCGGCCGCGCCGTCCTTCGGCTCGGAGACGGCGGGAGTCGACGAGTTCTGGCTGCTCGCCCAGGAACTGCGCGGCGCCCGCGAACAGGCCCACGCCACTCTGGTCCGCCTGGGCGGCCCCGTCGCGCCCTCCGACAGCGACCGCAAGGTCGAGGTCTTCGTCAACCTCGCACGCCGCCTCCAGTCCCTCGTGCACCGCGAGATCTCGCTGCTGGACGACCTGGAGGACACGGTCGAGGATCCGGACCTGCTCAAGGAGCTCTTCCACGTCGACCACCTCGCCACCCGGATCCGGCGCCACGCGGAGAACCTCGCGGTGCTCGGCGGAGCCGCCTCGCGCCGCCAGTGGACCCGGCCCGTCGACCTGAGCGAGGTACTGCGCTCCTCCGTCGCGGAGGTCGAGCAGTACACCCGCGTCAAGGTGGTGCCCCCCGCGGGCGGTTCCGTACGCGGCCACGCCGTCGCCGACGTCGTGCACCTGCTGGCCGAACTAGTCGAGAACGCAACCGTGTTCTCCGCCCCCGACACCGATGTCGTGGTGCGCGCGGAGCGGGTCACGGCCGGGATCGCGGTCGAGGTGGAGGACCGGGGCCTCGGCATGCCGCTCGAGGAAGCGCACCGGATGAACGCCCTGCTCGGCGACCCCGACCAGATCAGCGTCCGCCACCTGCTGGCGGACGGCCGGATCGGCCTGTTCGTCGTCTCGGCGCTGGCCCGCAGGCACGGGATCGCCGT
This sequence comes from Streptomyces sp. NPDC051563, assembly GCF_044454225.1. NCBI lineage: Bacteria > Bacillati > Actinomycetota > Actinomycetes > Kitasatosporales > Streptomycetaceae > Streptomyces > Streptomyces sp. NPDC051563. Next base: position 56,369 of record NZ_JBITDL010000005.1, read on the forward strand.
CGAACTCAAGTCGAACATCTACGGCGGCGTGCTCGCCGTACTGGTCCTGCCCCAGGAGCTGCTGGGGGCCGAGGCGCCGAGCGCGGCCGACGCCCTGGGCGGCTCCCGGGCGACCGCCTGGGGGACCGGCGAGGGGACCGGCGCGCCACGGCTGGAGCCGGTACGGATGCCCCTGCCCGGGCCGGAGCACTCCGCGGCCCCGCCGGTGGTCACGGCGGCCACGGTGGCGGCACCGGCACCGGCACCGGCACCGCCACCGGCGCAGACCGTGACCGCGTCGGCGGTGCCGGTCGCGCCGCCGCTCTCCGCCGTGCCGGCCGCCAGGGACGGCGGAGACCGCCCGCCGCTGCCCCGCCGGCGGGCCCAGGAACACCTCGCGCCCCAACTGCGTGAGGCGCCCGTGCCCCGCCCGGTCGGCGCCGAGGGCGCGGAGCGGCCCGTACACGACCCAGGCCTGATGGCCGCCTTCCAACGGGGCTTCGGCCTCGCCCAGTCGGAGCACCAGACGTGACCCCGGCCTCTCACCCGACAGCGAAGGAGCGCACCCCCATGGGCGGCGAAGTGGCGACCACGACCAGTCGGCTCTCGGACCTCGACTGGCTGCTCAGCGGCCTGGTCCAGCGCGTGCCCTACACGCGCAGCGCGGTCCTGCTGACCGCCGACGGGCTCGTCACCTGCGTGCACGGGCTCGACGCCGACAGCGCCGACCACCTGGCGGCCCTCGCCTCCGGGCTGTACGCGCTGGGCCGCAGCGCCGGATCCCGGTTCGCGGAGGGCGCCGAGGTCCGGCAGGTGGTGGTCGAGCTCGACAGCGCCCTGGTCTTCGTCTCGGCGGCCGGCTCCGGCACCTGCCTGGCCGTACTGGCCGACCGGGAGGCCGACGCGGGCGTGCTCGGCTACGAGATGGCCATGCTGGTCAAGAGCGTCCGCCCGTACCTGGCGGCCCCGCCGAGGCGGCCCGCCGCCGACGTGGAGCGATGAGGGCCCGCGCGAGGGGGGCAACAGCACCGGGGGGAACGCGCGATGCGCCGTGGCTGGACGATTCGGCGGGCCGGGTCATCCGCCCGTACACCGCGAGCGGCGGCCGGACCCGGCCGTCCGTCGCGCTCGACCTGCTGTCGCTGGTGACGGCGACCGGGGTGCGCCCCCGGGCGCCGCTCGGCGCCGAGCACGCCCTCGCGCTGCGGCTCTGCGCCGGGGCGGCGGCGGTCACCGTCGCCGAGGTGGCGGGACACCTGCGGCTGCCGGCCGTCGTGGTCAAGGTCGTCCTCGGCGATCTGATGGAACACGGGGCCGTCACGGTTCGGGCGCCGTGCTTCCCCACCGGCGGCTCCTTCGCCGACGACGAACAGTCCCTGCTCCGGGCGGTGCTCGATGGCCTGCGCAAACGGCTCTGAGGCGGCCGCCCGCGGATCCTCCGCGACCTTGAAGGTCCTGGTCGCGGGCGGGTTCGGGGCGGGCAAGACCACCTTCGTGGGCGCGGTGAGCGAGATCGAGCCGCTGAGCACGGAGGAGCTGCTGAGCGGGCTGAGCGAGGCCGCCGACCCGCTCGACGGGGTCGAGGCGAAGACGACCACGACCGTGGCGCTGGACTTCGGCCGGATCACCCTGGACGAGCGGCACGTGCTCTACCTCTTCGGCACCCCCGGCCAGCAGCGCTTCTGGTTCCTGTGGGAGGAGTTGTGCGCGGGCGCCCTGGGGGCGGTGGTGCTCGCCGACACCCGACGCCTCGCCGACTGCTTCCCCGCCGTGGACTTCTTCGAGCGGCGGGGGATCGGCTTCGTCGTCGCCGTCAACGAGTTCGCCGGCGGGCACCGCTACGCCCCCGACGAGGTACGGGACGCCATCGGGCTCGGCCCGGAGGTGCCCGTCGTGCGCTGCGACGCACGCCTGCCCAGCTCCGGAACGGGGGTACTGGCAGCGTTGGTCCACCACTTGCTCCGGCCGCGGAGCCGGTGAAGTCCGTGAAACCGATGACGTGCACGCAGCCCATCAGCCCATGCAGATAAGCCAGTTCAGCCAGTTCATGCAGTTCATGCAGTCCATGAGGTCCGCGCGGCGCGCGGAGTGACGTGATGTGGGGGAGACACCATGACCTACTACGAATCGACCGGACACCTGCTGCTCACACCGGTGGACCGGGAGGCACCCGCTCGCGTGCTGCGACTGCGTGAACTGGGTCTGGGAGAACGGGCGGACGGTGAGCTGGACACCTTCGCGCGGCGGGTCGCGGACGAGCTCGCGGCTCCGTACGCGGGCGTCAACTTCATCAGCGAGGAACGGCAGTTCTTCGCCGGCCTGCACCACGCGGCCGACGCACCGGCGAGCGGCTATCCGGCCCGGGCCCTGCCCCGGGACCACGGGTACTGCCCCCACGTGGTGGTCCGGCGGCGCGCGCTGGTGCTGGAAGACGTACGGGACTTCGCGCGCTTCGCGGGCAATGCCGTCGTGGACGAGAGCGGGGTGCGGTCCTACGCCGGCGCGCCGCTGACCGACCGGCGCGGGATCGTCCTGGGGACGGTGTGCGCGGTGGACGTGGTGCCGAGGCGGTGGGGACTGGCCGGGCTCGCGAGGGTGAAGGCGCTGGCGGCGGAGCTGGTGGAGCTGGTGCACGACCGGGAGGACCGCGCGGCCCGGGGGTGAATGTCAGTGCCCGGGTCTACGGTCGGAACGAGGACGGCGCCGGAACGGACCGGAGCCGCCCGCAGGGACCGGAAGGAGCCGGGGGATGGCCACGACGGCGGAGGACGTCCGGAGGATCGCGCTCTCGCTCCCGGACAGCAGCGAGAAGCTCGCCTGGGGCATGCCCACCTTCAGGGTGGGCGGCGGAGCGACCGGGAAGAACGGGAAGGTCTTCGCGGCCCTCGCCGACGACGACACCTCGATCGGGGTGAAGTGCCCCCGGGAGGACCGCGAGGAACTGATCGCGGCGGAGCCGGAGAAGTTCTTCGTACGACCGGGGCACGACGACAACTACGCGTGGCTCCGGGTCCGGCTGGCGGCGGTGGAGGACGCGGCGGAGCTGCGCTCGATCCTGACCGATTCCTGGCTCCAGGCGGCTCCCAGACGCCTGGTGGCGGCCCATCCGGAATTGGACCGCCGCGGGGCCCAGGGGCCCGTCACCGCGGAGTGAAGGCCGCGATCCGGGCGCGCAGCGCGGCCGGGTCGAGTCCGTGGGCCGCCGTGTGCTCGTCGATCGTGCCGTAGCGGCGCAGCTCGGCCCGGCCGACGCCGAGGCCGAGCACCCGGTGCGGGACCGCTTCGAGCGCCTGGCTCGCGGCGGCCGTGGAGGTGCCGGCGAGGTAGGGCTCGACCAGCACCACGTCGGCCGGGCCGTGCCCGACGGCGGCGCGCAGAGCCGCGTCGTCGAAGGGCCGCACGGTCGGCGCGTACAACACGCTCACGTCCATGCCCTCGGTCGCGGCGAGGACGTTGTCGAGCAGGGGCCCGACGGCGACGACCACGCCCGCGCGGCCCTCCCGTGCGGTCTGGAAGCCCAGGCCCGGCACCGGGCGGGCCGCGCCGTTCGACTGGGCGGAGAGCCGGACGTAGACCTTGTCGTCCCCGGCGGCGTAGGCGTGACGCAGCAGCGCCTCGGCCTCGTCCGGGTGGCCCGGGACGTGCACGGTCCAGCCGTCCAGGGTGTCCAGCAGGGCGACGTCCCCCGGCGCCATGTGGGTGAACCCGCCGGCCGGCCAGTCGTAGCCGGCACTGACACTGACGAGCACCCCGCCCGTGCCCTGGTGCCCGAAGTCGAGCTTGACCTGCTCGAAGGGCCGCTCCACGAGGAAGCTGGCGAAGGTGTGCACCACCGGGCGCAGCCCCGTGAGGGCCAGACCGCCGCCCACGCCGATCAGCAGCTGCTCGCGGATGCCCACGTTGATCACCCGGCCGGATGGCGGTCCTGGGCGGGCCGGAAGCCGTCCATGGTGATCTCGGCCAGCACGACGGCCAGCCGGGGATCCTCGTCGAGCGCACGCGATGTGATGGAAACGAACCGTTCGCGCATGGTGTCCATGTCTCCCCCTCAGTGCTTCTTCTCGACCCGGGCGACCACGGCGTGCGGGCGGCCCGGATGAGGTGCGGTGTACGCCGTGTGCAGGGCCGCGTGGTCCCGGCCGTCCACGGTGACCGCCGACCAGCCGGCGGCCTCGAACCGGGAGGCGATGCCGCCCCGCCATCCGTGGGTCGCGGAGTCGTTGTCGATCACGATCGTGTGCAACCGCTCCAGACCGGCCGAGCCGGCGTACGCGATCGCCTCGTGGTTACTGCCCTCGTCCAGCTCGGCGTCCCCGATGAGCGCCCACACCGCCGGGTCGGTGAGCCCCTGGGCCCGCAGTCCGAGGGCGCTCCCGACGGCGAGCGGCAGCCCGTGCCCGAGCGAGCCGCTGCCGATCTCCACTCCGGGGATCAAGGTGCGGTCCGGGTGGTGCCCGAGGGGCGAGTCGTACGCGCCGAACCCGCTGAGCCAGTCGACGGGGAAGAAGCCCTTGGCGGCGAGGACGGCGTAGTACGCCATGGGCCCGTGCCCCTTCGACAGCAGGAACCGGTCCCGCCCCGGATCCGCGGCGCTGCCGGGGCCGACCCGTAGCACCCGGTCGTAGAGCACCCACAGCGCGTCGAGCGTGGAGGTGGCGGCGGGACCGTGCTTCTCGGCCCCGGTCATCAGGGCCATGAGCTCGCCCAGGTCTGCGTGGCGGAACCCGGCTTCCCCGGCTGCTGTCCGTGTCATGGATCGATCGTGCAACCTCAAGGCCACTTGAGGTCAACCACCACCGGGCGGGCCTTCGCGCTGCCCTCGCGCCACCCTCGCGCGAAAGGTGCGCGCGAGCACCTCCCGAAGTGCGGTATCGTTCTCCTGCGCGTTCAACCAGGGGAAAGCCCAGGTCAACGCGTATCGGGACGTGGCGCAGCTTGGTAGCGCACTTGACTGGGGGTCAAGGGGTCGCAGGTTCAAATCCTGTCGTCCCGACTTTGCTTCATGCAGGTCGGAGGTCGTCTTCTCAGAAATGAGAAGGCGGCCTTTCGTGCGTTCGGGGTCGTGCCAGGGCCCCGGCGGGGGCTCGGTGTGGTGCTGCATATGCAGCATGGAAGGCCGGAAAGGCGGGCATCTGCAATTCGTTCTTGGCTCCGGATATCAAATGCAGATGAGAAGGGGCGAGGAGAATGCCCCCGAACGGGTGGGGCCGAACGTCCCGAATTGTCGGGACGTTCTCCCCGGGTGAAAATACCAGGCGGCGGGGGCCGTTCGCCTGGCGGATGAGAGGGGCGTCGAGCAGCGTGGGATTCACGCGGCTAACGTGATCGACGTGGCGGCCGTCAGGTCGTTTTCCCCACCGATTCAGAGTGAGGCGTTATTTTCATGAGCCTGAGCATCCGCAACCAGATTCCCGGCACCATCACCTCCGTGACGGCCGGCGAGGCCATGTCCACGGTGAAGGTCCGTCTGGCCGGCGGTCAGGACATCACCGCCGCGATCACCACCGACGCCGTCAAGGACCTCGGCTTCGCCGAGGGCACCGCCGTCAAGGCGCTCGTGAAGTCCACCGAGGTCTCCCTCGCGACCGGTCCGGTCGAGGGCATCTCCATCCGCAACCAGATCGCGGGCACCGTCACCGACGTCGCCACCGGCGGCGCCATGGGCTCCGTCAAGGTCTCCGTCGAGGGCGGCGAGCTCACCGCCGCGATCACCAAGGACGCCGTCGAGGCCCTCGGCCTCGCGGCCGGCACCTCCGTCGTCGCGCTGATCAAGTCGACCGAGATCTCCCTCTCCGTCTGATCGCCCCCCCCGCATCACCTGCGAGGGCCCCGCACCGGCCGGTGCGGGGCCCTCGGTGCGTGAGCGGCCGGAGCTGGCAGACTTCGATCGGGAGGCGGCACGGGCCGTCATCGCGCCGGTCGACGGCAGAGGGGGGCCACATCGTGGGTACGGGACAACTTCCGCCCGGCCAGAAACTGGCGAAGGGCTGGCCCGTCTCGCACTACGGCCCGGTCCCCAAGTTCCGCCCGGAACGGTGGAACCTCCAGGTGTTCGGCGCCACCGCCACCGGGGAGAAGTACAGCTGGACCTTCGACGAGGTGTCCGCCCTGTCCGGCATCACGATCGAGACGGACATGCACTGCGCCTCCGGCCCGAGCTCCACCGGTCACGAGTTCTTCGGCGTACCGGCCGCCGCCCTGCTGGAGCTGGCCCCGCCCGCCCCGCAGGTGACGCACGTGATGGCCTGGGCGGAGTACGGCTACAGCGCCAACCTCCGCCTCGCCGACTTCGCATCCGACCGCACCCTGCTGGCCACCCACCACAACGGGGAGCCGCTCACCGTCGAGCACGGGTTCCCGCTGCGCCTCGTCGTCCCGCACCTGTACGGCTACAAGGGCCCCAAGTGGCTGCGCGCCATCGAGTACATGACGCAGGACCGCCGCGGCTTCTGGGAGGAGCGCGGTTTCCACACCATCGGCGACCCGTGGAAGGAGCAGCGCCACTCCTACCAGGAGGCCTAGGGGGTGTCTAGGCGCCCGGGCACTCCGTGCGCGGCCAGTGCCGTCCTTCGAGGGCCTCGGCGCTGCGGTTGAGGCGGAGCAGGGCGTCTTCCAGCTGCCCCACCTCCTCGGGGGACCAGTCGGCGACCACGCGGGCCAGGCAGGACTGGTTGATCTCACGGTCCTCGGTGAGCCGGCGCCCGCCCTCCTGCGTGATGCGCAGCTTGCGGGCCATGCCGCCTTCGGGGTCCGGGACGCGCTCGGCCAGTCCGCAGCGCAGGAGCGCGGCCGTCTGGCGGTTCACGGTCGAGGTGTCGAGTCCGAAGGCCTCCGACAACTGCCCGATGGACATGGGGCCTTGGGTGTCGATGCGGCTGAGCAGCAGATAGGCGGAGCGTTCCAGGCGCTCCGGGTCGCGCTCGCGCCGGGCCAGCACCTGGTGTCGCGCGAGGAGCATCAGCTCCCGCTCCAGTTTCTCCAGCACCGCGCCTCCCGATCCTTCCGGCCCCTCCCGGCGCCCCATTGTCGCCGACGCTGCAATATGCATGATACATAGCCTGTGTACTATGCACTTCTCGTCGTCACCCGACGAGCCGCAGCTCAACCCGGAGGACCCGCATGACCGACACCACGTCCACCGCCTCCCGTGCCGCCGAGATCCTGTCCCGGCCCGTCAAGCTGAACGGCCTGACCGTCCCCAACCGCATCGCGATGGCGCCGATGACCCGGATGTTCTCCCCGGACGGCGTACCCGGCGAGGACGTGCAGGCGTACTACGCCAGCCGGGCCGCCGCAGGTGTGGGCCTGATCGTCACGGAGGGCACCTACGTCGGTCACGACTCCGCCGGACAGAGCGACCGGGTGCCGCGGTTCCACGGCGAGCACCAGCTGGCCGGGTGGGCGAAGGTCGCCGCGGCCGTGCACGAGGCGGGCGGCACGATCGTGCCCCAGCTGTGGCACATAGGCATGGTGCGCACTCAGGGCGAGGCGCCGTACGCCGAGGCCCCCGCCGTGGGCCCCTCCGGCATCCGCGTCGACGGCACCGAGGGGACCGGCAAGGCGATGACCCGCGCCGATCTCGACGACGTCATCGGCGCGTTCGCCGACGCGGCGGCGGAGGCCGAGCGGATCGGCTTCGACGGTGTCGAACTGCACGGAGCCCACGGCTACTTGATCGACCAGTTCCTGTGGGAGCGGACCAACCGCCGCACCGATGCCTACGGTGGCGACGCGGTGGCCCGCACGAAGTTCGCCACCGAGATCGTGGCCGCGGTCCGCGAACGCGTCGCGGCCGACTTCCCGGTGATCTTCCGCTACTCCCAGTGGAAGCAGGAGGCCTACGACGGGCGCCTCGCGCAGACCCCGGAGGAACTGGAGGCCATCCTGACGCCGCTCGCGGCGGCCGGTGTCGACGTCTTCCACGCCTCCACCCGGCGCTACTGGACCCCGGAGTTCGAGGGCTCGGACCTGAACCTGGCGGGCTGGACCAAGAAGCTCACCGGACGGCCCACCATCACCGTCGGCTCGGTCGGCCTCGACGGCGACTTCCTCCGCGCCTTCGCCGGCGAGGGCGCGGCGCTCGGAGACATCGACAACCTCCTGGACCGCATGGAGCGCGAGGAGTTCGACATGGTCGCCGTCGGCCGGGCGCTGCTCCAGGACCCGCAGTGGGCGGCGAAGGTCCTCGGCAACCGCTTCGACGAGCTGAAGCCGTACGACGCGGCTGCGCTCAAGTCGCTCAGCCGGTAGCCCGGTTGACGATCGGTGTTCGGTGTTCGGCAGCGGGCGATCGCGTCCGTAGTCGTCAGGCCAGGTCCAGCAGCTGTTCGTGGAAACCGCCGAACCCCCGCGCCTCGTCGATGAGATGGACCTCCAGGATCCAGTGACAGCGCCACCCCGCCCGGTCGGTGCGCCGGAGCGGGTGGTCGTTGTCCGGGGTGATGTACGACGCGGTCTTCGCCCCGTCGATGCTCTCGTGGGGGAACTCGCCGACGAGGTGTCCGGCGTGCCAACCGCCCAGGCTCCAGCCCGCCTTGAGCGAATGCTGCTCCACCGCGGCGTACAGCTGCCGCCCGGTGATCCTCGGGTCCGCGCGGAAGGCGCTCCGTCCGGCCGCGAACACGGTGGCGAGGTCCGCGCGGAGCCGGTGCTTGGCCGGGTCGCCGCCGAAGACGAAGGTGCGGCCGAAGTCCGCCTCGTACTCCTCGAAGACCGGCCCGAAGTCGGCGAAGGCGATGTCGTCCTCGCCGATGATCCGGTCCGGCGGGTTCTCCCGGTACGGGAACAGCGTGTGCGGGCCTGAGCGGACGATCCGCTTGTGCCAGTGCTTGGTCGTCCCGAACAGCTCGTTCGCGAGGTCCCGGATCCGGTCGCTGACCTCCCGCTCACCGGCTCCGGGGGCGACCAGCCCCCGGGCCCCGACCTCGGCGAAGAGGCGCTCGGCCTTGCGCTGGGCCTCGACGAGGCCCAGGGCGCGCAGCTGCTCGTCCATGCGGTCGGGTGCTCCCGTGGTGCCGTTCGCGTTCAGGTTCACGTTCCCGTTCACGTCCCTGTTCTGGTTCTCGTTGTCGTTCGGCGTCACGGATTCGCGCGCACGATGACGAGCGAGCCCTCGTACGTGGGCTGCGCGCGCAGGCCACCGAAGCGCTCGTCCCACGCCCCGGACTCGAGATCCCGTCGGAGCCGTTCGTCGAAGCGTTCGCGGACGCCGTCGTCGATGAAGCTCCATGCCGAGCAGGCCTGGCGGACGGCGGGATCGAGGAGCATCTCGGGGCGGCCGTAGTAGGCCTCGTTGAAGCCGTCGGTGCAGTCCAGCGGGATCGGGACCGTCTGGATGGTGCCCGTACCGCCGAGCGCCGCGGCCATGTCCTCGATGGGCGGGAAGCGGCGGGCTTCCGTGTCGAGGACCTCGGGGGCGTACTCGTACAGCCAGAAGTCGCGTACGAGCTTCGGGTCGCAGGTCAGGACGACCACCGGGCCTCGGGTGACGCGCCGCATCTCGCGCAGGCCGGCCGTGACGTCGCTCCACTGGTGCACGCTGAACAGGGTCATCGCCGCATCGAACTCGCCGTCGGCGAAGGGCAGGTGCTCCGCGACGGCGTCGACGGCGCGCGCGAGCCGGGCGGGTCGCTGGGCGCGCATCGCCTCCGACGGTTCGACGGCGGTCACCGAACGGGCGGCACTCTCGTAGGACCCGGCGCCGGCGCCGACGTTGAGCACGTCCCGCGCACCGTCGAGGGCCTCGGCGATGAACCGGGCGATGCGCGTGTCGGGTTGGCGGTAGGAGGCGTATCCGGCTCCGATGGCGCCGTAGTCGACGTCGCCGGCGCTGCCGTCGTGGGTCCGTGTGGTCATGGGTCCTTACCTCGCCTTGTGAGCAGGAACAGGGGGATGCGCCCGCCTCCCGCCGGGGGTGCCGGCGGGAGGGGGCGGGTGCGGTGCCGCTACGACCAGAGGCGGAACCGTTCCCAGCCGGCGGCGGCACGTTCGTAGCGCAGCCGGGTGTGGAGACGGCTCTTCGCGGCCTGCCAGAACTCCACTTCGGCCGGTGCCAGGGTGTAGAGGGTCCAGGCCGAGTCCACGAGCGAGGGCTCGCGCTCGATCAGGGCCAGGGTCTTCTCCAGGGCGTGCGCGCGTTCTGTGGGGTCCATCAGGTACTGGCTCTGGCGGCCCAGCAGGGACTCGGCCCTGGCCGCGGGGGAGCGGGCGAGGAAGTCGGCCGCGTTGTCCTCGGCGGAGCCGGGCGTCACGGGCCCGCGGATCCTGACCTGGCGGCCGTGTTCCGGCCAGTAGAAGGTCAGCGCCGCCCTCGGGTGGCAGACGAGCTGCCCGCCCTTGGGGCTGAAGGCGTGCCCGGAGAACTGCCACCCCGCGGGTCCCACGCCCTTGAGGATCAGCACGCGCGCGTCCGGGTCGCCGGCGGAGTCCACCGTCGACAGCGTCATCGCGTGGGGATCGCGCACCCCGTCCGCCACCGCCTCCACCAGCCAGGAGAGGAAGAGCCGCACCGGATCCTCCGGTGCCCGCTCCGGATCGAACTCCGGCAGCGTTCCGGCGAAGACCTCAAGGCCGCGCAGCCACTGGCGCGCGCCACCCACCTGCTCCGAGCCCGCTGTCATCCCCGGCTCCCTCAGCTCATTCGCACCCCGGCAACCTCTCGGTGACATCTTGCATCCGCGAGGGCGTGTTAGTAAATCAGCTAGCAAATGCTTGTCGATTCGACCAGTGGGCTCCTAGGTGCGGTTTTGGGTGATGCGTGCCTCGGCGGTGGCGGATTGCCGCCTCACCCATTCGGCGTAGCGTGAATTGAGGGCCTATCCACTGGCGGGCGGCCCCGGGCCCGATGGAGGTCACAGCGTCCCCAGCCGGGGCAAGAGGAGCGATGGCCATGGGCAACCTCACTGTGGACCAGCTGAGAGAACGGGTGCGCGGCACCGTCGTCACCCCGGGGGACGAGAACTACGACGAAGCCCGCACGGTCTACAACGCCATGATCGACAGAAGGCCGGCCGTCGTCGTGCGCTGCGCCAATGCCGCAGACGCCATGGCGGCCGTCGACTTCGCCCGCGAGAACGGCCTCGACCTGGCCGTCCGGGGCGGCGGGCACAGCGTGCCCGGCTTCGGCACCTGCGACGACGGCGTGGTCGCCGACCTGTCCGCGATGCGCGGCGTCCGCGTGGACCCCGTGCGCCGTACGGCGCGCGCCGAGGGCGGTGCGACCTGGGGCGACTTCAACGCGGCCACCTACCCCTTCGGCCTGGCGACCACCGGCGGGATCATCTCCACCACCGGTGTCGGCGGCCTCACCCTGGGCGGCGGCATCGGCTACCTCGACCGCGGACTGGGCCTGAGCTGCGACAACCTGATCTCGGCCGATGTGGTGACGGCGGACGGACAGCTCGTCGTGGCGAACGAGCAGGAGCACGAGGACCTCTTCTGGGCGCTGCGCGGCGGCGGGGGCAACTTCGGCGCGGTGACTTCCCTCGAATTCCGGCTCAGCCCCGTCAAGGACGTCTACGGCGGGCCGATGCTCTTCGAACTGGACAGCGCCGGCGCCGTGCTGCGCGCCTACCGGGACTTCATCGCCGACGCGCCGGAGCAGCTGGGCGCGTTCCCGGCCTTCCAGATCGCCCCGCCGCTGCCGTTCATCCCGGAGGACCGGCACGGCGACACCTTCCTCCTGATCGTCTCGTGCTGGGCGGGCCCGACGGAGGAGGGCGAGCGCGCCCTCCAGCCCCTCCACGACTTCGCCCCGGTGGTCGCGGAGCACGTCGGCGTCATGCCGTACCCCGCCCTGAACAGCGCCTTCGACGCGCTGGTGCCGCCCGGCCTGCAGCACTACTGGAAGGCCAACTTCGTGACGGAGCTGAGTGACGAGGCGATCGAGGCGCACCTGGTGCACGGGCCCCGGGTGCCGGCCGTGAACTCGACGGTCCACATCTACCCGATCAACGGCGCCTGTCACCGCGTCGCCCCGGACGCAACGGCCTTCGCCTACCGGGACGCCTCCTTCGCCACCGTCATCGCGGGCATGTGGCCGGACCCCGCCGACAACGAGGCCAACACCGCCTGGGTCCGCGACTACTACGAGGCGACCGCCCCGCACTCGGAGGAGGGCGGCTACGTCAACTTCATGGCGGACGACGACCAGGACCGCATCCGCGCCAACTACCGCGGCAACTACGACCGCTTGGTCGCGGTCAAGGGCACGTACGACCCGGGCAACCTCTTCCACCTGAACCAGAACATCAGGCCCTAGGGGGTGTCTTGCCGATCAGGCCGGGCTCGCGGGGCCTGGCACCGCGCCTCGCCGCGTTGTCGTCACTCGCCGACTTCCCCAAGCTCTCGGCTCCGCTCGAGCAGGGGAGACCCCATTCGCGTCGACTCCCTCCTCCGCCTTGCGATCCACGGCACCAGACCCCGCTCCCTGATCCGGCCCGATCGACAAGACACCCCCTAGCGTCCGGGTCGCCGCGGTGCGACCCGGGCGGCGGAAAGGATTCGGGCGGAGCCGGAAAACCCTGCCGGGTTGGTAGGCAAGTGGATACTTGCCTATGCTGTGGGGGTGGCCGACGAACTCTTCAGAGCTCTGGCCGACCCGACCCGCCGCACCATCCTCGACGAGCTCGCGGAGAAGTCCGGGCAGACACTGTTCGAGATCTGCTCGCGGCTGACCATGAAGCACGAGCTCGGCATCTCGCGCCAGGGCGTCTCCCAGCACCTCGCCGTGCTGGAGGCCGCCGGACTCGTCGAGACCAGGCGGGAGGGCCGGTACAAGTTCCACGACCTGAACACGGCCCCGCTCCGGCACATAGCCGAGCGCTGGCGCATGCCCGACCCGTCCGGACCGGAAGAGAGCACCCCGTGAAGATCCACCTGACCAGCGTCTTCGTAGACGACCAGGCCAAGGCCCTGCACTTCTACACCGAGATCCTCGGGTTCGTGAAGAAGCACGACGTCCCGCTGGGCGGGGAGGACCGGTGGCTGACGGTGGTCTCGGCCGACGAGCCCGGCGGCACCGAACTCCTCCTGGAGCCCGCCGGCCACCCGGCCGCCAAGACCTACCGGGACGCGCTGGTCGAGGACGGCATCCCGCTCGCCCAGTTCGCCGTCGACGATGTCCGGGCGGAGTACGAGCGCCTGCGCGCCCTCGGCGTCCGCTTCACCCAGGAGCCGCTGGAGATGGGCCCCGTCACCACCGCCGTCTTCGACGACACCTGCGGCAACCTGATCCAGCTCGCCACCGAGCCGAAGTAGCCGGCGGGCGGGCCGCTCCTTCCCGGGCGGTGGCCGTGTTCAGCGGGCGGATCCCGGGGCGCTCGTCCTGCGGCGGTCCGCCCGGATCTCCCGGACGGACAGGACGATCGCTGCCAGGTTGAGGGGAAAGGCGACGGCGTCGGCGACGGCAGGTATGCCGAAGCCCCGCAAGAGGCTCGTGGCCAGGGCCGGCAGCACGAGTGCCAGGGGCAGGGCGCGCCGCCATGTGTGACGGGAATCGCCTCGTCCATGGGGGCTGACACCCATCTTTCCCGCCCGAGGGGAGCCGACAACCCCCGGCTCGGTCCCGCAGGTTGGATCCCCTAGGGCGTTGCTTCCACCGGTCGGCCGGCGTGTAGTTCGAGGGGGCCGCCCGGGGTGGTGCGGGCGGTGAGGCAGGCCTCGATCTGGCGGCGGAGGGACGGCTTGGTGTAGCGGCGCAGGTCGGGTGGGGGGACCGCACGCCAGGCGAGGAGCTCCGTCGCGGGCAGCCGGATCCGGGCCAGGGCGGCGGGGTCCAGGGTGCCGCCGTCGTACAGGAAGCGGACCCGGGCCGGATAGCCGGGCCGGTGGGACCAGTTGACGGCGAGCAGCGGGCCCGGGGCGAGGTCGAGGCCGAGCTCTTCGAGGACCTCGCGGCGGGCCGCGGCGCGCGGGATCTCGCCGAGGTCGCTGTCGATGCCGCCGCCGGGCAGGTTCCAGTGGTCCGGATCGCCGTACGCGGGCCGCACCAGCAGGACCCCGCCCGCGGAGTCCGTGAACAGCACGCTCGCCGCGGTCAGGGCCTTGGGGCGGGCGGCGCGGTGGCCGGCGGTGTCGTAGGCGCCCGCGTGTTCCAGCTCGGCCCGGCGCGCGGGGTCGAAGCCGGCCGGGGAGCCGGGCTGCGGCACCCCGTTGACCAGGTGCGCGAAGGAGCCGGAGTGCAGGGCGGCCAGGGCGGCGCGGAGCCGGGATTCCCGCCGCGTTTCCAGGGCCGCGTAGGCCTCCTCGGGGGTGAGCCAGCGCGCCTCGGTGATCTCCCCGTCCGGGAAGGAGAGCGAGGAGGCCTCCTCGGACGTGAGCGGGCCGACGAGGTGGACGTGCACGACGAGGGAGCGGCCGAGGGGCCCCGGCGGGCGGGAGTCCACGGCGAGCAGCCGCCCGACCGGCACGCTCAGGTCCAGCTCCTCCTTCAGCTCCCGGGCCAGCCCCTCCTCCGGGGTCTCGGTGTCCTCCACGCCCCCGCCCGGGAGCTCGGGCTCCGCCTTGTACGAGGTGGTCAGGACGAGGACCCGCCCGCGCGGATCCAGCACGATCCCGGTGGCGGCGACCAGGGGCGAGGGCTGGGCGGCGTAGTAGGCCCGGACCGAATCGGTGTACGGGGACGGAGGCGGGGACGGGGACTCGGAGGGCGGCGGCGGGTTCGGGGGCGGGGGCTGATCCGGCACGGGGGGTGGCTCCTGGAGGTGCGGGGCAAGGGGTACGCGTACGAGAAGGCGTACGGGGCGGCGGGCAAGGTCATCCGTACCCACTCGGGGCGTGTCCATGGGGTGGAACTCGGGAGGCGGTGGCAGACCAGATGCGCGGAATTGGCTCTGCTGGGCAGGCCAATCGGTCTCCAGACTGGAAGCCGGCGCACGGGAATTGGTCTGGTGCCCGGTGGAAGGAGACCTTCATGTCCAGCGAGTACACCCTCCTCAGCGACCGCGCCGAGCGGGCCCTCCAGCAGCACCACGAGCGGCGGTCCGGAGCCGGGCTGCCCGTTCTCCCGGTCCTGCGCGAGTGGGTCCACGGGCTGGTCGGGGCCGTGCGGGAACCGAGTCGATGAGCCGCGTGGTGGTCGGGGTGAGCGGCTCCCTCGGCAGCCTCGCAGCCCTGCGGGCGGGGGCCCGGGAGGCGCGGCTCGGAGGTCGGGAACTGGTGGCCGCAGTGGTCTGGTCACCGCCCGAGGGCGAAGGGCTGTTCGCCCGGTTCCCCGACCGGACGTGGGCCGCACTGTGGGAGGCGGAGGCCGCCGCGACCCTCGACCGGGCGTTCGAGGAGGCCTTCGGCGGGGACCCGGCGGGCGTGCCCGTCGTACGTCGCCACGTGCTGCGGGGCGACCCCGGCCGGACCCTGTGTGAGCTGGCCGGACGCCCCGACGACCTGCTCGTCGTGGGAGCCCGGCCCGGCCGCCGCCACAGGGGCCCGGTGGGGCGCCGGCTGCGCGGACGCGCGGTGTGCCCGGTGCTGACCGTGCCGGGGCCCGTACTGCCGGGTGCCTGGCTGAGGCGGCTGCGCCGTGCCGTGCCCGGGGACTTCGGCGCGGGCCCGGCGGGGGCCGGGACGGCCCCGGCCTTCGGGGAAGAGGGATTCAGGCCCGGGCGAGGAGCAGACCGCCCATCGTGACCATGGTCGCGGCGACGAGCCCGTCCACCGCCCGCCAGGCGGAGGGCCGGCCGAGCGGGCCGCTGAGCAGCCGGGCGCCGTAGCCGAGCGCGCCGAACCAGACGAGGCTCGCCAGGACGGCCCCCGCGCCGAAGGCCCAGCGCAGGTCGCCCCGGCCGGCGGCGACGGATCCGAGCAGCAGCACGGTGTCGAGGTACACGTGCGGGTTGAGCCAGGTCATGGCCAGGCAGGTCAGCACGGCGCGCCGGGTGGCGGCGGAGCCGGCGCTCCGGCCGGTGGCGTCCGCGGTGAGGGCGGCGCCCGGGTCGGGGCGCAGCACCCGGCGGGCGGCCAGGGCCCCGTAGCCGATCAGGAAGGCGCCGCCGACGAGTCCGACGAGGGTGAGGGCGGGCGGCCAGGCGGTGACGAACGCGCCGACCCCGGCCACGCCGAGGGTGATCAGGGCCGCGTCCGAGAGGGCGCAGATGGCGACCACGGCGAGGACCGACTGGCGGCGCACGCCCTGACGCAGCACGAAGGCGTTCTGGGCGCCGATGGCGACGATGAGGGAAAGGCCGGTGCCGAAGCCCGCGAGGGCCGCCGTGATGATGCCGTGTGTCATGGCTTCGACGGTAGGCAGCGGCGCGGCGCGGAGTACAGCTAAAGATTCTTACCTACCATTAGCTGCTGTGATGGATGAGCTGCCTGTGGACCAGGTGCGGACCCTCCTCTCGGTGATCGACGAGGGCACCTTCGACGCGGCGGCCGCCGCCCTGCACGTGACCCCGTCCGCCGTCAGCCAGCGGGTCAAGGCGCTGGAGCAGCGGACCGGGCGGGTGCTGCTGATGCGGACCAAGCCGGTGCGGGCGACCGAGTCGGGGGAGGTCCTGGTCCGCTTCGCGCGCCAGCTCGTCCGGCTGGAGCGCGACGCGCGGGCCGAGCTGGGCATGGCCGAGGGCCTGGGCCCGGTCCGGCTGCCGATCGCGGTCAACGCGGACTCCCTGGCCACCTGGTTCCTGCCCGCCCTGACCGGGGTGCCCCAGGACCCGCCGGTCTGCTTCGAACTGCACCGGGAGGACGAGGCGCACGCGACCGAACTGCTGCGGGACGGGCGCGTGATGGCGGCGGTCACCTCGCAGCCCGTGGCCGTGGCGGGGTGCACGGTGCGCCGGCTGGGGATCGTGCGGTACCTGCCGGTGGCGAGCCCGCAGTTCGCGGCGCGGCACCTGCGGGGCGCGGTGGAGCGGGACCTGCGGGTCGCGCCGGTCGTCGTCTTCGACCGGCTGGACCGGCTCCAGGACGAGTTCGTGCGGGTGGTCACGCAGGACGCGGCGGCCAGGGCGTCCGCCGTGCGCCATCACGTGCCGACGTCGGAGGGGTTCTGCGACGCGGCGGTCGCCGGACTGGGCTGGGCGATGCTGCCGCTGGTGCAGGCCGGCCCGTTGCTGGAAGCGGGTGAGCTGGTGGTGATCGCGCCGGGACGGAGCCTGGAGATCCCGTTGTACTGGCAGCAGTGGAAGCTGGACTCGCCCGCGCTGTCGCTGGTCGCCGAGGCGGTCGCGCGGGCGGCTGCGGGAGCGCTCCGCTAGGCCGGCCCTGCGCGGGGGTCCACGGCCCCCGGTGCCGGGCCACCTGGCCTGCGAGGACCGGTCGGGCGAGGGCTTAGGCTGCGGGCATGGAGTCCTACACGATCGGCCAGGCTGCGCGGTTGCTCGGCGTCAGCGTGGACACGGCCCGGCGGTGGGCCGATGCGGAGAGGTTCCCGACGCGCCGGGACGGCACCCGGCGGATGGTCGACGGGCCCGACCTCGCCGCGTTCTGCGTGGAGGTCGCGCAGGAGGGTGGCGACGACGAGGGGACCCCGTACACCTCGGCGCGCAATGCCTTCCCCGGCATCGTGACGGGCGTGAAACTGGGCACCGTCGACGCCCAGGTGGAGATCCAGGCCGGACCGCACCGCGTCGTGTCGCTGCTGACCCGGGAGGCCGTGGAGGAACTCGGCCTGGTGGTGGGAGCGCGGGCGACGGCGCGGGTGAAGTCCACGAGCGTCTTCATCGACCGGGCCTGAGGGCAGGTGGTCGGGGGGTGTGCGCACCGGTGGCACACTGGCCGCTGATCCGCCGAAGGGGAGTACGTCCGTTGTCCATGCTCAGCAACCTGCGCCGGGCCGTGCGCCGCAGTTACCGGCGGGCCGTCGACCTCAGTCACCCGGCCCGCTCCCCGCTCGGCAGCGCCGTCGTCAACTGCATCGTCTACCGGGACGGGGTCCGCCAGGACGGCCACGGCCACGCCGATGTGGGCGAGGCCCTGCGCCGGGTCCGCAAGACGGGCGAGGGCTTCGTCTGGATCGGACTGCACGAGCCCTCGCAGGAGGAGTTCGCCGGGCTCGCCGAGCTGCTCGGCCTGCACCCGCTCGCCGTCGGGGATGCGGTCCGGGCCCACCAGCGGCCCAAGATCGAGCGCTACGACGAGACCCTCTTCGCCGTGTTCAAGACGGTGCGGTACGTCGAGCACGAGGAACTGACCGCGACCAGCGAGGTGGTGGAGACGGGCGAGCTCATGGCCTTCGCCGGCAGCGACTTCGTCATCACCATCCGGCACGGCGGCCGGGGCACGCTCGGATCGGTCCGCGAGGAACTGGAGGCGCTGCCCGAGCAGGTGGCCAAGGGGCCGGTCGCCGTCCTGCACGCCCTGGCCGACCACGTGGTCGACGAGTACGTGGCCGTCACGGACGCGGTGCAGAACGACATAGACGACGTCGAGACCATGGTCTTCAGCGAGTACGGCGGCCGCGGGGACGCGGGCCGGATCTACCAGCTCAAGCGCGAACTGCTGGAACTGCGCAGGGCGGTGGCCCCGCTGGCCCGCCCGCTCCAGCAGCTGAGCACGCAGCCGATACCGGTCATCCCGCCGGAGATGCGCACGTACTTCCGGGACGTGGCCGACCACTTGACCCGTGCCACCGACCAGATCGCCGCGTACGACGCCCTCCTGGACTCGATACTCCAAGCCCATCTCGCGCAGGTGACCGTCGCCCAGAACGAGGACATGCGCAAGATCACCGCGTGGGCGGCGATCGTCGCCGTTCCCACGATGGTCTGCGGGGTCTACGGCATGAACTTCGAGCACATGCCCGAACTGCACTGGACCTACGGGTACCCCCTCGTGCTCTGCGTGATGGCCGTCGCGTGCTTCGTCATCCACCGGGGCTTCCGGCGCAACGGCTGGCTCTGACCGCACCCGGGCCGGGCCAAGGCAAAAACCGTGCGGGGATGCCCTGTTATGCCCGGTAAGGTCCTCGTGTTCGCGCGCAACCACGAGGAACGGGCAGGTCGGTCATGCAGCAGGCAGCGGTGAGCGCGGTGTCGGCGCAAGCGGTCGCGGCGGAAGCGGCGGCACAGGCGGCGGCGCCGGCGGCGCAGGCGGTACTGGCCGGGGAGCGGGTGCGGCTCGAACCGCTGGAGCTCCGGCACCACGACGGGCTGTGCGAGGCCGTCCGCGACGGCAGCCTCTGGGAGCTCGCGGTGACCCTCGTCCCGCACCCCGACGAGATGCGGGGCTTCGTCGAGGACGCGGTCGAGGCCCGGGCGTCGGGCAAGCAGATCCCGTACGCGACCGTGGACGCGGTGACGGGCCGGGTCATCGGGGCCACCCGGCTGATGATGATCAACACCGCGAACCGGCGGCTGGAGATCGGCTGGACCTTCCTCGCCGCGTCCCGGCAGCGCAGCGGCGCCAACACGGAGGCGAAACTGCTGATGCTGACGCACGCCTTCGAGACGATGGGGATGAACCGGGTCGAGCTCCTCACGGACGTGCGGAACGCGAAGTCGCGGGCGGCGATCACCCGGATCGGCGCGAAGCCCGAGGGTGTGCTGCGCCACCACATGGTCATGCGGGACGGCTGGATCCGCGATACGGCGGTGTACGGGATCACGCGGCCGGAGTGGCCGGAAGCGAAGCGGGGCCTCCTGGCCCGCCTGGCGGCCCACCCGGCCGGCGGCTCCGGCGGCTCCGGTGGCTGCGAAGGCTCCCAAGGCTGAGCCAAGCCCTCCGGAGCGGACCGGGGCGCGGTCCCCGGAGCGGCCCCCCGCCCGGTCAGCGGATGGCGCGGGTCAGGAAGTGGGTCGGGGCGTCCTCGTACGCGGCCACGTGCCAGCCCGCCGCTTCGAGGGCCGGGCGGAGGTTCGGTTCGGCCAGGGGGTCGTCCGGGCTGACGGCGCGCCCGTGGCGGGCCGCGCGCTCGGCCCGGCCGGAGGGGTGGAAGAGCAGCAGCTCCCCGCCGGGTGCCGTGACGCGGGCCCACTCGTGCAGGGCGGCGGCCTGGTGCGGCAGGTGGTCCAGCAGCCCGGCGGCGAAGATGCCGTGGACGGCGCCGGCCGGCAGCGGGAGCCGCCCGCAGTCGGCGAGCAGCAGCCGCGCCGGGCCGCCGTGGCCCGCGCGGGCGGCGGCCGTGAGCATGGCGTGCGTGACGTCGATCCCGATCACCGTGCCGGTGTCCCCGACCAGGGCCCGCAGCGCGGGCAGGGCGCGGCCGCTGCCGCAGCCCAGGTCGAGCGCGCGCTGCCCGGGGCGCAGCCGCATCCGGGCGACCGCGGCCTCGTATGCCGGGGTCTGGTAGGCGAACCGCTCCTCCCAGGCGGCGGCCCGGGGTGTGAAGAAGGTCCGGGTGGCGGTGGTTTCGGCCCGCCCGGCGACCAGTTCGGCGAAGCGGCGCAGCAGTTCGCAGTCGGCCTCGTCGGGGACGGGCAGCCCCCAGGCGCTGGCGCCCACGCGGAACCCGTGCGGCGCGCAGCCGCCGCCGAGCAGCGGGTCGGTGCCGCCGCCACCGGTGCCGTCCGTACCCGCCGCCTCCGTGAGCAGCCGGGCTCCCTCGCCCAGGGCGAGGACGGGAACCTCGGCGGCCAGCGCCGGCCCGACGAGGGGGAGGGCGGCGGGCGTGGCGCCGGGGGAGAGGATCAGGGCGTCGATCCCGCTGAGGGTGGCCGGCAGGGGCTCGTCGGCTTCGGGCCGGCACGGGTGGATCAGCAGCCCGGCCGCCTCGATGGCGGCGGTGGGTGCGTCTCCGATGACGAGGACGGCCATCGGCGCCTCCCTTTCCTGCGTCGTGCTCGCGTTCCGTGCCGTGCGTGCGCCGGGCCGCGCGCTCGCCCTGCGGGTGCCGCGCGGGTACCCCGCGCGTGCCGGTGATCGTGCATATGAGCTTCCAGCGGTCGAATTCGGCCGCATCTGCGTAAGCATGCCCCGCGCAGCCTCTCATATGCCAGGGGCGGGGAGGGGGAAACCCGTCCGGCCGGAGTGGGGTGCTCCAGGGCCTTGAGGTGCCGGGACTTCTGGTAGTAAAGTTTCCTAACGAAGTCGCCCGAGCATCAACTCCCTTATGGAGGCACTGTGTTCACCCCCCACCGCAAGCGACTGGCCGTAAGTACCCTGCTCGGCGCTGCCCTTCTCGCCGTGCCCGTCACCGCCCACGCGACCGCCGCCGCCCCCACCGCGGCAGCGGATTCCGCGCAGGTGTCGGCCGCCGCCGTCGGACTCGACGACCCGGTGAAGAAGGACATCGCCATGCAGATCGTCTCCAGCGCCGAGAACTCCTCGCTGAACTGGAAGGCGCAGTACAAGTACATCGAGGACATAGACGACGGCCGCGGCTACACCGCCGGCATCATCGGCTTCTGTTCCGGCACCCACGACATGCTCGAACTCGTCGAGTACTACACGCAGATCAAGCCGGGTAACGTGCTCGCCAAGTACCTGCCCGCCCTGCGCAACGTCGACGGCAGCGATTCGCACGCCGGCCTGGACCCCAACTTCACCAAGGACTGGGCGAAGGCGGCCGCCGACTCCGACTTCAAGAAGGCCCAGGACCACGAGCGCGACCGGGTCTACTTCAACCCGGCGGTGAACCAGGGCAAGGCCGACGGCGTCGGCGTGCTCGGCCAGTTCACCTACTACGACGCCATCGTCATGCACGGCGACGGCTCCGACTCCACCAGCTTCCGCAACATCCGCAAGCGCGCCCTCACCAAGGCCAAGCCCCCGGCGCAGGGCGGCAACGAGACCACGTGGCTCAACGCCTTCCTCGACGCCCGGGTCTGGGCGATGAAGCAGGAGGAGGCGCACAGCGACACCAGCCGGGTCGACACGGCCCAGCGGGTGTGGCTCAAGAAGGGCAACCTCAACCTCAACACCCCCCTGGACTGGAAGGTCTACGGGGACCCCTTCCACATCGGCTGACCGCTCCACGGAGCACGAGGCGGCGGTCCGGGGCGAACTCCCCTCCCTCCCCGGGCCGCCGCCCGCCGCGGTGGCCCCGCCGTTGGCGGCAGGCCCGGCAGGTTCCGCGAGCGGGGCGGCGTCAGCGGCCGCCGCCCCGCTCGACCGGGATCCACAGCTGGGAGCCGGTCTCCGCGCCGATCTCCACCGGCCGTGTGAGCAGGAGCTCCGGACCCGGCCGGCTGGTGTACGGGTTCGAGGGGAACCACTGGGTGAACACGTCCCGCCACAGGGCCTGGAGGGCGCTCGGATAGGGCCCGTGGCTGTCGAAGACCGCCCAGGTCCCGGCCGGCACGTCGAGGGCGTCGAGGTCCCCCGCGACGGTCTCCGGACCGGACACCACGCCGACCCAGTAGTCCGCCTCGGCGCCCTCCTCCCGGCTGTCGGTCAGATACACCACCGCGGACAGGACACCCGTCGGCTCCGGGCCGGCCAGCTCCTTCATCCGCCGCACCGTCCGCTCGTCCAGCCCCTCCACGTGGGCCGTGGCGGCCGCGTTGGCCCCCTCGTGCACGAGCGGCACCCGCGCCTTGCGGCCGAGCACCCGGAACGGTTCCTTCTCGACGATCCGGTACCGCATGGCCGTGCTGCCCTCGACGACGACGCGGAAGGACATGCGGGGCTGCGCCGTCAGCACCGCGCCCGTGCGCCGGGCCTCGCCCGGCCCGATCCCGTGCACCGACCGGAACGCCCGGGCGAACGCCTCGCCCGAGCCGTACCCGTACCGCACCGCCACGTCGAGCAGCGTCAGCTCCCCGGCCAGTACCTCGGCCCCGGCGAGGGTCATCCGCCGGCGCCGCACGTAGACCGGGAGGGGCATCCCGGCGAGCGCGGAGAACAGCCGGCGGAAGTGGTACTCCGACACCGCGGCGATCCGGGCCACCTCGGCCATGTCGATCTCCTGGTCGAGGCGGGACTCCAGGTGGTCCAACGCCTGGTTCAGCCGCTCCAGCACGCCGTCCGTCCTTCCGTTCCCACCCGACACATCCGGTGCGGGAAGTGTCGGGCCGCCGACCGGGGCGCTGCCCGAGGCTTACGTCCATGAACGACATTAAGGGATACTGCGAGCCGCGGTTCGGCGCGGTCCGCGAGGCACTCGCGGGCTTGCTCGCGCAGCGGGACGTGGGCGCCTCGGCAGCCGTCTGGATCGACGGCGAGCCGGTGGCCGACCTCTGGGGCGGGTACGCCGATGCGGACCGTTCCACCGGCTGGGACGAGTCCACCCTCGCCTGTGTGAATTCGACGACCAAGAACATGACGGCCCTGTGCGCACTGATCCTGGCCGACCGGGGCCTGCTCGACCTGTCCGCGCCGGTCTGCGCGTACTGGCCCGAGTTCGCGGCGGCCGGCAAGGAGGGCGTGCTGGTGCGGCACGTACTGTCGCACACCGCGGGGCTGCCGGACCTGCCCGGGCTGCGGACGGTGGAGGAGCTGTACGACGGGGAGGCCGTGACGGCCGGGCTGGCCGCGCGGGCGCCCGCATGGGAACCGGGCACGGCCGCCGGCTACCACGCGCTCACCTTCGGGTTCCTCATCGGTGAACTCGTGCGCCGCGTCACCGGCCTCGGCATCGGCGCGTTCTTCGCGCAGGAGGTGGCCGGGCCGCTCGGCGCGGACTTCCACCTCGGGCTCCCCGCGGAGCACGACCACCGCCTCGCACCGCTGATCCCGCCGCCGTCCCTGACCGACGCGTACGCCGCGGGCCCGCCGCCCGGCCCGGACGGCGCACCCGCGGAGCACACCGGCCTCGCCGTCCGGGTCCGGGACGTCAACGCACCGGCCTGGCGCCGGGCGCAGATCCCCGCGGTGAACGGCTACGGCAACGCCCGCTCCGTCGCCCTGGTCCAGTCCGTCCTGGCCAACCGCGGAACGGCCGGCGGGGTGCGACTGCTGTCCCCCCGGGGCTGCGAACCCGCCTGGCAGGAGGTGTTCAGCGGACCGGACCGCGTGCTGGGGACACCGATGTCCTGGACGACGGGCTTCGGGAAGTTCGGCAACGCCTTCGGCTGGGGAGGCTGGGGCGGCTCACTGGTGGTGAGCGACCCCGAGGCACGGATGACGGTGGCCTACGTCATGAACCAGATGGCCGACCGGGAACGGCGGGGAGACGACCGCGGCATGGAGATCGTCATGGCCGCGTACGGAGGCCTGCACTGACGTCCGTACGGAAAGCGGTCTACGGGGCCTGCGCTCCCCGCGCCAGGACGGTGAAGGCCCGGCCCGCCACCGTCCAGTGGCCGGCCGGGGTCCAGCCCGCGGCCGCCGCGTGCCGGGCCAGGGCCGCCGGGCCGACGCGGGCCCAGGGGAACGGCGCCCCGAGGCCGCCGCGGCCGTCGGCCACCCGGACCTCGCAGCGTTCGTCCACGTCGGCCCCGGCCTCCGCCTGCGCGCACTCCACGATCAGCGAGCCGGTCACCGCGAGCACCTCGGCCGTCCGGCGCAGCAGCGCGGCGGGGTCGCCGCCGATGCCGATGTTCCCGTCGATGAGCAGCGCCGTGTCCCAGCGGCCCTCGCCGGGGAGGGCGTCGAAGACCGACCGGTGCAGGGCGGTGCCGCCCGAGCGGGCAGTCCGGGCCACCGCCTCCGGACTGACGTCGATGCCCAGGGCCCGGTGCCCGCGGGCGGCGAGCGCGGAGACCAGCCGGCCGGGGCCGCAGCCGATGTCGAGGACGGCGCCCCGGCAGCGGCCCAGGACCGTCCGGTCGGCGCCGTCCGGAGCCTCGCACCAGCGCTCCACGTCCAGCGGGAGCAGCCACCCGTCGCCCCGCCGCAGGTAGAGCGGCCCCCGGCCGCGGCGCAGGGCCACCGTGTACGGATCGGCCGACCAGGCGGTGACCGGACCGCCCGACCGGGACCCGCCCGGGGTGAGCGTCCTCATCGCAGGACCGGCCGGGTGAGGTGGCCCGTGAGGTCCGCCAGCCGCGCGGCGAAGGCGCCCGCCGGGGCCTCGGCGGCGACCAGGCGGGCGTCCTCGGCGGTGTCGACGTCCCGCAGGACGGGCAGCCGGCCGGTGCGCAGCCCGGCCGCGCGCAGCCGTTCGTACTGGACCGCGCCGGTCTCGGGGACCGACATCGGTACCCCGCGCAGCAGCGCGGGGTCCGGGACGGCCAGTCCCAGCGCCCAGAACCCGCCGTCGACGGCGGGCCCGAACCAGGCCCCGTACTGCGACCAGTCGACGTCCAGCAGCTCCGGGGTGACCTGCGGGGTGTCCATGCCGATCAGCAGCGCGGGCCCGCTGCACGCCCCGAACGCGGCGGCGAGCCGCAGGTCCAGGCTCCCGGCGCACTGCGGGACCACCTCGAAGCCGGGCGGCAGCCACGGTCCGGGCCGGCCGTCCAGCACCAGGACCCGGCGCCGCGCGGGGGCCGCGGCCACGGCGGCGAGGGTGTCGGCGAGCGCGGCCTCGGCGAGCGCGGCCGCCTCGGCCGGGGCGAACGGCGGGGTCAGCCGGGTCTTGACCCGGCCCGGAACCGGCTCCTTCGCGATCACCAGCAGGGTGGTGGAGCTCATCGCGCACCGCCCGAGGACGCGCCCGCACCGGCCCGGCCGGCCGTACGGCCGTCGACGGCCGGGCCGCCGGCCGGCTCCGCCAGGACCCGGCTCATGTCGCGCACCGCCTGCCACGTGCCCCGCCAGGTGCCCGTCACCTTCGATTTCCCCGAGCGCGGCAGGTACGGCACGTCCACCTCCCGGATCCGCCAGCCCGCGTCCGCGGCCCGGACCACCATCTGGAGCGGGTAGCCGGAGCGCCGGTCGGACAGGTCCAGCGCGAGCAGGTCCGCCCGGCGCGCGGCCCGCATCGGGCCCAGGTCGCGCAGCCGCAGTCCGGTCCGGCGGCGCAGCAGCCGGGCCAGCGCCAGGTTCCCGGCCCGGGCGTGTGCGGGCCAGGCGCCGCGGCCCTGCGGACGGCGACGGCCGAGCACCAGATCGGCCCCGCCCGCGGCGACCTCCGCCACGAAGCCGGCCAGCAGCCCGGGGTCCAGCGAGGCGTCGCAGTCGCAGAAGCAGACGACGTCCGCCTCGGCGGCGAGCAGCCCGGCGTGGCAGGCGGCGCCGAAACCGCGCCGGGACTCGCTGACCACGGTCGCGCCGAGGGACCGCGCGAGCTCGGCGGAGCCGTCGGTGGAACCGTTGTCCACGACCAGGGCCCGCCAGCCCTCCGGGATGCGGGCCAGTACCCAGGGCAGGGCCTCGGCCTCGTTGAGACAGGGGAGTACGACGTCTACCGTCACGGTTTCGCTCACCTTCTCACCGTAGGAACCGGGGCTCCGCAAAAGGGCCGGGGACTCCTTACGAAACGCGGACGTCGCCCCTGTGGACGCGTTCCGGGGCCCGGGCCGGCGACCGTGGGTGGGAGGCTGGACGCATGAGCGGTGACGGCGTGAGCAGCAGCAGCGATGGCGCAGAGGCAGGCACGGACGGTCCGGAAGCGGTGCCCGCACGGGTCCTGGTCGTCGACGACGACCCGACGGTGGCGGAGGTCGTCACCGGTTACCTGAGGCGCGCCGGCTACACGGTGGAGAGCGTCGCGGACGGCCCGGCGGCGCTCGCCCGCGCCGCCGCGTTCCGGCCGGACCTGGTCGTACTGGACCTCATGCTGCCGGGCCTGGACGGGCTGGAGGTGTGCCGCAGACTCCGCGCGGCCGGCCCGGTGCCCGTGATCATGCTGACCGCGCGGGGCGACGAGGACGACCGGATCGCGGGACTGGAGCGCGGCGCCGACGACTACGTCACGAAACCGTTCAGCCCGCGCGAGCTGGTCCTGCGGGTCTCCTCCGTACTGCGCCGCGCGGCGGCCGGGCCGGCGCCGGAGCCCGGCGGGGGAGAGGCGCCGCCGCTCACGGCCGCCGGGATCACCCTCGATCCGACCACCCACCGGGCCGCGAAGGACGGCCGCGAACTGGCCCTCACCGTAAGGGAGTTCGATCTGCTCGCGCACTTCCTCCGGCATCCCGGGCAGGCGCACGGACGCGAGGAGCTCATGCGCGAGGTGTGGGGCTGGGACTTCGGCGACCTGTCGACGGTGACGGTGCACGTACGCCGCCTGCGCGCCAAGGTCGAGGAGGACCCGGGCCGGCCCCGGCTGATCCAGACGGTGTGGGGCGTCGGCTACCGCTTCGAACCGGGAGAGGCGGCCGCGGCATGAAGGACATACTGCTCATCGCGCTGTTCGCGTTCGGCGGGGCCGTCTGCGCGGGGGCGTGCGGCGCGCTCGTGCTGAGGCTGGTGCGGCACCGGTCGGTGGCGGTGTCCCTGGCGGTGATCGCCGCCGTGACGGTCACCGCGATGCTGGCCGGGACGCTCGCCGTGGCCCAGGCCATGTTCCTCTCCCGGCACGACCTCGGGGTGGTCACCCTGGTCGTGGCGATGGCGGCGGTGGTCTCGCTGGCCGTGGCGCTGCTGCTGGGACGCTGGGTGGTGGCCCGCAGCCGCGAACTCTCCCTGGCCGCACGGGACTTCGGCGACGGCGGCAGTTTCGCCGCGCCGCCCGGCCTGGCAACGGCGGAACTGGCCTCGCTGTCGCGGGAGCTGGCGGCGACCAGCGGGAAGCTGGCGGTGTCCCGGGAACGGGAGCGGGCGCTGGAGACCTCGCGGCGGGAGCTGGTGGCCTGGATCTCGCACGATCTGCGGACCCCGCTGGCGGGTCTGCGAGCCATGTCCGAGGCGCTGGAGGACGGCATGGCGGAGGATCCGGCGCGGTACCACCGGCAGATCCGCACCGAGGTGGACCGGTTGAACTCCATGGTCGGGGACCTCTTCGAACTGTCCCGCATCCACGCGGGGGCGCTGGCGCTGAGCCCGAGCCGGATGTCGGTGTACGACCTGATCGGCGACGCGCTGTCCGGGGTCCACCCGCTGGCACGGGAGCGCGGGGTGCGGCTCGACGGCGGAGCGGTGGACCGGGTGCCGGTGGAGGTGGACGGCAAGGAGATGACCCGGGTCCTGGCCAACCTGCTGATCAACGCGATCCGGCACACCCCGGCCGACGGGACCGTGGCGATCGCCGCCTCCGTACGGGCCGACGGGGGAGCGGTGGTCGTCTCCGTGACGGACGGCTGCGGGGGCATCCCGGCGGAGGACCTGCCGCGGGTCTTCGACACGGGCTGGCGGGGCACTCCGGCACGGACCCCTCCGGCGGGGGTGGCCTCGGTGCCGGCGCCCCCGGCGGGGGCGGGACTGGGACTGGCGATCGTACGGGGCATCGTGGAGGCCCACGCGGGGCGGGCGGCGGTGCGGAACGTTCCCGGAGGGTGCCGGTTCGAGGTGACCCTGCCGGTGCCGGCCTGAGCCCGGTGGGTGGGTGGGCGGCGGGTGGGTGCGGCGCCGTTGCGCATCGACCGTACGAACTCGCCCCCGTCCAAGGGCGGGACGAGGTCCGGGAGGACGGGATCGTGCCCGCGAGGACGCAGAGTGGTAACGATGTGGGAGCCGATGACCCCGGATCCGCCGGTGACGAGCACACGCACGACCGGGACGTTGCGGAACTTCGGGGGTGGGCGGGGTGTCCCGCGCCTTGCCGGAAGACTTCCGTCAGCCCATTTCGTCACGCGGGGTGAGCGGCTGGGGGCGGTGGGTCCCAAGTGGCGCCCGGTACCAGTGTGTTTGGGTTGCGGAGCGGCGAAAAGTAACGCTTTTGATGCCTCGCCAACTGGCTTGACCGCGACGTAAGCGGGGCATAAGTTCTGCCCCGGCTCGCTCCATCGGGGACCGGCCGTACCACCGTCTCTTGGGGGGACTCATGCACTACTACACCGACGTTCTGAAGAAGTACGTCGACTTCTCCGGCCGCGCACGCCGCCAGGAGTACTGGATGTTCTTCCTCTTCAACATCGCGGCGCTGATCATCGTCGCCATCCTCGACAGCGTCATAGGCACCTCGCCGCTGCTCTACGCGCTCTACGCGCTGGCCACCTTCCTCCCGAACCTGGGCCTCACCGTCCGCCGCCTGCACGACGGCGGTAAGTCCGGCTGGTGGATCCTCATCGCGCTGATCCCGCTCGTCGGCGGCATCTGGCTGCTCGTGCTCCTCGCCACCGAGGGCCAGCCCAACCCGAACCAGTACGGCCCGAGCCCGAAGGCCGTCCACGCCTGAGCAGCCCGTAACCGGTAGTGCCCGAGCGTCGCCCCTGGCTGGAATCAGCCGGTGGCGGCGCTCTCGGCGTTTCCGGGCGCCCGGGCCGCGCCGGCCACCCAGCGTGACGCGCGTCTCGTACGGGCTTGCGCCGGGGGGCTGTCCAGACCGGCCCGATCACGAGATATCTTGATGTCGAGCAATGTTGCAGACGAGAGACGCAGACTGTGGAGCGGAGCATCCGGTGACTGACTCGACCATCATCTACACGCACACTGACGAGGCCCCGGCCCTCGCGACGTATTCCTTCCTGCCTGTGATCCAGGCGTACGCGTCGACGGCCGGTGTGAATGTCGAGACCCGTGACATCTCCCTGGCAGGCCGCATCATCGCCAGCTTCCCCGAGTACCTGGAAGAGGGCCAGCGGATCGCGGACGCCCTCGCCGAGCTCGGCGAGCTGGCGAAGACGCCCGAGGCCAACATCATCAAGCTGCCCAACGTCTCGGCGTCGATCCCGCAGCTCAAGGCCGCGGTCGCCGAGCTCCAGGGCCAGGGCTACGCCCTTCCGGACTACCCGGACGACCCGAAGAGCGACGAGGAGCGCGAGAACCGCGCCCGTTACGACAAGATCAAGGGCAGCGCCGTCAACCCGGTCCTGCGCGAGGGCAACTCCGACCGCCGCGCCCCCGCCTCGGTCAAGAACTACGCCAAGGCGCACCCGCACCGCATGGGCGCCTGGACGGCCGACTCGAAGACGAACGTCGCCACCATGGGCGAGAACGACTTCCGCTCCACCGAGAAGTCCGCCGTGATCTCCGAGGCCGGCACGCTGCGCATCGAGCACGTCGACGCCGACGGCACCGTCACGGTGCTGCGCGACTCCGTACCGGTGCTGGCCGGCGAGGTCGTGGACGCGTCCGTCCTGCACGTCGACGCGCTGCGCACCTTCCTCAACGACCAGATCGAGCGTGCCAAGGCCGAGGGCGTCCTGTTCTCCGTGCACCTCAAGGCCACGATGATGAAGGTCTCCGACCCGATCATCTTCGGCCACGTGGTCCGCGCCTTCTTCCCGAAGACCTTCGCCCGCTACGGCGAGACCCTGGCGGCCGCCGGCCTGTCCCCGAACGACGGCCTCGGCACCATCCTGAACGGCCTGGGCGCGCTGCCCGAGGCCGACGCGATCAAGGCCTCCTTCGACGCCGAGATCGCCGAGGGCCCGGCCCTCGCGATGGTGGACTCCGACAAGGGCATCACCAACCTGCACGTGCCGTCCGACGTCATCGTCGACGCCTCCATGCCGGCCATGATCCGCACCTCCGGCCACATGTGGGGCCCGGACGGCGCCGAGGCCGACACGCTCGCCGTCCTCCCGGACAGCAGCTACGCCGGTGTCTACCAGGCCGTCATCGACGACTGCCGCAAGCACGGCGCGTACGACCCGTCCACGATGGGCTCGGTGCCGAACGTCGGCCTCATGGCCCAGAAGGCCGAGGAGTACGGCAGCCACGACAAGACCTTCGAGCTGGCCACCGCCGGCACCGTCCGCGTCGTCGACGCCTCGGGCGCCACGGTCATCGAGCAGGAGGTCGCCGCCGGCGACATCTTCCGCGCCTGCCAGACCAAGGACGCGCCGATCCAGGACTGGGTCAAGCTCGCCGTCACCCGCGCCCGCGCCACCGGCGTCCCGGCCGTTTTCTGGCTCGACGAGGGCCGCGCGCACGACGCGCAGCTGATCGCCAAGGTCAACACGTACCTCGCCGACCACGACACCGAGGGTCTGACCATCAAGATCCTGTCCCCGGTCAAGGCCACCGCGTACTCCCTGGAGCGCATCCGCCGCGGCGAGGACACCATCTCGGTGACCGGCAACGTCCTGCGCGACTACCTGACCGACCTGTTCCCGATCCTGGAGCTGGGCACCAGCGCCAAGATGCTGTCGGTCGTCCCGCTCATGAACGGCGGCGGCCTCTTCGAGACCGGCGCCGGCGGCTCCGCCCCGAAGCACGTCCAGCAGCTCGTCAAGGAGAACTACCTGCGCTGGGACTCCCTCGGTGAGTTCCTCGCGCTGGCCGTCTCCTTCGAGCACCTCGCCACCACCACCGGCAACGCCCGCGCCCAGGTGCTGGCCGACACCCTGGACCGGGCGACCGGCACCTTCCTCAACGAGGACAAGTCGCCGAGCCGCAAGCTGGGCGGCATCGACAACCGCGGCAGCCACTTCTACCTCGCCCTGTACTGGGCGCAGGAGCTGTCGCGCCAGACCGAGGACCCGAAGCTGGCCGCGGCCTTCGACCCGCTGGCGAAGTCGCTGGCCGAGTCCGAGGAGAAGATCGTCGGCGAGCTCATCGCCGTACAGGGCGCCCCGGCGGAGATCGGCGGCTACTACCAGCCCGACGCCGCCAAGGCTTCGGCGATCATGCGGCCGTCCGCGACGCTGAACGAGGCGCTCGCGCTCCTGGGCTGAGGCCCGACCGGATCGAGGCCCGACCGGATCGAGGCCCGACCGGGCTCAGGTCCGTCAGTGCTGAGGTCCACCGCTTCCACGGGTCCGCCCCGGCCGGCAGTCGCCGGCCGGGGCGGACCCGTTCGCGTGCCCGGTCAGAGCCGGTGCACGTGGTCCGGTGGGAAGGCCAGCGGGTCGAGCCCGGCGGCCAGGACCCGCAGTCCGGGAGCCACGGCGAGCAGCTCGCGCAGGCAGTCCAGTGCCTCCGACGCGAGGTGCTCGCAGCCGTCTAGGACGAGCAGCATGTCGCGCTCCGCCAGCCAGGACGCCGCGTTCGACGTCCCGCACGGCAGGAACGGCATCCCCGGTACGCAGCCCAGCGCGGCCGTCAGGTCGCGGACCGCGAACCGCCGGTCCATGGACACCACGGCGACGCCGTCGTAGAAATTGGACGAGAGCCGTTGCCCTATCTCCCGCACCAGCTGGCTCCGGGGCTCGCGGAACCGTCCGGTGACGGTCACCACTTTGCCCCGCCGCACGGCGGTGAAAAGACGGGACAGCTCCGCGGAGGTCGCCGGGAGTGTGCCGGCGCCCCTGGAATCCCTCATCGGCACGATGCCCCCCTGCATGCGTGACCTGCGGCAAGAGGGTTGTTTCAAGCCGCATGGAGACGATTATGCGCCAGTTTTCGTGAAAGGCCAGGGGAATTCCCTATTCCGGTGAAAAGCCCGCGGCGCCCGATGATCGCAGCAGTTGTACAGGTCACGTCCCTTTGTCCAACCGCGCACGGCACTCGCCCCGACCCGAACGGCGAGATCCGCATCGTCGCGGCCCGTACGGCCCGCGCGGCCGCCCCGGACCCCGGGGAACGGTTGTCCGGGAGACCGGAATCCGCTGTACTGCTGCTGTGCGGCCCGATGTTCGGGCCCGGCACGGCATCGTTCGGGGGAGGGGTCAGGATGAGCGCAGACCGGCGTCGGGCAGGGCGGGGCGCGAGACCCGCGTCGCACCGGCGCCGTGCGGGCTTCCGGCGCCGAAGGCCTCTGCTGAGCCTCCTCCTGTCCGCCTTCCTCCTCGTGGGCGTCTGCGCCGCGACGGGCCTCGCCTGGGACCCCGGCACTGTCACCGACGCGCGGGGGGCCCGCCCGGCACCCGTACCGGGCGGCATCCTCCCCGGCACCCCCGACGACGGCCCCGCACCCGCGACCAGCGGCCCCGCCGCAACCGGCACCGCCACCCCGCAGGGCACGGACGGGCCGGCCCCGGACCCCACGGCCCAGGGCTCGGGTGCGGAGGGCGGAGCGCGCTCCGCCGGAGCCCTGCCCTTCGACCTGCCGCAGCCGGCCGCCCTGCGCTCCGGCGCCGCCGGCAAGAAGCTGGTCTTCGCCCACTACTTCACCCCGTACCCGCTCTCCCTGGACAACGTCGGCGCCGACGCCGACTACTACACCCGCAACTACCTGACCCCGGACGGCGAGAACGGCAAGCACGAGCGCTACGGCGGCCTGCTCCGCGACCGCCCGCTGCCCGTCCCGCCCAAGACCGGGAACTGGGAGCTCGCCAACCTCCAGCAGGAGGTCCGTACGGCCCGCGCCGCCGGCATCGACGGATTCACCCTCGACCTGCTCTCCCTGACCGGGAAGAACCGGGAACGCTGCAACCTGCTGATGGAAGCGGCCCGTTCGGTGGATCCGGGCTTCAAGGTCATGCTGATGCCGGACATGACCTCCCTCGGCACCGACGACCCGGCCGTGCTCGCCGGCCTCCTCGCCGAGCTCGGCAGCGCCCCGGCCGCCCACCGGCTCCCCGACGGACGGCTGGTGGTCTCCCCGTTCAAGGCGGAGGAGAAGAGCGTCGCCTGGTGGACCACGGTCATGGACGTCCTGAAGTCCCGGCACGGCATCCGTACCGCCTTCGTCCCGCTCTTCCTCGACTTCGGCGCGCACAGCGGTGAGTTCGGGCCCATCAGCTACGGATTCTCCGAGTGGGGCAGCCGCAGCTACGTCGGCCAGGAGGGCTCCACCCGCGACGTGCGGCGCGCCCACGCCGCGGGCAAGATCTGGATGCAGCCCGTATCGGTCCAGGACGCCCGCCCCAACCAGGGCATCTACGACGAGGCGGGCAACACCGCGACCCTGCGCGCCACATGGAACCGCGCCATCGAGGACGGCGCCGACTGGGTCCAGCTCACCACGTGGAACGACTACAGCGAGGGCAGCCAGTTCGCGCCCTCC
Organism: Streptomyces sp. NPDC051563; assembly: GCF_044454225.1. Taxonomy (NCBI): domain Bacteria; kingdom Bacillati; phylum Actinomycetota; class Actinomycetes; order Kitasatosporales; family Streptomycetaceae; genus Streptomyces; species Streptomyces sp. NPDC051563. Next base: position 89,976 of record NZ_JBITDL010000005.1, read on the forward strand.
CTGCACAACGGCCATGCCTACCTGGACCTTTCCTCCTACTACCTCACCCGGTTCAAGACCGGCGGCTGGCCGAAGATCGTCCGCGACACCCTCTACCTGAGCTCGCGCACCCAGTTCGCCGCCGCGGACCCGAGCGGCAGCCAGTCCCTCGTGATGTCGCTGCGGGGCGGCAGCGCCGCGGCCCGGGACACGGTGGAGGTGCTGAGCTTCCTGACCGCGCCCGCGAGCATCCGTACGGCCGTGGGTGCGGCCGAAGACACCCGTGCGGCCCCGGCCGGGGTCCACGCCGAGCTGCTGCCCCTGGCTCCGGGCACCGGCTCGGCCTCCGTGGTGCGCGACGGCAAGGCCGGGGCCCGGGTGGAACTGCCCTACCGGGTGGACCGCACGGTGGAGGTGCAAGATCTCCAGTACTACGCGGCCACCAGCGGCCGCAGCTGAGCCCACGGGCCTCCGGAGCGGGGCCCTAGAGGCCGAAGTCCCTTGGCCCGGGACCTTCGTCACCCCATATGTAGTGGTGGCTCTCGGCTCTCACATCCATATGTAGTGTTGGTCTTGCCGGTTCGGCGGGGCCTCTCCCCGACCGAGGCAACAGGGAACCCGGTGGGAATCCGGGACTGCCCCGCAACGGTGAGTCCGCCACGGCGGACGAGTCCGACACCTGCCGGCACGGGCTCTCGAAAGGGCCCGCCATTCTTCCGTGCCGAGCCTCGTGGGAGGGCTGCCGTGACTGCTGTCGTCGATGCCGTAGAGACCGTGACCGAATACCTGGACCGCCGGGACTGGCGGGTGAACGCCAACGCCAACCAGGGCTATTCGCTCGGCGGACTCATCCTCAACGCCGCCGGCAAGGTCACCGCGAACTACTGGCTGGAACAGGTCTATCCCGCCGCCGTGGCCCGCGCCCACCGCGAGGGCGACCTCCACATCCACGACCTGGACATGCTCTCCGGCTACTGCGCCGGCTGGTCCCTGCGCACCCTGCTGACCGAGGGCTTCAACGGGGTGCCCGGACAGATCGACTCCGCCCCGCCCCGGCACCTGTCCTCGGCCGTCGGCCAGATCGTGAACTTCCTCGGCACCCTGCAGAACGAATGGGCGGGCGCCCAGGCCTTCTCCTCCTTCGACACCTACCTCGCCCCCTACGTCCGCCTCGACGCGCTGACGTACGACCAGGTCAGGCAGTGCGTCCAAGAGCTCGTGCACAACCTCAACGTGCCCTCGCGCTGGGGCACCCAGACCCCCTTCACCAACCTCACCTTCGACTGGACCTGCCCCGAGGACCTGCGCGAGCAGATCCCGGTGGTCGCGGGGGAGGAGACCGGTTTCACCTACGGCGAGCTCCAGGCCGAGATGGACATGATCAACCGGGCGTACATCGAGGTGATGACCGAAGGCGACGCCACCGGGCGGGTGTTCACCTTCCCCATCCCGACCTACAACATCACCCGGGACTTCCCCTGGGAGAGCGAGAACGCCGAGCGGCTCTTCGCGATGACCGCCAAGTACGGGCTCCCGTACTTCCAGAACTTCATCAACTCCGAGCTCGAACCGCACATGATCCGCTCCATGTGCTGCCGGCTCCAGCTCGACCTGACCGAGCTCCTCAAGCGCGGCAACGGCCTCTTCGGCAGCGCCGAGCAGACCGGATCCCTCGGCGTGGTCACCCTCAACTGTGCCCGGCTCGGGCACCGTTACGCGGGAGACGAACCGGGGCTGCTGGCCGAGGTGGACCGGCTGTGCGAACTCGCCAAGGACAGCCTGGAGATCAAGCGGATCACCGTCCAGGACCTGATCGACGGCGGCCTCTTCCCATACACCAAGCGGTACTTGGGGACCCTGCGCAACCACTTCTCCACCATCGGGGTCAACGGGATCAACGAGATGATCCGCAACTTCAGCGCGGACGCCCACGACATCACCACCCCCGAGGGCCACGCCCTCGCGGTCCGCCTCCTGGACCGGGTCCGGGCCCGGATGGTCGACTTCCAGGAGAGCACCGGCCACCTCTACAACCTGGAGGCCACCCCCGCCGAGGGCACGACGTACCGCTTCGCGAAGGAGGACCGGGCCCGCTTCCCCGGCATCCTCCAGGCCGGGACCGACGCCAACCCGTACTACACCAACTCCTCGCAGCTGCCCGTCGGCTGGACCGACGACCCCTTCGAGGCACTGGAGCGCCAGGACGAACTGCAGGGCAAGTACACGGGCGGCACCGTCCTGCACCTGTACACCCCCGAGCGGATCCCGACGGCCGAGGCCTGCGCCAAGCTGGTCCGGCGCTCGCTGGAGACCTTCCGGCTCCCGTACCTCACGGTGACCCCGACCTTCTCCATCTGCGCGGACCACGGCTACCTGGCGGGCGAGCAGCCCCACTGCCCCACGTGCGGGGCGGCGTGCGAGGTGTGGACACGGGTCATGGGCTACCACCGCCCCGTGTCCTCCTTCAACATCGGCAAGAAGGGCGAACACGCCGAACGCGTCCACTTCAAGGCGGCGGTGTGAGCCCCGCCGCGCCCGCCGTGCCCCCGGTACCCGCCGCGCAGCCGGACGAGGTCATCCGCATCGGCGGCTGGTCCCGGCTGTCCACCTGCGACTGGCCCGGCCGGCTGGTCACCACCGTCTTCTGTCAGGGCTGCCCCTGGCGGTGCGGCTACTGCCACAACCCCGGCCTGCTGCCCGCCCGGGCCCCCGCCGCCGTCTCCTGGGACGAGGTGCTCGGCCACCTCGCCCGCCGGACGGGGCTGCTCGACGGGATCGTCTTCTCCGGCGGGGAACCGCTGCTCCAGCGCGGTCTGCCGCGGGCCGTACGGGAGGCCCGCGCGCTGGGCCTGGAGGTCGGCCTCCACACCGGCGGCGCCTTCCCCCGGCGGCTGGCCCGGCTGCTCGACGCGGGCCTGCTGGACTGGGTCGGCTTCGACGTGAAGGCCCCGCCCGGCCGCTACGAGCGGGTCACCGGCATCGGCCACGCGGCCGCCTCGGCGGAGCGCAGCCTGCGCCTCCTGCTCGCCTCGGGGGTTCCCCACCAGCTCCGCACCACGGTGGACCCGGCCCACCTGGACCCGCCCGCCATGGCCGACCTGGACGGCTGGCTCGCGGACCTGGGCGCGCGCCCCACGCTCCGCCAGGCCATGCGACCGCCGGCCGCCTGACGCACCGCGCCTGACGCACCCCGCCCGACGCACCGCTCTACGCGGCTCCGCCGGGGGCCGGGGCGAACTCGGGCTGGTCCAGCAGCCGCAGCCAGCTGCCGTCGGGCTGGCGGCGTACGACCTGGGCCCGTGCCCCTGTGCCGTCGCTCGGCGGGGTGGAGGTGAGGGCGATGCCGTCGCTCACGAGCGTCGGCAGCGGGGGCTCCGGCTCGAACTGCGGCCGGTTCACGAGCACCTGCTCCCACAGGGTGCGGATGGCCTCCCGGCCCACCGTCAGCTCGCCCGGCGGGAAGGCCATCACGGCGTCCTCCTCGTAGAGCGCGGCCACCCCGGCCGCGTCGCCGGCGTTGGACCGCTCGACGAACAGCCGGGTGATGTCCTCGGGGTGCAGGGCCTTCTCGTACGACGCGTAGTCCGACATCGCTGCCTCCTGTGCTGGAACCGGGGGTGTGCTCTGTGTTCCAAGCCTGACGCCCGTCGCATCAGAAGTCCAACAGCTGGTTCTGTTCGGAGCTAGAATCTCCAGTCATGGAACTGAGGCAGCTCGAATACTTCGTCGCGGTGGCCGAGGAACAGAACTTCACCCGTGCGGCCGAACGCGTCCACATCAGCCAGTCCGGTGTCAGCGCCCAGATCCGCCGCCTCGAAGAGGAACTGGGCGCCGAACTCTTCGACCGGTCCTCCCGCACCGCCACCCTCACCGTCGCGGGCAAGGCCGCCCTGGAACACGCCCGCACCGCCCTCGCCGCCACCGGGGCCCTCGCCCAGGCGGTGGGCGAGGTGACCGGCCTGATCCGGGGCCGCCTCACCGTCGGCATGGTCGTCGGCTGCACCATCACCCCCCTCTTCGACGCCCTCGCCGCCTTCCACCGGGCCCACCCGGGCGTGGAGATCGCCCTGCTGGAGGACAACTCCGACCGCCTCGTCCAGGCGGTGCGCGCCGGCGCCGTCGACCTGGCCCTCGTCGGAACCGCCGCCACCACCCCCGAGGGGCTGGAGGCGTTCACCCTCATCAGCGAGCGGCTGGTCGTCGTGGTCCCGGCCGAGCACCCGCTGGCCGCGGCGGACCGGGTGACCCTGCGCGACCTCGGCGGGTACCCCGTCATCTGCATGCCCCCGGGCACGGGGCTGCGCACGGTACTCGACCGGGCCTGCGCCGGACAGGGGCTGCGGCCCGCGATCGCCCTGGAGGCCGGCGCCGCCGATGCCGTGGCGGACCTCGCGGCGCGCGGCCTCGGGGTCGCCGTCCTCAGCGCCTCGATGGCCGATTCCTACCGGGACCGCCTCACCGCCCGAACCATCGAGGACGTGGAGATCCCGGCTCTGCTGTCCCTGGTCTGGCGCGACACCCGCAGCCCCGCCCTACGGGAGCTGCTCCTGCGGTGCCGCCGCGCCTTCGCGGCGCCGATGGCCGGGGGAGGGGCTGTCGCTCCGGTGGGCGGCGAGGCATGATCGGGCCGACAGCCGCGCCGCATCCACGGAGAGCCCACGTGACCCAGCCCGCAGAGCCGACCGAGCGGACCGCCCGCGCCGATCACGCCGACACCGACGGCCGGGCCGGGGCTGCCCCGGGCGGGTCCATACGCCGCCCCGCCGCATTCCCGGGCGGGCGGGAGCTGTTCCGGCTGTCCGACGAGATCGCCCACCTCAACCACGGGTCGTTCGGCGCGGTGCCCGTCCCCGTCCAGGAGGCGCAGGCCGCCCTCCGGGCGCAGGCGCACGCGGATCCCGACGCCTTCTTCATCGGCGCCCCCGACCGGCTCGTCGGTGCCCGCACCCGGATCGCCGCCCGGCTCGGCGGCGATCCGGACGGGCTCGCCTTCGTGTCCAACGCCACCGAGGCCGCCAACGTGGCCCTCGACGCCGTGGAGTTCGCCGCCGGCGACGAGATCCTGGTCACCGACCACGGCTACGGCACGGTCGTCGCGGCCGCCGCCCGGCGCGCCCCCCTCACCACCGTGGCTCTGGGCACCGACCTCCCCGACGAGGACGCCGTACGGGAAACCGTGCTGGCCGGCCTCACCCCGCGGACCCGGGTCGCCGTGCTCGACCACATCAGCTCGCCCACCGCCCGGCTCATCGCCTCCCCCCGGCTGCTCGCCGAACTCGCCGAGCGGGGCGTCACCACCATCGTGGACGGCGCCCACGCCCCCGGGATGATCCCCGACCCCCTGGGCGGGGGCGCCGACTTCTGGTTCGGCAACCTCCACAAGTGGGCCTACGCCCCCTCCGGCACCGCGATGCTGTCCGTCGCCCCGCAGCACCGCGGCCGGGTCCGCCCGCCGGTCCCCTCCTGGGAGGACCACTACGGCTTCCCGCGCTCCGTGGAGAACCGCGCCACCTACGACTACACCGGCTGGCTCGCCGCCCCGGAGGGGCTGGACCTGCTGGAGGAGCTCGACGCCGCCAAGGTACGGGCCCACAACAGCGCCCTGGCCGCCTACGGCGCGGCCCTGCTCGCCGAGATCCCCGGAGTTGCCCCCCTCCCGTACACCGAGGGCCTCGCGCTGCGCACGCTGCGGCTGCCGCCCGGGGTGGCGCAGACCCCCGACGCCGCCCGCGAACTGCGCGAGCGGCTCGCGGCCGAGCAGCGGATCCGGGTCCTGATCTGGCCCTGGCCGGGCGGCGGCGGGATCCGGGTGAGCGGGCAGATCTACAACCGGGCGGAGGAGTACGAGCGGCTCGCCGAGGTGTTCCCCGCCTACCTCCGCTAGCTAGTCCCGCCGGAGCAGGTACGTGTCCATGATCCAGCCCTTGCGGGCGCGGGCCTCGGTCCGCAGCTCCTCGATCCGGCCGGAGACCTCCGCCAGCTTTCCCGAGACCAGGATCTCGTCGGGGGTGCCGACGTACGCACCCCAGTAGATGTACAGGTCCTGGTCGAGGTGGGCGGTGAAGGCGTGCCGGGCGTCCAGCATCACCACCACGTCGTCCACACCCTCGGGCCAGCCCTCCGCGAGCCGGCGCCCGGTGGTGATCTGGACCGGGCGGCCCACCCGGTTCAGGGTGGTGCGGTGGCGGGCCAGCAGCGAGGAGATGCTGCTGATGCCTGGTACCACCTCGTGCTCGAAGGCGACCCGGCCCTTCTCCAGCACCTCGTCGAGGATCGCGAGCGTGGAGTCGTAGAGCGAGGGATCGCCCCACACCAGGAACGCGCCCGTCTCGCCCTCCGCCAGGTCCTCGGCGATGAACCGCTCGAAGAGCTCGGCCCGCGCGCTGCGCCAGCCGTCCACGGTGGGGGTGTAGTCGGAGGGCGTCCGGTCGCGGTCGGGATCGCGGCCCTCCACCAGCCGGTGTCCGGGGCGGGCGTGCGCGTCGAGCATCGCGCGCCGCAGCCCGGTCAGATCCGCCTTCTCCTCGCCCTTCTCCAGGATGAGGAATGCGTCCGCCGCGCCGATCGCCCGGACCGCCTGGAGGGTCAGGTGGTCCGGGTCGCCCGCGCCTATGCCGATCACTGAAAACTTCTTCACCGGGCTATTCTGCCCGTCATGCGTGTCGCCCTGTTCGTCACCTGCGTCAACGACGCGCTGTACCCGCGCACGGGCATCGCCGTCGTCCGCCTCCTGGAGCGGCTCGGGGTCACCGTGGACTTCCCCGCCGCCCAGAGCTGCTGCGGGCAGCCGCAGTACAACACCGGCTACCGGCGCGAGGCCGAACCGCTGGTCCGGCGCACCGCCGAGGCCTTCGCGGGCTACGCGTACGTGGTCACCCCGTCCGGTTCCTGCGCCGCCATGGTCCGCGCCCACTACCCCCGGATCGGGCGCGCGGCCGAGGCCGAGGGCCGGGGCCCCGCCCTGGCCGCGCTGGCCGAGGACCTCGCACCACGCGTGTACGAGCTCACCGAGTTCCTCGTCGACGTCCTCGGGGTGACCGACGTGGGCGCGTACTTCCCGCACACCGTCACCTACCATCCGTCCTGCCACGGCCTGCGCGGCCTCGGGCTCGGCGACCGGCCCCGGCGGCTGCTGGCCGCCGTACGCGGCCTGGAGCTGCGCGAACTGCCCGGCGCCGAGGAGTGCTGCGGCTTCGGCGGGACCTTCGCCGTCAAGAACCCGGACGTCTCGGCCGCGATGGGCACCGACAAGACCGGCCACGCGCTGTCCACCGGCGCCGAGGTGCTCTGCGGCGCCGACAACTCCTGCCTCGCCCACCTGGACGGCATCCTGCGCCGGCAGGGAGCCCCGCTGCGGGCCCTGCACCTCGCCGAGATCCTGGCCGCGACGGAAGAGGAACCACTCGTATGACGGGCACCTACCTCGGCATGCCGGCCTTCCCCGACGCGGCCCGCGAGGCCGTACGGGACGAGGTGCTGCGCGCCAACCTCCGCCACGCCACGCACACCATCCGCGACAAGCGGGCCCGCGCCGTCGCCGAACTGGAGGACTGGGACCGGCTGCGCGCGGCCGGCAAGGCCGTCAAGGACCACACCCTGGCGCACCTCGACCGGTACCTGCTCCAGCTGGAGGCCGCCGTCACCGCCGCGGGCGGTACCGTCCACTGGGCGGCCGACGCCGACGAGGCCAACCGCATCGTCACTGACCTGGTCCGGGCCACCGGGGCGACGGAAGTCGTCAAGGTCAAGTCCATGGCCACCCAGGAGATCGGCCTCAACGAGGCCCTGGAGGCGGCCGGGATCGCCGCGTACGAGACCGACCTGGCCGAGCTCATCGTCCAGCTCGGCCACGACCGGCCCTCCCACATCCTGGTCCCGGCCATCCACCGCAACCGCGGCGAGATCCGGGACGTCTTCGCCGCGGAGATGGGCCGCTGGGGCCGCCCGGCCCCCGAGGGGCTGGGCGACGACCCGCGCGAGCTCGCCGAAGCCGCCCGGCTGCACCTGCGCGAGAAGTTCCTGCGGGCCGAAGTCGCCGTGTCCGGAGCCAACTTCATGGTCGCCGAGACCGGCACCCTGGTCGTCTTCGAGTCCGAGGGCAACGGCCGGATGTGCCTGACCCTGCCCGAGACCCTGATCTCCGTGGTCGGCATCGAGAAGGTGGTCCCGACCTTCCGCGACCTGGAGATCTTCCTCCAGACGCTGCCCCGCTCCTCGACCGCCGAGCGGATGAACCCGTACACGACCATGTGGACCGGGCTCGGGCCCTCGAACGGAGCCGACGGCGACGGCCCCTCCGCCTTCCACCTCGTCCTCCTCGACAACGGCCGCACCGACACCCTCGCCGACGAGGTGGGCCGCCAGGCCCTGCGCTGCATCCGCTGCTCCGCCTGCCTCAACGTCTGCCCCGTGTACGAGCGCGCCGGCGGCCACGCCTACGGCTCCGTCTACCCCGGCCCGATCGGCGCCATCCTCAGCCCCCAGCTCCGCGGCACCGGGAGCGAGATCGACGCCACCCTGCCCTACGCCTCCACCCTGTGCGGAGCCTGCTACGAGGTCTGCCCGGTCGCCATCGACATCCCCGAGGTCCTGGTCCACCTGCGCGAACGCGTGGTCCAGGGCGGCCCGGTGACCCGCGAGGGCATCCGCGTCCGCCTCCGCCCCGCCGACGGCCACACCGCCGAACGGGCCGCCATGCGGGCCGCCCGGCTCCTCCTCGACCGCCCGGGCGCCCTGCGCGCGGGGGAGCGGCTGCTGGCCCGGGCCCGGCGGCTGCGCCCGCGCCGGCTGCCGGGCCCGGGGCGGGCCTGGACCGACAGCAGGGAGCTGCCGGAGCTCCCGGAGCGCTCGTTCCGCGACTGGTGGGCGGCGCGCGAGAAGGAGGCACGCCCGTGAGCAGCAGGGAACAGATCCTGGCCCGCATCCGCCGGGCCCTGCCCGAGCCGCGCCCGGACACCGCGATCCCCCGGGACTACCTCCCGTTCCACGGCGCCCGCACCCCGGCCGAGACCGTCGACCTGCTCGCGGCGAACCTCACGGAGTACCGGGCCAAGGTGCACCGGGTCGGGGAGGACGGCATCGCCGTGCTGCTGGCCCGCCTCCTCGCCGAGCGCGGAGCCTCCTCGGTGCTCGTACCGCCCGGGCTGCCCCCGTACTGGACGGCGGCCGTCGACGCGACCAGGGTCCACGACCGCACGGACTCCACCCCGCACCAACTGGACTCCGTGGACAGCGTGGTGACCGGCTGCGCCCTGGCGATCGCCGAGACCGGCACGATCGTCCTCGACGGCGGCCCCGAGCAGGGACGGCGCCGGATCACCCTCGTCCCCGACCACCACATCTGCGTGGTCCGTGTCCCCGGCCAGGTGGTGGACTCCGTTCCGCAGGCCCTTCCCCTGCTGGACCCCACCCGCCCCCTGACCTGGATCTCGGGCCCCTCCGCCACCAGCGACATCGAGCTGGACCGGGTGGAGGGCGTGCACGGCCCCCGGACCCTGGAAGTGGTCCTGCTCGGCGCACAATGAGGACATGCCCTCCCACCTCGCCCTCACCGCCCTCGTGGTCCACGACTACGACGAGGCCATCGACTTCTACACCCGCGCCCTCGGCTTCGACCTCGTCGAGGACACCGCACGGCCGGACGGCTCCCGCTGGATCGTGGTGCGCCCGCCGGGCGCCAAGGAATCGGCCCTCCTGCTGGCCCGCGCCAAGGACGACGCCCAGCGCTCCCGCGTCGGCGACCAGACGGGCGGCCGCGTCGGCTTCTTCCTCTACACCGACGACTTCGCCGCCGACCACGCCCGGATGACCGCCGAGGGCGTCCGCTTCCTGGAGGAGCCGCGCCACGAGGCGTACGGCTCGGTCGCCGTCTTCCAGGACCTCTACGGCAACCGCTGGGACCTCCTGCAGCCGGCGTAGGCCCCGGCCGGGCGTCGGACCGGGATCAGGCCGGGCCGGGGCCACCCGTGAGGTGCGGTGCCTCGGCCGCCGCGTCGACGGCCGCACCGGCCTCCACCCGTACGGCCAGCTCCCGGGCCCAGCGGACCAGCCCGGGGAGATCCATCCCGTACGGGGGCCCGGGCACGGTCACGGCCCCGGTCCCGGCTCCGGCCGGCCCGGCCAGGGCAGCGGCTCCGCGGCGCAGCAGCCGCGCCCCGCCGACCGCGTTCCCGCGTGCGGCGTGCGTCAGCCCGACCGCCAGCTGCGCCAGCGCCCGCCACAGCGGGGCCGCCTCCGCGGGCCCGGACTTCCACGCGTCCTCGAACACCTCGTGCGCGTGGAAGGGCATCCCCGCGTCCAGCAGCCGCTGCGCCTCGCGCACGGTCTCCCCGGGCGCCCGCACCACCCCTTCGGGCTGCCGCTCCACCCCCGGGGTCCCGTAGGGCAGCGGCCGCCCCAGCCCGTCCCTGGGCCGAGCGTTCCGCGCCCGCCCCTCACCGTCCCGATCCCGTGCGTTCACCTCCCCATCCTCTCCCGCGCCGATAACCGGTGCATGCACACCCCTCGCCGTGGGGTAATGTTCTGCATGTGCCGCAGGGACGGGGGAAACCCCAGATCAGAAGCACATCGGGACGTGGCGCAGCTTGGTAGCGCACTTGACTGGGGGTCAAGGGGTCGCAGGTTCAAATCCTGTCGTCCCGACTCGAAAGAGTCGTAGACCGAAGGGTCGTTTCGGAGAAATCCGAAACGCCCCTTCGGTCTTTTTCGCGTGCCCCTTGCGCGGAATTCACGTGCGCAGCAAGCGGAGTTGCGCCACACGCCACATGACGCCCCTGCACTGAGAGGACGTACCGCCTCACCTCCAGGGAGCGTCGTATGCGCAAGACATCGCCGGCAGCCGTTTCGTCCGCCGCCGTCCTCGCCTTCTGCGTGGTCACGGCCCTCGCCACGGCGCCGGCATCCGGGGCCGCCGAACAGCCGGCGCCGGCACCGCGTCTGCTGGACGTCACGAACGCCGGGCCCCTCACGCTTCCGTCCGCCACGTCGGTGCGGTCCGTCGTGCTCGCTCCGGGGGTGACCCAGACCTCCCTGGTCCTCGGCCGGACCGACGCCGACGACGTCTGGACCGTCCACGTGAACCAGCCCCTGACCGCCGACGGGCCGTACGGCTCGGCCACCGCGGCCCTCGGGGCCAAGGCGCGGGCCGACCAGGTGGCCGGTGCCCTGCGGGCCAAGGGGTTCGACCCCCGGGTGGAACGGGTCCTCATCCCCGCCTTCGCCGACCGCCCGGCCGGCACGCTGGGCTGGACCGTGCGGATCGGGCGGTACGCCGACCAGGGCGCGGCGAGCGCCGTGCTCGCCCGGGTCAAGGCGGCCGGGTTCGCCGGTGACACCCGGTACACGGCGCAGGACGGCACGGACGCCGACGCCCTCCAGCGGGTTTTCGTCCTGCGGGTGGACTTCAAGCGGTTCACCGGCCGTCTGGCCAGCGACTTCGGACCGAACATCGACGTCCACGAGAAGCTGCCCGACCTGGCGGCCGCCGCCGGGGCACTGGCGGGCGTCAACGCCCAGTGGTTCGCCGACAAGGCGTCGCTCGGGCTGTACGTGAAGGACGGCCGGCTGCTGAGCGCCGCGACCCAGGGCCGCAGCGGGGTCAGGATCACGGGCGGCGGGCGGACGTTCGACGTCGACACCTACACCACGCGGATCACGGTCGCCGCGGGCGGCTCCACCCGCGAGGTCGACGGCATCAACCGGATACCCGGCGAGATCTGGAACTGCGGGGGCGTCGGCGGCGACCTGCCCACCCAGCACCCGCAGCACGACGTCAGGTGCACCGACGACAGCGAGATCGTCCGCTTCACCCCCGAGTGGAGCACCCCGCCGACCGGAGCGGGCGCCGAGGTGGTCCTGGACCGCGACGACCGGGTGACGGCGGTGCACCGCACCCGCGGTGCCAAGCCGCCCGCGGGCGGCTCCACCCTCCAGGCCATCGGCGAGAGCGCCGACTGGCTGCTCGCGCACGCGCGTACCGGCGCCCGGCTGGGCATCGCCCAGCGCGTGCTGGACGGCGCCGGGCACCAGGTCCCGCTCACCCCCGACACCACGATCGTCCAGACCGGCCCGACGCTGATCCGCGACGGCCGGATCGCGGTCAACGCCCTCGCCGACGGCATCATCCGGCAGGGTGCCGACCAGACCTTCACCTACAACTGGGTGGTCCGCGGCAACCCGCGCACCATGCTCGGCATCGACGCGCAGGGGCGGCTGCTGCTGGCCGTCGTCGACGGGCGCCGGGCCGAGTGGAGTTCGGGCCTGGGCGTGGCCGACGCCGCGAAGCTGATGAAGGACCTGGGTGCCCGGGAGGCGCTGAACCTCGACGGTGGCGGTTCGAGCGTGATGGTCACCGCGCCCGCGGGCATCGTCAACCGCCCCTCGGACGCCACGGGTCCGCGCTACCTGGGCAACGTCCTGCTGCTGGAGTCCGCCAAGACCGGCGGCTGACTGTTTGGTGCAGCAAACGCACCGCGGGAACGAGAAGAACACGCAAGCCCGGACCCAACCCCCTTGGACCAGACCGTCCTCAAAGGGATCATTTGGGTTCGGGTTTGCCGTTGCCGTGGTGTCATCAGCGCAGAATTTGCTATGCCCATGCGAATTGCGTGCCCTACTCTGCGGTGATCCACGTCCTTGACGTTCTCAGAAAGACGCAGAAATCCCATGACTCGCCGCAGAGCCGGTGGACGAGTGCCCCGCGCGCTCACCGCCCTTTTCGCACTCGTCCTCCCGCTCACCGCGGCAAACCTCCTCAACGCGCCGGGCGCGGCCGCAGCGGACCAGACCAAGCCCGAGGTGCTTAGCGCGGGAGCCTTCGAAGGGGCCTGGGGCGCTTCGAGCGAGGGCAACAGGCCCGTCCCTTGCAATGGCTTGATGGGCAACAGCGGCCTTGCGCTGATCGCGAACCTGCGCGACATCGACGGCGGCAGCGTTACCGCTCAGTTCGTCGTCACCACCGCCGCGGGCGTGACCGTGCCCGTTCCCCAGGCAACCACCGTGTCGAGCGGCGGCACGTCGACCACGGTGGTCCGTGCCGCGGACCTGCCCACCGGCGCTTACAAGTGGAAGGTCCGCGCCAGGGATGAGGAAGGCGCCTACAGCGCCTTCACCGTCGGCTGTGCCTTCAACGTCGACGCGGACCCGCCCATGGATCCCGTCACCGTCACCGAGGAGGACACGCCCGACCTCCCCCCTCAGCGGGTACGCACCCGGGTGCGGCTGACGTTCAAGAACCCGGCCACCGACCTCGCCGGGTTCTGTTGGGACATAGGCCGCCCCCTCTCCGTATCCAGTACTCCTTGTGGCGGGAACCGCTGGATTCCTCTCGTCAACGGCGCCACGCAGGCCACGGTCGATGTCGACCTCGCGCTCTGGCCGACGCACACCCTGGAAGTCGAGGCCTTCGACAAGGCAGGCAACAGGACGCAGACCACTGACACCGTCCTGCGTGTGTACCCGGCATCCTTCATCTATCCGGCCGGGCAGACTCCGCTGAACCCGACGCGCAAGGACCTGCTCGGCGACCTCAACGGCGACGGCTTCGTCGACCTGCTGGGACCCGAAGCGGACGGCGGCCTGCGCCTCTACTCCGGCAACGGAGCCGGCCGCGTGCAGATGCGCCTGGTCGGAGACGCGGGTTGGAAGGACGCCCTGATCGCGCACGGCGGAGACTTCGTGGGGTTCACCACTCCCACGGGCGTACCTGATGGCTTCGAAGACGTCATCGCCCGCTTGAGCGACAACAAGCTCTACGTCTACCCCGGTAACGGGCTCGGCACCCCCTTGTCCGAGGTCCGCAGGGAGCTGTCCCCGCCTCCCGGTCTCGGTTCCAAGGGCTGGGGGCGCCTCCAGCAGATCATCGCCCCCGGCGACCTGGACCAGCGCGCTGCCGACGGCTTCATGAAGGGCAACGACCTGGCCGCCGTCGAATGCGTGGACGATGCCTGCACCGGCGCCCGCCTGCGGATCTACTCCGGCCGCACGAAGCCGGACGGAAGCCCGGACCAGACCGCGCCCTTCGACTTCAAGGCCCCCGCCTACACCGGCGGCGCCACCTGGAAGAACTACGAGATCCTCGGCATCGGCGACCAGAACGGCGACGGGGTCAAGGACATCCTCGCCCGGAACAAGATCGACGGGAACCTGTACCTCTACGCCGGCAAGATCGGCGCGGACGGCAAGTTCGGCCTGGCTCCCCGCACCACCTACGCCACCGGGGGCTGGCGCCCCGCCGACCGCCCGCTGATCGTCAGCCACGGCAACGCCCAGGGCGCCGTCGTCAACAAGACGATCACCGACGAGGGCCAGGTCATCCCGTACAAGCAGTTCCAGCCCAAGGCGGGTGACGAGCAGGGCGACCTGTGGACCACCACTCCGGCCGACCCCAAGCGCGTCGTGAACTACGTCGACGGCGCGGGCAAGCCGGCCACCACCACCTGCCCCACCGGCTGCCTGCTCTTCTATCCGGGCGGTCCCACCGGCCTCAAGCAGCCCCAGTTGGTCGGCGCGAGCGGCTGGGCGACCAGCGTCACCCACCTCTTCTGACCCGCCTGACTCGAGCAGGACGTGCGGCGCCGCCGGTGAACCCGGCGGCGCCGCTTGTCGTTCAGGAGGAGTGCTGCGTCAGGATCGCCGGGTCCGAGAGGCCCGCCGCGCCGGTCTCCACCTTGCCGGCGAAGCGGCGCAGGAAGGCCGGGGAGCCGGATGCGGTGGCCGTCACGTCGTACCAGTGGCGGGTGTTCTTCAGGGAGACGGTGTGCCTGACGGTGGCGCCCTTGGGGACCTTGACGCGCTTCGGGCCGCCGCCGTAGGCGTTGGTGAGAGTCACCGTGGCGGTGGAGGGCCCGGCGTTCGTGAGGGTGAGGTCCAGGTTCCCGGTGGCCGCGTTGTGGCGGGCGGTGACCTCGGGGCCGGGAGTGGTGCCCGGGTTGCGGAAGCCGCGCAGGAAGCCGTTGGGGCCGTGCACGGTCAGGTCGGTGGCCCCGGCCGAGTAGGCCGTGTTCCAGGTGTCCGCGATCGACTTGCCCGCCTCGGCGGTGTAGGTCCAGGGGGCGTCGGTGCGGTTGCCGGAGGTGACGTAGAACTGCGCGCCCAGCTCCGGGCCGCCGCTGAACGTCAGCCGGAACCTGCCCTCGGAGACCAGCGCGGCGCCGTCCACGTACGGGGCGTACTTGAGCGCGCGCGTGCGGCGCAGGCCCTTCTCCTGGCGCGGCATGGAACCGCGGGGCGGCGGGGTGGCCCGGAAGTCGGGGTGGCGTTCGCGGTCCGGCGGGGACCAGCCGTCGGTGTCGGGCAGCGGGGCCGGGGCGGTGTGCCTGCGGGTGAAGTCGAAGGCGGAGGTCAGGTCGCCGCAGACGGCGCGGCGCCAGGGCGAGATGTTGGGCTCGTGGACGCCGAAGCGCTGCTCCATGAAGCGGATGACCGAGGTGTGGTCGAAGGTCTCGGAGCAGGCGTAGCCGCCGGTGCTCCAGGGGGAGACGACGAGCATCGGCACGCGCGGGCCCAGGCCGTAGGGTCCGGCCACGTACCCGGCCTTGCCGGGGAACACGTCCAGGGCGGTGGGCGTGGTCGACAGGCCCTGCGCGGGACTCGCGGGGGCGTAGGGCGGGACGACGTGGTCGAAGAACCCGTCGTTCTCGTCGTAGGTGATGAACAGGGCGGTCTTCGCCCATACGTCGGGGTCGGCGGTGAGCGCGTCCAGGACCTGGGAGATGTACCAGGCGCCGTAATTCGAGGGCCAGTTGGAGTGCTCGCTGAAGGCCTCGGGGGCGGCGATCCAGGAGATCTGGGGGAGGGCGCCGTTCACCACGTCCGAGCGCAGCTTGTCGAAGTAGCCTTCGCCCGCCTTGGCGTTGGTGCCCGTACGGGCCTTCTCGTGGAGGGCGCTGCCGGGCTGGGCGTTGCGGTAACTGTTGAAGTACAGCAGCGAGTTGTCGCCGTAGTTGCCGCGGTAGGCGTCCTCGATCCAGCCCCAGGATCCCTCGGCGTCGAGGCCGTCACCGACGTCCTGGTAGACCTTCCAGGAGACTCCGGCGGCCTCCAGGCGCTCCGGGTAGGTGGTCCAGCCGTAGCCGACCTCGGCGTTGTTGAGGACCGGGCCGCCGCCCTGTCCGTCGTTGCCGGTGTGGCCCGACCAGAGGTAGTAGCGGTTGGGGTCGGTGGAGCCGATGAAGGAGCAGTGGTATGCGTCGCAGATGGTGAAGGCGTCCGCGAGGGCGTAGTGGAAGGGGATGTCCTCGCGGGTCAGGTGGGCCATCGTGGTGGCCGTCTTGGCGGGCACCCAGTTGTCGTACCTGCCCTTGTTGAAGGCGCTCTGGCCGCCCGCCCAGTCGTGGTTGAGGCCCTGGAGGAACTCCATTCCGAGGTCCTCGGACGGCGGCCGGAAGGGCAGCGTCTCCTTCGTGCCGTCGGACTGGTGCCAGACGGACTTGCCGCTGGGCAGGGTCACGGGGCGCGGATCGCCGAAGCCGCGGACACCGCGCAGGGCGCCGAAGTAGTGGTCGAAGGAACGGTTCTCCTGCATGAGGACGACGATGTGCTCGACGTCCGCTATGGAGCCGGTGGTCCCCTGCGCGGGGATGGCGGCGGCGCGGGCGATGCTCTCGCCCAGCATCGTCAGGGCCGTGGTGCCGCCCGCGAGCTGCAGGAAACGCCGGCGATTGAGTTCTGCCATGGCGGGAACGACCTCCACGTCGAGGGGTGACTGAGTACCCCAGCACAGCGCGTCCGGGGTTCCGGTAAGGGAGCCTGGCGTGACGCCGGCGGGTACACCAGGCGAACGGCGGCCGGTTTCCGTGCGCGCTCGGCCGGATCTGGACCATCGGGAGAAAAGCCGTGGACCGCGCGGGCGCCCGTGCGGGACACTCCGCTTTCTGACCTGACGGTCCGAGAAGGCAGGGTTGGGATGGGATCGCCCGAATCACACGAAAGTTCACCGAACGAGAGTCCGCCGCGCAGGAGTCCGGTACTCCTCGCGCTCCGCTACTACGGGCGGGAGCTGCTGCGCCTGCGCCGGCTGACGGCGCCCGCGATGCTGCTCCCGGCACTGGGCAACATCGGCCTCCACTACGTCGCACCGCTGGTCGTCGCGAAGCTCGTCGGCCGGATCGCGGGCGGAGGAGAAGCCGCCGAGGGGGCCGGTGGCGGCCTCGGCTGGGCGATGCCCTACGTCTTCGGCTTCGCCGGAGTCCTGCTGCTGTCGGAGGCGTTCTGGCGCATCGGGCTGCACTGCCTGAACCGCGTCGACGCCTGCGGCATCGAGCAGCTGTACGTCACCGGCATGGACGAACTCTTCGCCAAGGACGCCGCGTTCTTCCACGACAACTTCGCCGGATCCCTCACGAAGCGGGTCCTGAGCTTCGCCTCCCGCTTCGAGGAGTTCGTCGACACGCTGACGTTCTCGGTCATGGGCAGCTTCGTGCCCCTGCTGTTCGCCTCGGTGGTGCTCTGGCAGTACGACCCGCTCCTCGTCGTCGGGCTGCTGGTGATGATCGCGGTCACGGGGCTGTGCGTGGTGCCCCTGATCCGCCGCCGCCAAGTGCTCGTCGCCCGGCGGGAGGAGGCGATCGCCCGGGTGTCCGGCCACGTGGCCGACAGCCTGATGAACATGGACACGGTCCGCGCGTTCGCCGCCGAATCGCGCGAGGCCGCCGAACACCGCACCCGCGTCGCGGAGTCGAGGCGGCTCACCTTGCGCTCGTGGGACTACGGCAACCTGCGCATCGACACGTTGGTCGCCCCCCTGTCGGTGGCGACCAACGTGCTGGGGCTGCTGCTCGCCATCGTGCTCGGCGGGGGAGCGCACGGGGTGGAGGCGGTCATCGTCGCCTTCACCTACTACGCCGGGGCGACGCGGATCATGTTCGAGTTCAACCAGATCTACCGCCGCCTGGAGAGCTCGATGACGGAGGCGGCGCAGTTCACCGAACTGCTGCTGACACCGCCGACCGTGCTCGACCCGGTGGACCCGGAACCGCTGCGCAGCCCGCCGGTCGCCGACGTCCGCTTCGACCGGGTGTTCTTCGGCCACGAGGGTGGGAAGCCGCTCTTCGAGGGCCTGGAGCTGGCCGTGCCCGCGGGGTCGAAGCTGGGTCTCGTCGGCCGCTCCGGAGGGGGCAAGACCACGCTCACCCGGCTGCTGCTGCGGATGACGGACATCGACGCGGGCCGCATCCTGATCGGCGGGCAGGACATCAGCCGGCTGAGCCAGGCCGACCTGCGCAGCCTGATCGCCTACGTCCCCCAGGACCCGGCGATGTTCCACCGCACGCTGCGCGACAACATCGCCTTCGCCCGCCCGGAGGCCACCGAGGCGGAGATCCGGCGGGCGGCCGAGGCGGCGCACGTCACGGAGTTCGCCGACGGGCTGGCGGAGGGCTTCGACACCATGGTGGGCGAGCGCGGGGTGAAGCTGTCCGGCGGGCAGCGCCAACGGGTGGCCCTCGCCCGGGCCATCCTGCGCGACGCGCCGGTCCTGCTCCTCGACGAGGCGACCAGTGCCCTGGACTCCGAGAGCGAGATCCTGGTCCAGGACGCACTGTGGCGGCTGATGGCCGGGCGGACGGCGCTCGTGGTCGCGCACCGGCTGAGCACGGTCGCCACCATGGACCAGCTCGTGGTCCTGGACCACGGGCGGATCGTCGAGCAGGGCACCCACCACCAGCTGCTCGCCGCGGACGGCGCCTACGCGAAGCTGTGGCAGCACCAGTCGGGCGGGTTCATCGACGACACCGCGGCCCGGGCGGACCTGCACTGACCGTCGTGAGGTGCGGGAGCCGTCGTACCGGAGCCGGTGCGGCGGCGCCCGGTCAGGATTCGGCGGTCAGGATTCGGCGGTCAGGGCTCGGCCGTCAGGAGTCCGCCGTCAGGAGTCCGCCGTCAGGAGTCCGTCGTCAGGACTCCGGCGTGAGGGCGAGCTGCCGCTCGCGGTCCTGTCTGAGGAGCTGGGGGATGGCCTCGCTCGGCGCCACGCCCAGCTCCGCGGAGAGCAGCTCCCGATAGCCGCGGTAGCGGCGGTGGGCGTCGGCCACCTCGCCGACGAACAGGCACGACTGCACGGCGATCCGCCGGGGCCCCTCGCGCAGCGGGTCGGCCTGGGTCGCGGCGTCGGCCAGTTCGAGGACGGCTGCGTGCTGCCGGCGCTGGAGAAGCCTTTCGGCGAGCCGTTCCAGTGTCTGGACGCGCTGGACCTTCCACTTCTCCTGGAACGGTACGAGCCAGTCGTCGTCCCAGTCGTTCAGCAGCGGGTGCCGCAGTACGTTCCACGCCTGCGGCAGGTGGTCCTCTGCGGCCGCGGCCCCGCCCGCACCGGACATCGCCGCGATCAGCCTGGCCGCCGACCGGTAGTCCACCTCGACGTGGTCGGTGAGGGCGACGGTGGTGTGCGAGGCCCGCAACAGGCCGCCGGCAGTGGCCTGATTCAGCCGCCACAGGGTCTGGCGCAGCCGGGCACCCGCCCGGTCGGCCGGGGCGTCGGGCCAGAGCCGGGCCGCCAGGTCGCCGCGCCTGAGCGGGCGGTCACCGAGCACCAGGGCCGCGACGAGCCGTTGCTGGATGTCGCTGAGATCGGTCACCCGCTGGTCGGTGCGGCATACGAAGCCCGGCAACAGCGATATGTGCACGGTGCCTAAGCCGATGGGGTTCATCGCACCTCTCGGGTCGTCCGACGGGCCGCCGGCCGCCGGGTGGGCGCTCCATTGATCCCGATTTCCACGTCCGCTTCACATGGGCTTCACAACGGCTGTGGTATGAGCCTGAGGCAAGGTCCGGAGAGCGTCAACACCCGTGCGCGGCGCGTTCAGGCCGTCCCGGACCGCAGTCGCAAGGCGCCCGCCCGCGTTGCGTATGTCCCCTTCGTCGCTCCCGCACAACCCACATTCGTGGGGTTGTTTCACGGGTCCGCCGCGCGCAGTCTCGGTTGCGTCCCCGAGCGAACGCGACAGCGAAAGGTGGAAGCATGACCTTCAACGCCCTGGAGTCCCTGCGTGCGGCCGGCGTCATCGGCGGCACGATGGCGCCCGCTCTCGAAGAGTTCTACGCCAGCCTGACTCCCGAGGAGACCAAGGTCCTCATCTCGACGAAGACCCGCCTCGCGGCGATCCTGCCCGACGTGGTGGCGCACTCCCAGGACTGGACCTCCCCGGAGGCCACGAAGGAGGGCTTCGACGCCGCGATGCTCTGTGCGTGCGGCCTCTGGTCGGGATCGGGCCAGGCCGAGAACTGACCGTTCCACAGGCGGGGTCCGGCGGCCATTCGCGTCGGGCCGCGCCTGTGCCAGCCCAGAGAGGAGGCGGGATGCGCGGAAACCTGGTTCGGAACCTGTCGTTGTTCGAGGTGCCCAACGACCTGACGTACTTCGTGCACGGCGAGGACCACCTCGTGGTCAACCCGGAGGTGGCCGCCCGGTGCGTCCTGTCCGGACGTGAATTTCGGGTCCTCGAAGCCCTGGCGGCCGCCCGGGCCCGCGGGGAGCTGCCGGGGCTGGAGCAGAACGACGCGACGGAACGCGTCCTCGCGAAGCTGATCCTGAACTGGATCGTGTACTTCAACGGCAACAAGCCCAAGGTCAGGCTGAGCGAACCGCCCCTGGGCGTCGCGTACTACGCCATCACCGACGGCTGCAACCTCCGCTGTCCCTACTGTTACGCGTCCTCCGAGAAGTGCCTTCCGGGCGAGCTCGACACCGCCGAGTCCCTGGACCTGGTCTCGCAGATCGCCGACTTCGGCGCCGGGACCGTCATCTTCACCGGCGGCGAGCCGATGCTCCGCAAGGACCTGTTCCAGATCGTCGAGCACGCCAAGGACAGCGGCCTGAAGGTCAACATCATCACCAATGCGACGATGATCCGGACCGCGGAGAAGGCCCGGCGGTTCGCGGAGCTTTTCGACGCCGTCACCGTGAGCCTCGACGGAGGCACGGCCGAGACCCACGACCGCACGCGCGGCAAAGGTGCGTTCGCCAAGACCCACCGGGCGATCCAGCTGCTGAACGAGGCCGGGGTGGCGCCGGCCATCAACCACATCGTCACCTCGGACAACATCCACGAGCTGGAGGACTTCGCCTCCTTCCTCGACGGGATCGAGATCCACAGCGTCCGCCTGATGAACCACAACGACCTGGGCCGGGGCGCCGACGACGCCTACGACTTCGGGTGGCAGGACCACCTGGACGTACAGCAGCTCGTCTGGACCTCGCCGGTCGCGGGCAAGCTCAAGCCGGACGGCCCGAGGCCGGTCACCGCCTGCTCGGTCAAGGGAAACTGCGGCATGGGCGGGCACGAGATCTACGTCAACTCCCTCGGCGACGTCTATCCGTGCAAACTCGTCACGGGCAAGGGGGAGTTCGCCGGGAACATCAGGAAGCAGCGGCTGTCGGAGATCTTCGCCGGCCCGGTGCTGACCTCGATGCGCAGGAGCACCGTGTACGGCGGGGAGTTCCACGCCGACTGCGAGAAGTGCTACATCAAGGCGAACTGCGGCGGCGGCTGCCGGGCCGCGCACATGTCGGAGTCCGGGGACCTGCGGCGCAACAGCCGCCACCTGTGCCGGATCCTGCGGCACGGGGTCACCACGCAGCTGTGGCAGGAGACCGGGGTGACCCGGGCCGAACTGGCGCTGGACGGCGCCGAAATGACCGTCCCCCGGCTGGTTGCCACCGGGGAGGTGCACGAGGCCCACGAACAGTGGAAGACCTACGTCCGCCCGCCGGCGCCCGTGCCCGCGATCAAGGTGGGCGAACTGATTCCGATCATGCCGGTGAACAGGAGGCTGGGCGATGTCCCTGCGCATCAGTGACGCGGTGATCTGGCAGGAGAGCGGGGACGGCATCTCGCTCTACCACAGCGAGTCCGGAGACTTCCGCACCCTGAACGCGACGGCCGCCCAGATCTGGGCGCTCGTGGAGAGCGACGGGGACCGCGAGACGGTCATCAGGAACCTGTCCCTGCTGTTCGCGGGGCACAACCCGGTGATGACGGCCCGCATCCGCGCGGAAGTGGACGCCTTCATCAGCTCCATGATCGAGGCCGACCTCCTGGAGGAGACGGAACCCGCACCGCAGGACGGGCCGGAAGCCGCACCGCAGGCCACCCGGAGCGAGCCGGCCGCGCGGTCATGACCAGGGCCGTCGTCCTCGGCGGGGGCTTCGCGGGGGTGCTGGCGGCCACCGTGCTCGCCCGGCACGTCGACGAGGTCACCGTCGTCGAGGGCGGCCGCTACCCGGCCGGGCCGGGCGTCCGGCCGGGTCTGCCCCAGGCGTTCCACAGCCACGTGCTGGTGACCGCCGGCGCCGAGGCCCTGGACGCGCTGCTCCCCGGAACGCTGGAGGCGCTCCTCGCGCAGGGGGCGCACCGCCGGGGGCTGCCGGACGGGGCGCTGATCCTGAGCGCGGACGGCTGGTTCCGCCGCCACGACACCGGGGCCTTCATGGTCTCGTGCAGCCGCTGGCTGATGGACCACGTCATTCGGCAGCGGGCCCTGGCCGAGGGGACGGTCACCGTACGGGAGCGCACCCGCGTCCTGGGACTCGCAGGGGACGCGGCGCGCGTGACCGGTGTCCTGGTCGCGGGTGAGGACGGCTCCGGCGAGACCCTCCGCGCCGACCTCGTGGTGGACGCGACCGGCCGTCGTTCACGGGCCGGACGGTGGCTGACCGCGATCGGCGGACCCGCGGTCGAGGAGGAGGCGGTCGATCCGGGGCTGGCGTACTCCACCCGGATCTACCGGGCGCCCCCCGGCCTCGCCGCCGACCTCCCGGCGATCATGCTGCATCCGAGGCCTTCGAACGGCCTTCCTGGGTACGGGGCGACGCTGTTCCCCATCGAGGGCGGCCGGTGGATCTTCACCCTGACCGGCACCCGCGTCGCCCGGCCGCCGGTGGACGAGCCGGGATTCACGGACTGCGCGCGCTCGCTGCGCTCGCCGCTCGCGGCTGAGCTGCTGGCCGCGGCCGAACCCCTTGGCGGCGTAAGGCCGTTCAGGACCACCGCGAACCGCCGCAGGTACTTCGAGCGACTGCCCCTGCCCGAGGGATTCCTCGTCATCGGGGACGCGCTGACGGCGGTGAACCCGGTCTACTCGCACGGGATGTCCGTCGCGCTGCTCGGCGCCCTGCGGCTGGACCGGGAGCTGGCGGAGCGCGGCGCCCGGCCCTCCGTGCTGCCCGCGGTCCAGGCCGCGGTGGCCGAAGTGGCCGCCGAATCCTGGCGCATGGCGACCGAACAGGACCGGGTACGGGCCCTCGCGGAGGGCCATGCATCCGCGGAGGACTCCGCACGCCCCGAAGGCGTCGCCCCTGCCGAAGGCATCGCCGCCGCCGCGGGTACCACGTCCGCCCGGGGCCCCGGATCCGCCTCCGGGCAGCGCATGCGGGCCCTGGTCTCCCAAGCGGTGCTCAGCAGCCCGGTGTTGATGACCCGGCTGTTCCGGGCCCAGACCCTGGTCCCGTCCCGGGCGGCCTTGCCCGGTCCCTCCGCCGGCCTCTCCGCAGCCCCTCCGCTCGACACCGACGAGGCGGTCGCACAGTTCCCCGGGCTCCGCGACTGGTGGTTCTCGGAACGCGGCCCCCGACCACCCGCTCCGGGAAGGGAACCGTAACCGTGACCACCGAAGCCGTACCGCTGATCCCGCACTCCGTCCTCTTCGGCAACCCCACCCACCTCGTCCCCGAGATCTCCCCCGACGGCACCCGCCTCGTCTACCTGGCCCCGGACGACGGCGTGCTGAACGTGTGGACGGCGCCCGTGGACCGGCCCGAGGACGCGAGGCCCGTCACGCACGACCGGGGCCGCGGCATCCGCACGTACGGCCTGTGCCACGACGACCGGACCCTCTTCTACCTGCGCGACCGCGACGGCGACGAGAGCTGGCGGATCCACCTCGTCGACCTGGTCACCGGCCGGGAGCGCTGCGCCACGCCCTTCGACGGCGTCCAGGCACGGGTGCTGGCGCACAACCGGTGGCACCCGACGACCCTGCTGATCGGGCTGAACAAGGACCGGCCCGGGCTGCACGACGTCTACGCCCTCGACCTGCGGACGGACCGGCTCACGAAGGTCGCGGAGAATCCCGGATACCTGAGCTGGATCGTCGACACCGACCTGCGGGTGCGCGGCGGCACGGTCATGAAACCCGACGGCGGCCTGTCCGTACACCTCGACCCGTCGGACGGACAGCACGGACAGGACGGACAGGAGGGACCGGAGGGCCCGCACGGCGCCCCGCACCCGCCCTGGCTCGACGTGCCCTACGAGGACGCCATGGGGACGCGGGTCATCGGTTTCTCGCGCGACGGCGCCACCTGCCACCTCCTGTCCTCCATCGGAGCCAACGCGAGCCGCCTGCTCGCCGTCGACCTCGCGACCGGGCGGCGGACGCTGCTCGCCGAGGACCCGGTGTACGACGTCAAACAGGTCGAGTTCGACCCGGTGAGCCGCCTGCCGCAAGCAGTGCTCTTCGCGAAGGACCGCGACGAATGGGTCTTCCTCGACGGGGAGTTCGCCAAGGACCTCGACCGGATCCGCGGCGAGCTCGCGCTCCTGTCGGTCGACGGCGAGATCTACGTGGACCGCACCGACCGCGCCGAACGGCTCTGGACCGTCTCGGTGGTGACCGGGGCCGGCCCCGTCCTCTACTACGTCTACGACCGGCCGGCCGGCACGCTGCGCCACCTCTTCAGCCACCAGCGGGAGCTGGAGGCGTACACGCTGGCCAGGATGGAGCCCTTCGCGTTCCCCGCACGCGACGGGATCACCGTCCACGGCTACGTCACCTGGCCGCCCGGCGCCGAACGCACCGGCCTGCCCGCGGTGGTGAACGTGCACGGCGGACCCTGGGCCCGGCACACCTTCGCGTTCGACGAGGAGGCCCAGCTCCTGGCCAACCGCGGCTACGCCTGCATCCAGGTCAACTTCCGCGGTTCCACGGGCTACGGCAAGGAGTTCCGCAACCTGGGCGCCAAACAGTGGGGCGCCGCGATGCAGACCGACCTGCTCGACGCGGTCGCCCACCTCGTCGCGGGCGGCGGGATCGACCCCGCACGGATCGCCATCATGGGCTGCTCGTACGGGGGTTACGCGGCTCTGGTCGGCGCGGCCTTCACCCCGGAGGTGTTCACGTGCGCGATCGACCTCTGCGGTCCGTCGAACCTGCTGACCCTGCTGGCGGCCGGGGCGCCCTACCGCACCGCGCTGCGCTCCTTCATGCACGCCCAGGTCGGGGATCCGCAGACGGAGCGCGCCATGCTGTGGGAACGCTCCCCGCTGTCGCGGGTCGACGCGATCCGCATCCCCGTCCTCGTCGTCCAGGGCGCCAACGACGTCCGCGTGCCGCAGGCGGAGGCCGAGCAGATCGTCGCGGCCCTGGCTGCCAAGGAACTGCCGCACGAGTACCTGCTGTTCCCCGACGAGGGCCACGGTCTGGCCCGTCCCGCCAACCGGCAGGCCTACTACGCCGCGGTCGAGCGGTTCCTCGCGGCGCACCTGGGCTGAATCGGGACCCGGACCGGCATCAGGCCAACGCGGCCCGCACCAGGTTCGGCAGGTGCAGGCGGGTCTCGGCCTCCTCGTGCGCGGCCCGGACGAACCCGCCGCCCGTCAGCGCGCCCAGTGCCGCCATCACCCGGTTCAGCGGCAGGCACAGGGCCTCGGCGGCCTCGCACACGGTCAACGCCGCTTCGAAGCGGGCCAGTTCCCCGAGAAGGGTGCGCGGTGCTGGTTCCAGCCGCTCGACCCCGGACCGGATCGGGCAGCCGATGGTCCGGGGAACACCGGCGGGCCGGGCGGCCGCCGGCAGTTCGAGCAGCTGGGCGGCGGGCATGTCCGCGAGCCGGCGCAGGCTCAGCACCCCGCACCCCGCCGCCGCCGCTTCCAGTGCGGCCGGCAGGCCGTCCAGGGTCCGGCACAGCCGCACGGCGGCAGCCGCGTCCCCCCGGCCGAGCACGAATCCCGGCCGGATCTCCGCGAGCCGGTCCACGAGCAGCCGCACCGACGGCACGGCGGCCAGGACGTCCAGCGACCCGGCCGCCTCCCACTCCGGTCCGGGGACGGTCAGCGGCGCGAGCACCGTGCCCTGGACGCCGGCCGCGTTCCACGGGGCCCGTGACGTACTGATCACCCGGATGCCCGGACAGTAGGCCAGCAGCTCCTCCACGCCGACCGGATCCCGGGCGTCGGCGACCCCGTCGAGCACGATCAGCACCTCGTGCCGGCCGATGAGCCGGCAGACCGCGGCCACGTCCTGCGCACCCGATTCGACGAGCCGGCGCAAGGACCGCAGCAGGGGGCCGAAGGCCGTCCCGTGCCCGTCGAGGGCCGCCGCTCCCGATCCGATCCACAGCACCGGCCAGCCGCGCCGGGAGCTCAGCCGCGCCGCCGTCTCCGCGGCCACCCGCGACTTCCCCACGCCCGCGAGCCCCGAGAGGGAGATCATCCGGCGGTGATCCGACTCCAGGGCGCCCGCCATCGCCCGGACCTCGACCTCCCGCCCGAGAAGGGCGTTGACGGACCGGGGCACCGCCAGACAGGGATCGGCTCCGGCCGGAGCCGGCCCCGCGCTGCCCAGCCCCGCGGTCACGAAGAGCTCCCGGGCCAGGCCCTCCAGCCCCAGGGCGTCGGCGAGCAGCCGGACGGTCTGCATCCGCGCGTTCACCCGGCCCGATTCCAGGGCGCGGATCGTCCTCGGGCTGATCGTCGACAGATCGGCCAGCGTCCGCTGGGTCAGCCCGGCCTGCACCCGCTTGAAGCGGAGCAGCTCGGGAAACGACGGAGCCTGGGCCTCGGCAGGGTGGACCATAGGCCAGGAGGGTAGGAGGGGCCCGTTCCGTACGCGTCTCCGCCGCGTCTGCGATCCGTCTGCGATCCGTCTGCGGCGCGTCTGTGCGCCGTCTGCGGTCCGTCTCCGTCGGCCGTCAGACCACCTTCGAACCGGGGTGCGCACCCCGGTCCAGCAGGTCCAGCGTGAGGGTCAGCAGCGAGACGGCCAGGGGGTCGGAGGCGTCCATGACCGCGTGCTGGGACAGCCGGGCCAGCAGCTCGCCCATGCGCGGCGAGGCCTCCGCGGCCTGTTCGCTGCGCCGCAGCAGCGCGAGGCTCAGCGCGGCCTGCGTGGCGAGCAGCCCCAGCAGTTCGATGTCGTCGAGCTCCCGGCCGGGAGCGTGCCCGTCGTGGACGTGGCGGTCCAGTACCTCGATCACCCCGATGCACTCCCCGTCCGCGATGAGCGGGGCGGCCATGATGCTCGCGGGCACGTACCCGGTGGAGGCCGCGGCGTCGCGGGCGAACCGGTCGGTCGCGCCGACGTCGTCCGTGATCAGCGGCTGCCCGCTGGCCGCCACCCAGCCGGCGATGCCCGTACCGGGCTCGAACCTCCTTCCCACCAGGCCCTGTTCGCCCTCGCCGGCCACCGCCGCGAAGATCAGCTCGCCGGTGTCGGGGCTCACCATGAACACCGAGGACGCGGCGGCCCCGTAGATGTACCGGGCCACCGTGACGACGGACTGCAGGAGCCGGCGTTCGGTGGCCATCAGATCGTGCGGCCAGGGTTTCATTCCCCGCCTCCTTCTCCTCGGACGTTCGCGGCGCAGTGGTACAGGACGCTCTTGAGCTGGAACGGGGTGAGCCAGGGGTGCTTGCTCAGGACGAGCGCCGCGATCCCCGCCATGTGCGGCGCCGCGAAGCTGTTGCCCGTGTTGCGGACCGTGCCGCCGCCCAGGCTCGCCACCGGCACGCGCACCCCGCGGGCGCGGAACTCGACCGGGGGAGCGGCGTTGTAGTAGAAGCGCATGCCGTCCGGCTCGGCATGACTGGCGACGGAGATCACCGAGGCGAAGTTCCAGGGGAAGCTCTCGATGGGCAGGTTGTGCGCCGCCGCCACCACCGCGGTCCGGCGGAAGTAGGCGCGGTCGCACAACTCGCCCAGCCGGTCCCGGAATTCGACCCTGGTCGTCGACAGGCTCATGCTGACCACGTCGAACCCCTCCTCGATGGCGAAGGCGAGCCCGGCGATCAGCGCGGAGGCGCTGCCGGCCCTCCCGTCACCGAGCACCTTGAGCGAACTGAGCGACACCCGGGGCGCGAGGGAGCGGATGATCCCCGCGCACGCGGTCCCGTGCCCGGCGCTGTCCAGCGGCTCGCACTCCTCGACGCGCGGAGCCCGGCCCTCGGTGCTCACCACCTGCCAGGCCCGCTCCACAGGGCCGACCAGTGGATGCCCCGCCTGGACCCCGCTGTCGAGCACGCAGACCCGTACGCCCTCTCCGTCGGCCCCCTCCCACGCCCAGCGCGGACCGATCCCCTGGAACAGGGCCGTCGGCAGGGGCTCGCCGGGGTCCCCGCCCGCCGGCATGCTCCACGCGGGCATCCCCGACGCGTGCGGCCGCCGCTCGCGCCGCCAGGGCGCACCGTTCACCTCCATGCCCGTACCGCCTCCAGCGGTTTCGCCGCGCCGACGGCCGCATAGCTGTCGGCGGCCCGCCCGGCCATCGCACGGGCCTCGGCCTCCTCGCCCAGGCACCGGTGGGCCCGGGCCAGATCGAAACAGACCTCGCCGCGCAGACACGGGTCGTCCAGGTCCCGGAGCAGCCGCAGCACCTCGGCGCGCAGCACGTCGGCCCGCATCGGCTCGGCAGGCGCCGGCTCGGTATCCATCCGCGCGGCATGCATCGGTTCGGCGCGGCCCCGCTCCGCGGCGCCCAGTACGGCGGCCGTCAGGCACAGGATCCGCCCCCGCACGTCCATCTCCTCGCGCCGCGCCAGCAGTTCGGCGATCCGCCGGGCCGCCTCGTCCGGCCGGTCCCGGCGGGCGCACTCGCGGGCCGCCTGCACCCGCATGGTCAGCGCGACCGGTACGTAGCCGGCCTGTTCGAGAGCGTCCGCCGCGCGGCAAAAGCGCCGCTCCGCCTCCGCGTGTTCCCCCTCCAACGAGGCTGCGAGCGCCGCCACTTGATCGACCAGGACCCGCCCCATGGTCAGCCGGAGCTGCAGCACGACGGACTCGGCCTCGGTCAGCGCCGAACGCGCACCGGACCGGTCCCCGGTCAGCGCCAGGCAGCGCGCGCGGGCGGCCAGCGCGGGCAGCGCCAGGAACCGGTCGGCCGCGAACCGCTCCAGGAGCTCCGCGCACCCCGCGAGCTTCTGCGCCATCGGACTCGGCGACCACTGCCGGATCTCGCACAGGGCCACCAGCAGGCGGTCCTCCTCGTACGCGTCAGCGGCGTCCCGGGCGTGGCCGAGCGCGGCGACGGCCGCCTCCTCGGCCGCCCCGAACCGGCCGCGGTCCAGGTGGATCAGCATCAGCAGCTGCTCGAACCGGCACCGGGCGGACCGGTCGGGCTCCTCGCCGTCGAGCGCGGCCCGCAGCCCCGCCACATCGGCCTCCGCCACCTTGCCGAGCCGGGCCGCCAGCAGGTGCCGCTGCACCCGGACCAGGGCGGGGGCCGGACCGGAGCCGGTGGCGGGCCACTCGCCCTCCGCCACCACCTCCAGCGCACCCCGGGTGTCCCCGGAGAGCATGAGCGCATCGCTCAGCCGGACGGCCGCGACCGACCGGCACCGGCCCGGCCCGCCCCGCGCCAGGACGAGCGCCCGTCCGAGCAGTCCGATCGCCGTGGGCACGTCACGCTGCCGCAGCGCCAGGGTGCCCTCTCCGAGCAGCGCCCCGGCCGCCTCCCGCGCCAGTTCCGCCAGTCCCGCATCGTCCGGGCGCAGCCCCGCGAGGAGCCGGGCCGCGGCTTCGAGGTGGAAGCCCGGACTGAAACCGTGCCCGGCCAGCCGCCGGTGCCAGGCGACTCGCTGCTCCTTCTCCAGCCTGCCGTACGCCACTTCGTGCACCGGCTGCTGGACGAAGCAGTAGCCCCCCGCCTCCTGCGCGGACCGGAACAGCCGCAGGCCGACGAGCTCCGCCACCGCATCCTGCGGAGCGGGCTCGCCCAGCAGCGCGAGCTGCTCCAGGGTGAACGAGGGGCCGATCACGGAGGCCGCGCCCAGCAGCCGGCGGCCCGGCGCGGGCAGCCGGTCGATCATCGCCCCCACCATGGCCGTGATGCTCGGCGGTACCTCGTCGACGGTCCGGCCGTTCCGCAGCCAGTCCATCATCAGCCGGATGTACAGCGGATTGCCCGCGCCGTAGACGGCGACCCGGTCGACCTGCTCGGCCAGATCGAGCCCGTGCGGTTCCACCTCGGCGCCGCTCCCGGCGGCGGCCAGCGAGACCGCCAGGCGCGCACCGTCGGCCGGGACCAGCGCCCCGACCTCGATCACGTCCGCTTCCCGGGTCCCGTCCGCCCCCGGAGCCCAGGGCCCCTCCCGGCCCGCGAGCTCCGCCCTGGACACGCAGACCATCAGGAGCGGAAGGTCCCGCAGGCCGTCCATCAGCTCGCCGATCAGCCGCAGGAGTGACTGCCCGGCCCACGCGAGGTCGTCCCACACCACGACGAGCGGGCCGCCGGCGGCCGCGGCGGTGAGCAGCTCGCGGGCCGCCCAGGACACCTCCTCCACGCCCGGGCCCGGAACCGTACCGGCCCGCCGGGGGAGCGAGGCCTCGCGCAGCGCCGCGAGAACGCCGGCGATCCGCTCGTCCGACCGCAGCAGCTCGGCGCAGGACGGGACCCGCCGGGCCAGCGCGTCGAGCATGTCGACGAGCGCCCCGTAGTTGCCGGCCGTCCCGTAGGCCTGGCAGCTGCCGAACACCGCGACGGGACGCGCCCCCGCCGCGACGAGGTCGTCCACGGCCTCCCGGACCAGGCGGGTCTTGCCGATCCCGGGCGGTCCGAGCACGGTCACCAGTTCCGCGCGTCGCTCCCGGGCCACCCGGTGGTAGATCCCGCGCAGCCGGTGGCGTTCGGCGGCGCGGTCCACCATGAGGCAGTCCGCGCCGTCCGCGCCGTCCGCGCCGGCCGCCGCCTCACCGGTGACCAGGAGGACGGGCACCGGCTCGGCCTTGCCCTTCAGGGTCACCGGCGGCACCGGGACCATGGTGTAGTGCGGACGCGCCAGGTGCGCCACGGTCTCGTTCACGATGATCTCCCCGGCGACCGCCAGCGCCTGGAGGCGTGCGGCCAGGTTCACCACGTCGCCGACGACCCGGATGCCGGCCCGGGCCGAACGAGTCACCAGCGCCTCGCCGGCCGCGATCCCGCAGTGGACCTCGACCGGGGCGGCACCGGTGGCGGGCGTGCGCAGGTCACGCACCTCCGCGCGGATCCGCGCGGCGGCGCGCAGCGCCCGCGGAGCATCGTCCTCCTGGGAGGTGTCGGCCCCGAAGACCGCCATCACGGCGTCGCCGATGAACTTCTCCACGACCCCGCCGTGCTCCTCCACCGCGTCCGAGCAGATCTCGTAGTACTCGTCGAGCAGCCGCTGCAGCGGCTCCGGGTCCACGCGCTCGGCGAGCCGGGTCCACCCGACCAGATCGAGGAAGAGGACGACCACCAGTCTGCGGCTCATGCGTGCTCAGAGCAGCTTCAGGTCGTGCGCCCACACCTCGGCATCCGCACCGGAATCCGCCTCGACCAGCCGCAGCTGCACCGATACGACGACCGACGTCTCCTCCTCGGTCAGGCCCGCCAGCACCTCGCGCTGAGCGGTGCTCAGCTGGTCGACCGGAAGTCCGGCCTCGCGCAGAGCGATCAGAGGGTCGAACACGTCACCCACCCCTTTCACGGGGCCGCACGGCGGCGGCCAGACATCGATCGGCAGCAGCCGGTGGACGTAGCAGTAGGCCACCAGCTCCGCCCTGTTCCGGCAGTTGAACCGGTCGAGCAGCACACTGATCTCCTCGCCCACCGTGTGCCTGCTCAGGCACAGCGCACGGGCCACGCGGTCGGTCGTGTGACCCCGCGCCACCAGGGCCACGAGCACCAGGCCCCGGCTGGAGATCTCGGCACCCCGTATCGCCGTCACCGGCGCGGGCTCCTCACGGCGGACTCCTCACGACACGACGGACTCCTCACGACGCACTCCTCACGCTCTCCCTCACGACGTACTGCGGACGAACAACTCGCGGACCATGACGGCGGCCATGAACGAGACCCCGTGCCAGCGCGCCTTGCGTTCGAACCAGAGCCAGTCCCCGTCGGGGTTGGCCTCCAGGAACACCGCCTCCCCGGTGTCGGACACGAGCAGGTCGAACGCCCCGTAGCGCAGGTTCCAGGCGGTGCACAGGGTGCGTACGGCCTCGGCCGCGGGGCGCGGGCAGTCGACGCGCGTCACGGTGACGCTGTCGGGATCCGTCATCGGGCTCGACGGACCGGGCTTGCCGACCTCGAAGGCGCAGATCCCGCCGTCGAGGTGGTAGACGCGCAGCTCGCGCACGTGCGCCACGTACTCCTGGACGACGACCGGGCGTTCTCCCGCGACGCCCGGGGCCGGTCCGGGGTCCCGCTCCGCCGCCTCCGGGCCCACGACCGAGGGCAGGCAGTCCTTCCAGGTGTGCCGGTCCGGCTCGAACAGCCGGAAGTCCGGGGTCTTGACGACGAGGACCGGAGCCCCCACCTCGCGCGCACCCGCGGGCACGTCGTTGGTGACGACCGTACGGGGCGTGCGCACACCGAGCCTGCGGGCCTCCACCAGCTGGCCCGGACCGACGAGCGTGCCGCCGGGCAGCGCGGCGTCCGCCGTGGCCGCCACCTGGCGGAGGAAACCGGACCAGGACTCCGCCCGCAGCGGATTCACCGAACCGGCTGGTCTCGCCTGCGCCATCAGCGCACAGGCCGAACCGTGCCGCACCCACACCACGGCCGGTCTGACCCGGCGCCCGGAGACGTCCAGCAGACCGGTGTCCACGTCCAGGGCCAGGGACGTCGACATGAGTTCGTCCTGGCGGATCAGTATCGCCGGAGTTTCCAGCGGCCCCGTCAAAGCGTCGCGCACGACCTCCAATTCACGGCCGCCCGCGCAATTCACCAGAACCACAACGGATTGGGCGTCGCGGTCTTCCGCCCGTCCTGAACGGCTCATGCTGCGAATGCTAACCAGCGGGGGCGGCGCAAGAGGCGGCAGAACGGAGGCAGTTCCCAGGCAACTTGGGTCGTGGCCGCGCTTGCGCGCCGTCCCGCGGGCGTAACGTCCTGCCGCAGCAACGCGATCGGCCATCCCGGAAAATACCGGCCGGAGAAAATCCAAGAGGACCATCGATCACATTGTGGAGGGCGGACCGTGGCGAATGGTGTGGTGAGCGCCGAGGAACTGACCAAGCGTTATCGCGGGAAAGAGACACCGGCAGTCGACCGAATTTCATTCGACATCGCCAAGGGCGAGACCATCGGGCTGCTGGGACCCAACGGGGCCGGAAAGACCACCCTGATGAAGATGATCTGCGGCGTCACCCCGCCCACCACCGGCCGGATCCGGGTGTTCGGCGTGGACCCCGCCCGCGACCCCGTCGCCGCCAAGACCGGCATCGGCGCGATGCACCAGTCCGCCCCCTACGACGAGATGCTCTCGGCCCTGGACAACCTGCTGATCGCCACCCGCTTCAAGGGCCTGTCCTGGCGCACCACCCGCCCCTGGGCGATGGAGGTGGCCGAGTACCTCGGCCTCGCCGACCACCTGTCCCGGCTCGTCTTCCAGCTGTCCGGCGGACAGCGCCAGCGGCTCCAGCTCGTCCGGGCCCTGCTGACCATCCCCGAACTCCTCATCCTCGACGAACC
This sequence comes from Streptomyces sp. NPDC051563, assembly GCF_044454225.1. Classification (NCBI taxonomy): domain Bacteria; kingdom Bacillati; phylum Actinomycetota; class Actinomycetes; order Kitasatosporales; family Streptomycetaceae; genus Streptomyces; species Streptomyces sp. NPDC051563. The sequence goes on from NZ_JBITDL010000005.1 coordinate 123,595, forward strand.
CTCGGCCGGACTGGACGTGGCCGGCCGGCACCAGATCGAGCGCTTCGTGCGCTGGCTCCGCGAGGAGTACGGCATGACCGTGATCTGGACCAGCCACATCATCCAGGAGCTGGAACGCAACGCCCAGCGGGTCCTGGTCATCAACCAGGGCAAGGTGGTCCGCTTCGCCCAGCCGAGCGAGCTCGTCCGGGAGTTCGGCGGCGCACACCTGCTGGTCAGCGTGGACGACGCGGTGGCCGCCAAGGTGGTCAAGGAGTGGGCGGCCACGGCCGGACTGACCGCCACGGCCCAGGACGCCGAGGTCCGCATCGAGAACGCGCAGGTCCGGGACGTGCTGCCGCAACTGTCCCGGCACTGCCACGACTCCGGAGTCGCGATCTGCGGAATCTCCACCGTCACCGACTCGCTGGAGCAGGTCTTCCTGCGCATGACCGGGAACGAGGGCTGACACCGTGGCCGACCTGGGATTCAAGACCACCGCACCGGTCGCGTCGGGCAAGCCGGCCGACTTCACCGCCGTGTTCTACCGCGAGTACGCGCTCCTCGCCCGCAACAGGGTCAACCTCATCCTCGGACTGACCCCCATGCTCGTGTACCTGCTCCTGGTGAACACCTCGCTGGGCAACGTCGTCGGGAACATCACCTACCGCGGCGAGACCCTCCCCTTCGCCGTCTTCCTCCTCCCCATGGTGCTGTCCATGTCGGTGGTCAGCGCCTCCGGGACGACCGGCATGGCCATGTTCCAGGAGGAGATGAGCGGGGTCTCGACCCAGCTCTGGAGCTGGCCGCTGCGCCGGTCGCGCTTCCTGGCCGGCAAACTGCTGGCCGGGGTCTCGCTCGTCCTGGCCCAGAGCCTGCTGGCCCTGGCCGTCGCCGCGGTCATCTTCGACTACCCGTTCCACGCCTCCCACTGGATCTGGCTGCTCCTGGCGCTGGTGCTCTCCTCGGTGGCGTTCAACGGGCTGTACCTCGCGGCGGCCGTGCTCATCAGCGACTACCGCACCTTCATGGTGCTCACCAGCGTGTCGGTGCCCGTCCTCGTCTTCGCCGCACCCTCGCTGTCCACCTCGCAGCAACTCCCCACCGTGCTGCGGTGGATCTCGACAGTGAACCCGGTCTCCTACGCCGTCACCGGGATGCGCGACGCCGCGATCTTCGGCCTGGGCAAGGCCTGGCCCTCCCTGCTGGTGCTCGCCGTCGTCGCGGTCGTCGCCAACTTCGTCGCCGGCCGGGCGCTGTTGCGGCGCACCCGGAACCTCTGACCCCAGGAGCTCCCACCGTGCAGACCGACCATGCGCCCCTGGCCTGGCTCGCCACGCCGGCCGACCGCTCCGTGCACCGACTGCCCGGCACGGACCGGGCCCGACCGCCCAAGGACACCTGCGAGATGGTGACCCGCGCCGCGGCCAAGGTGGGCGTCACCCGGGTCGCCGACATCACCCGCCTCGACTCCATCGGCATCCCGACCTTCCAGGCGATCCGGCCGCTCTCCAGAACGCTCGCCGTCTCCCAGGGCAAGGGCATGACGCCCGAACTGGCCCGGCTCTCCGCGGTGATGGAGTCGGTCGAGACCTGGCACGTGGAACAGCCCTCCCTGCCCGTGCTGACCGCCACCCCGCGCAAACTCGGTACGCAACTGGGCTATGACGTAGGAGCGTTGGCTCCGGCCGCGCCGAGCCTGCTGCACGACGGCCTGCCGTTGGAGTGGGTGGCGGCCAGGTCCCTGGTCGACGGAGCGCGCACCCTCGTCCCCCTGAACGCCGTCCGCCTGACGCTGGAGGAGCGCACCGACTGGAACCCGCCGGTGTTCTTCGAGTCGACGAACGGGCTGGCCGGCGGCAACACCCGGATCGAAGCCGCCCTGCACGCGCTCTGCGAGGTCATCGAGCGCGACGCGCTGACCGCAGCGGTCGCCGCGGGCGGGGAGATGGGCGTACGCGTCGACCCGCGCTCCCTCGGGTCGCCGGTGGCCGACGAGCTGTGCACGCTGATCGAACGGGCCGACGTCACCCTGGAGGTCCGCCTCGTCCCGTCACCCACCGGCCTGCCCTGCTTCCTGTCCTGGGTCGCGAGCGAGGAGTACCCGGCGCCGATGTTCGGCTTCGGCTGCCACCTCAGCCCGGAGATCGCCCTCACCCGCGCCGTCTCCGAAGCGGCCCAGGCCCGGCTCGCGTACATCTCGGGGGCCCGGGACGACCTCCGGGAGGACTTCGGACACGTCGACGCCGGCCGGCTGCGCAGCGCGCGCTCCGGCCCGGCCGCCGCCGACATCAGGGGCCTCGTGGAGGACCCCGTCCCGCACGACAGCCTGGCCGGCGCCCTCGCCCACGTGGTGCGCCGGGCGGCCGCCGCCTTCTCCCATCCGCCCCTCCTCGTCGACCTGACGCGCGAGGAGATCGGGGTCCCGGTCGTCAAGGTCGTGGCTCCGGGGAGCCGCGTATGCCCGGAGGTGCTGTAGTGAACGGTTCCAGGGTTGTCGTCTACGCGGGGCCGACCCTGTCCGCCGCCGACGTCCACGCGGTGCTCCCGGAGGCGCAGGTGCGCCCGCCCGCCGGCCGGGGCGACCTCCTCGCCGAGCAGTGGCACCCCGGAGACGTGGTCGTGGTCGTCGACGGCTACTTCCGGGAACGGCGCTCCGTCGGCCACAAGGAGATCCTCCAGGTGCTCACCGAGGGCGCGGAGGTGATCGGCGCCGCGAGCATGGGCGCGCTGCGGGCCGCCGAACTCGCCCCCTGCGGCATGCGGGGCCTCGGCACCGTCTTCACCATGTACGCCTCGGGCGAGATCGACGGGGACGACGAGGTGGGGGTCCTGCACGGTCCGGCCGAGATGGGGTACCCGGCACAGACCGTGGCCCTGGTGAACCTCCGCTACGGCTGCAGGGAGGGCGCCGAGACCGAGCTCATCGCGCCCGAGGCCGGCCGGCGGATCGTGGCCGCGGCCGCGGCGCTGCCCTTCACCCACCGCGGCTGGAAGGACATCGAGCGGGCGCTGGACGAGGAGGACCACGAGGCCCTCGGAACGCTGGAGGAGATGATCCACTCCGGAGTCTGGGACCTCAAACGGCTCGACGCCATGGCGGCGCTGCGCACGCTCGCGAGCCGGGGCGCGGTGCCCCCCGGTCCGGTCGCGCCCGAGGTGCCCTTCACCGGCATCAGCCGGGCCAGGTCCCTGGTCCGCCGGACCCGCCGGGAGCACGCTCCCGGCCGGTGGATGTCGGACCTCGACGTACTGGACGCCGCCCGGCTGTTCGACGAGGGCTACCCCGTGCTGCACGAGGAGGTGCTGACCGGGCTGCTGGAGGAGCTCGCCGGCGCCCGGGGCATGACGCTCGAAGGGTACGCACGGGCCAAACTCGGACTCGACGGCCGGTCGCCGCTGCCCGAGTCCCTCGCCCGCTGGTTCACGGAACGGGAACGGGCCGCGCTCCCCGACGCCGACCGGATCAGGTTGCTCATGGTGCGGGTGTGGCCCGTGTGGCAGTCGGTCGACTGGCGACCGGCGGTCCTGGCGCGGCTGCGGGACTCCGAGCGCTGGGAGGAGTGGTGCGCCCTCGTGGTCCGGGCCGACGAGGCCGCGGAGGAGGCCGGGCCCAGGCTGGTGGTCCCGCCGCCGCAGATGTGCGCGAAGCTCTTCCTGCGCCACTGGCAGGGGCGCGGGACCTCCCCGGACATCGAGATGGCCCGCCGCGGCTTCACCGGCGCGGAGGGGCTGGGCGCGGCGGTCCCGAGGTTCTTCGCCCTCGACGTCCGGCGCGGCCGCGAACGCCGCGAGGCCGGCGTCCGCTGACCCCGGGCGGGCGGGGGCGGGGCGGGCGGCCTCGCCCGCGGGCCCCTCGCTCCCGGCCCCGGCGGGCCGCCGTCAGCCCCGGGCCGCTGAGGGCTCCGGCTCTGAGGGCTCCGGCTCCGCGGGCTCCGGCAGGCCCCGGGCCAGGGCCCAGGCCAGCAGGGGGAGCGCGGCCAGCGGAAGCAGGGCCGTGCGCAGGGAGGCCGCGTCGGCCGCCGCGCCGATCAGGGGACTCGCGAGGCCGCCCACGCTGACGGTCAGGCCGAGGGTGACCCCGCTCGCGGTGCCCATGCGGGTCGGCAGGTAGTCCTGGCCCAGGGTGACCTGGAGGGAGAACGGCACGTACAGGGCGGTGGCGGCCAGCGCCGAGCAGACGTACACCAGCGGCAGCGGCAGGAAGAGGATCCCCGCGACGGCCGGCACCACGGCCGCGTAGGCGCGGTGGACGGTGGTGACGCGCCCCCAGCGGGCGGCCAGCCGGCCGCCGAGGAGGGTGCCGCCGGCGCTTCCGGCGAAGAGGGCGAACAGGGCGACGGCGCCGGCGGTTTCGCCGCCGCCGCGCTCGCGGACGTACAGCGCGATGAAGGTGCTCAGGCCGGTGAAGACCACCGAGCGCACGACGACCACCAGGGAGAGCCGCAGGAAGGCCCGCCAGTCGTCGGCGGGGAGCCGGACGGGGGCCGGAACCGGGCTCGCGGCCGCCCGGTCCGCGGCCGAACGCTTCGCGGACGGCGGCCGGTTGAGGAACACGCCCAGCGCCGCCGGGAGGGCCAGCAGCCACCACCCCGCCGGGCCCGGCAGCGCCAGCGCGCCGACCACCAGCAGCGGGGCGCACGCGAAGCCGATGTTGCCGCCGAGCGCGAACCAGCTCATCGCGCCGTGCCCGGGCCCGCCCACCGTACGGACCAGCCGGGCGGCCGCCGGATGGTAGGCGGCGACGCCCAGCCCGGACAGGGAGACGGCGGCCAGGGTGGCCGCGTACCCGGCGTCGAGTCCGACCAGCGCCACGCCCAGCCCCGCGGCGGCCGTGGCCAGCGGGATCAGCCAGGGCATCGGCCACCGGTCGGTGAGCACCCCGAACAGCGGCTGGACCACCAAGGAGAGCAGCGAGGCGGCCAGCACGATGCCGGACGCGGCGGCGTAGCCGTAGGCGCGCTCCGATACGAGGAAGGGCACGAGGGCGGCGACGGCGCCCTGGTAGACGTCCACGCAGGAGTGGCCCGCGGAGAAGGCGGCCGTACGGAGCCGTGCGGGGCGGGACGCCGGGGCGGAAGGGGGAGCAAGGGTCTGGGACTGGGACTGGGTCTGGGGCGGTCGCATGGAGGTCACCGGTCGAGAATCGCTCTCGCCGGGGGCGGCCCGCTTCCGATAAATTGCCGGGTGATGCAGAAAATCCGCCACACCCCGCGCGCAGCGACGAGCATCCGCGAGCTCGACACCCACCACGGCATCGATCCGCACCGGCACGACGACCACCAGATCTGTTACGCCGGTTCCGGGGTGCTGTCCGTCACCACCGATGCCGGTACCTGGGTGGCGCCGACCACCCGCGCCCTGTGGATCCCCGCCGGGACCGTGCACGAGCACCGGGCCTTCGGCCGCGTCGACCTGCACTGCGTGGGCCTGTCCACGCACCTCAACCCGCTCTCGCTCTCCGCCCCCGCGGTGCTCGCCGTGGGCCCCCTGCTGCGCGAGCTGATCCTGGCCTACACCCGGGCCCCGCAGGACGACAGCGCCGAACGCCGCCGGATGCTGGCGGTGCTGCTCGACCAGCTGCGGGCCTCGCCGCTCCAGCCGCTGCACCTGCCCGCTCCCTGCGATCCCCGGCTGGCCGCGGTGTGCGCGCTGCTGCACGCCGACCCGGCGGATCCGCGCGGGCTGGCGGAACTCTCCGCGCAGGCCGGGGCCGGGGCGGGGGAGCGGACCCTGAGCAGGCTGTTCCGCGCCGAGCTGGGCATGACCTTCCCCCAATGGCGGACCCAGCTGCGCCTGCACCAGGCGCTGCGGCTGCTCGCCGTGGACACCCCCGTGACCGCGGTGGCGCACCGCTGCGGCTGGTCCTCGGCGAGCGCGTTCATCGACGTGTTCCGGCGCGCCTTCGGACACACCCCGGGCGCGCACGCCAAGGCGGGCTGACCCGCCAAACCGCCAAACCGCCAAACCGCCAATCCGGCCATCCGGCAATCCGGCCATCCGCCCGTCTCGCCGTCCGCGCCGCACCGGGCCAGCATGGAGGGAGAGGACCGGTTCGGGGCCGGGCGACGGGAGGATTCCCCCATGGCGCACACCCCGACGACCGACGTGCTGATCGTGGGCGCCGGTCCGGTCGGCCTCAGCGCGGCCGCCGAGCTGCGCCGGCACGGCGCGAGCTGCCGCCTCGTCGACCGGCTGCCGGCCCGCCTGCCGTACGCGAAGGCGGTCGGCATCCAGCCGCGCACGCTGGAGATCTGGGACCGGATGGGCCTGGTCCGCACCGTCCTGGAAGCCGCCGCGCCGCTGCGCGGTCAGCTGATCTACGTCAACGGCGCCGAGCAGGCCCGCATCGAGCTCGTGCTGCCTCCCGAAGTCCCGTACGGATTCGCCGCGTTGCCGCAGTACGAGACCGAGCGGATCCTCGAGGAGCACCTCGCCTCACTGGGCACCGTGATCGAACGCGGCACCGAGCTGCTGTCGTTCACCCAGGACGGGGACGGCGCCGGGGACGCGGACGGGCCCGCGGCCGGAGTGACCAGCCTGCTGCGCACCGCGTCCGGCGGCGAGGAGGAGCTGCGCACCCGCTACCTCATCGGCTGCGACGGAGCGCACAGCACGGTCCGCAAGGGTCTGGGACTCTCCTACGAGGGCGGGGCCTTCGCCGAGGAGTACATGCTGGCCGACGTGGTCAGCGACTGGGACCTGCCCGAAGGGTACGGGCTGCGGTCCACGCGCCAGGGCGCCGACGGGAGCGCCGACGACGTGCTGGTGTGCATCCCGCTGCCCGGCCGGGGCCGCTACCGCATGTCGATGCTGGTACCGCCCGAACTCTCCGCGCAGCCGCCCGGCGGACCGGCGGCGGGCTCGGCGGGCGGCCCCGGAGCGGGCGACGGAGTGCGGCACGGGCTGGAGGGCGGCCGGGTCCCCGAGCTGTCCCACATCCAGGCCGTCGTGGACCGCCTCGCGCCGTCCCCGGCCACGGTCACGGGCATGCGCTGGTCCTCGGTGTTCCGCATCAGCCACCGCATCGTCGACCGCTACGGCGACGGTCGCGTCTTCGTCGCGGGCGACGCCGCCCACATCCACCCGCCCACCGGCGCCCAGGGCATGAACACCGGCATCCAGGACGCCTGCAACCTGGCCTGGAAGCTCGCGCTCACCCTCCGCGGGGCGGGCGGTCCCGCCCTGCTCGCGAGCTACGACGCCGAACGCCGCCCCGTGGGCGAGGAGGTCGTCGGCCGGACCGTGCGGCACGCGACCCGGGGCATGGAGAACGAACAGGACGGCATGCGGACCGTGATGCTCCGTGAGGCCCAACTGCTCGTCGGCTACCCCGACGGACCGCTCGCCGGCCGTCCCTTCGGCCCGGCCGACGCCCCGCAGCCCGGTGAACGGGCCCCGGACTGCGGCGGGTTGTCCCTGCCCGTCGCCGCGTACCCCGTACGGCTGCTCGACGCCCTGCGCGGCCGGGCCGGCCACGTGGTGCTCCTGTACGGGGCCGACGGCGCGGCCCTGGCCGAGGCCGCCGAGCAGAGCGGTGCCACCGGCCTGCTCACCGTGGCCGTCCTCGCCCGCGAGGCCGCGCCGGACGCGGCCGCCGGACTCCCGGCCGCCGTCCCCGGATACCGGGACGCCGCCGGGGAGTTCGCCCGGCTGTACGGCGCCGACGGCCCGACCGGATTCCTGGTACGCCCCGACGGGTACCTCGGCGCCCGCTTCCCGCTGTCCGGCACGGCGGCGGCCCTGTCCGGCTACCTCGCCTCGCTGTCCGCCCCGACAGAGGCGCCGGACACCCCCTAGGCGCGTGCGTACCGCAGCAGCACCACCCCGTTGCCGAACGCGCGGGTCTCCTCCAGCCGGAGCGGGACCAGGCCGTCGGAGGGCGGGAAGAGGGAGCGGCCGCGGCCGATGCGCACGGGCTGCACGTAGATCCGGTACTCGTCCACCAGGCCGTGGCGCAGGAAGGAGGCGGCGAGGTCCGCCCCGCTCAGGGTCAGGTCGCCGCCCGGGGCGGCCTTGAGGGCGAGGACCTCCTCCGGGACGACCTCGCGGAGCACGGTCGCGTTCGGGTCGGCCTGCCGGGCCTCCAGGGTGCGCGAGTACACGTACTTCCGTGCCGAACGCCAGATGCCCGCGAAGTCCGCCTCCGCCGCGCTCGCGGCCGGATCGGCATCGGCGGTGGGCCAGTAGGCGTCCATCAGCTCGTAGGTGACCCGGCCCATCAGCATGCCGCCGACGGACCGCAGTGCGTCGTTCATGTGCTGGTGCAGCTCTTCGTCGACGCGGTGCCAGTCGATCTGCCGCTCCGGGCCCTCGTAGTAGCCGTCGAGGGAGACCTGCGACATCAGGATGATCTTTCGCATGACGAACCAGGCTACGCGCCCTCCATACTGGACGGCGTGACCGCCAAAGCCGACACCCCCGACACCCCCGATGCCCCTGTCGCTTCCGGCTCCGCAGCCGCCGACACCGTCCTGTGCACCGTCGAGGGCCGCACCGGGGTGATCACCCTCAACCGCCCCAGGGCCCTCAACGCCCTCACCCACCCCATGGTGCTGCGCATCGCCGCGGCCCTGGCCGGCTGGGAGCGGGATCCGGACGTGGCGCAGGTGCTCGTCCGCGGTGCGGGTGACCGGGGGCTGTGCGCCGGCGGGGACATCCGGGCCATCCACGACGACGCAAAGGCCGGCACGCGGGCCTCGGCCGCCTTCTGGCGCGACGAGTACCGGCTGAACGCGGCCATCGCCCGCTACCCCAAGCCCTACGTCGCCCTCATGGACGGCATCGTGATGGGCGGCGGAGTCGGCGTGTCCGCGCACGGCAGCGTCCGCGTGGTCACCGAACGCTCCCGCGTCGCCATGCCCGAAACCGGCATCGGCTTCGTCCCCGACGTCGGCGGCACCCACCTGCTGGCCCGCGCGCCCGGCCTGCTCGGCACCCATCTCGCCCTCACCGGCTCCGCGGTGGGCGCCGCCGACGCCCTGCTGTGCGGGCTCGCCGACCACTTCGTCCCCTCCGGCCGGCTGCCGGAGCTGACCGCCGAACTCGCCGGGGCCCCGGCCGGGGAGGTGCTGGGGCGGTACGCCGCCGAGCCCGGGCCGGGAGCGCTGGCCCGGGCACGGGAGTGGATCGACCACTGCTACGCGGCCGGCACCGTCGAGGAGATCGTGGACCGGCTGCTCGCTTACGGGGACCCGGAGGCGAAGGAGGCCGCCGAGACGATCCTCGCCAAGTCCCCGACCGCCCTCAAGGTGACCCTCGAGTCCGTGCGCCGGGCCGCCGTCCTCGGCGCGCTGGAGCCGGTGCTGGAACAGGAGTTCCTGGTCTCCTGCCATGCGCTGACCGCGCCCGACCTGGTGGAGGGCATCCGGGCGCAGGTCGTCGACAAGGACCGCAGCCCGCGCTGGTCCCCGGCCACCCTCGGCGAGGTCACCGAGCGGGACGTGGCCGGCTTCTTCGCCCCGCTCGCCGGGGACGGCCCCGGGATCGCCGAGGGGTGAACCGCGCCGCTGCGCGTCGGCGCCGGGTCAGGGCCGCCGCGCGCGGTACATATCGCGGAGCAGGGCGATCTCGGCCCCGTGGTGCAGCAGTTCCTGGTTGACCCACCAGACGATGTCGAGGAACGGCTCCTCCGCGTCGCTGCCGTGCGGGTAGCTGCAGTACCCGACGGTGTCCAGGGCCGCCTCGTCGACGCTCAGCAGCGCGTCGTGCCAGGCCCCCGCGGCGGAGTCGAAGCCCGCGAGCGCGCCCGCGGCCCCGGCTTCGACGCGGTGGTCGGCCCGGGTCAGCGTGCGGGTCCCGGCGGTGTGGTCGGCGCGCAGGGCGAGCATCTCGGTGAGGTGGCTCAGCCGCCACGCGATCGTGGTGAACGGCGGCGGCCAGGGATGCGGATAGGCCGCCGCATCGCGCCCCCAGTCGCCCGCGCCGGCCAGCGCGGTGGCCCGCGGTCCCGGCCCGTCCGCGCGGCGCCGCACCGACCAGCAGTCCGGCACCGGCTCCCAGAGGTACTCCTCGTCCGTCAGCGGGCCGCCGACCTCGGTGTCCGTCCCGTCGCCGCTGTCCACGACGGGCCCGGCCATGCGGTCGGAGAGGCGGGTGCGCGCGAAGTCGAACTGGTCCAGCAGGGGGGTCAGGCGGGGTGGGGTCACCGGAGCGTGCTCTTGTCCTCGGCGGTGGCGGCGGCAGCTTCGGCGGCGGCCGGTTCGGCCGTCGTCCCGGCCGCCGTTCCGGTTGGGCTCTGCGCCCAGTCAACCAGCTCGGCGATCACGCCGTGGAGCCGGTCACCCGGAAGTCCCGGTCACACGTAAGTCCCGCTCACCCGCAAGACCGGATCACCCGCAAGACCGATCACCCCGAGGCCGCCCGCGCGGGCCTGCCTACCGGTACCCGGTGGGGTCCGCCGGGAGGTCCGGGTCCTGCACCTCGACCATGTACCGCCAGGCGTCCGGCCGGCTGCCGTCCACGTCCGTGAAGCCGTAGACCCGGGCGAGCTGCCCGCTGGAGAGCGACTTCCCGTTCCAGCGCGACAGTTGGGGGTCGGCCACCAGGGCCGCGACCGCCCGGCCGACGTAGAGCGGGGTCTCCGAGATGCCGAAGTGCGGGACCGTCTTCAGCGCGTCCCGCCACGTCGCCTCGGTGACGCCGAAGGCGTCCAGCATCATCTCCGACCGGAGCCAGCCCGGGGTCAGCGCCACGGCCGTCGCCCCGCGCGGGCCCACCTCGTGGCCGAGGGCGAACGCCATGCGCAGCACGGCCGATTTGGCGATGTCGTAGAAGAAGGAGTTCCGGTAGCGGGTCGCGTTGTACTCCGCCGTGCCGTCCGTCATCTCCACCACCAGCCCGCCCGGTCGGCGCAGCAGCAGCGGGAGCGCGTAGTGGCTGGTGACGGCGTGGGTTTCGACCGCCAGGCGCAGCAGCCGCAGTCCGTTGTCCAGGTCGTGCTCCCAGACCGTGCTCTCCCACTCGAAGAGCCGCTCGCCGCCCCAGATGTCGTTCACCAGCACGTCGAGCCGGCCCTGCTCGGCGTCGATCCGCCCGACCAGGGCCTCGACCTGTGCGGGGACCAAGTGGTCCGCCACCACCGGGATTCCGTGTCCGCCCGCCGCCGTGACCAGCTCGGCCGTCTCCTCGATCGTCTCGGGCCGGTCGTACTCCGAGCGGCTGCCCCGCGTACTGCGCCCGCTCACGTACACCGTCGCGCCCTCGGCCCCCAGGGCGACCGCGATGCCCCGGCCCGCGCCGCGGGTCGCCCCGGCCACCAGGGCCACCTTGCCTTCGAGAGTCCGCTCTGCCTCCGCCATGAACACGACCCTACGATGCCCGCGCGCGGCGGCGGCAGTGCGGCGCGCCTGCGGCTCCGTGAGACGGAGCGGGCGCGCCCTTGAACAACCGGCCCCCGAGGCCGCACTGTTGGCCCAGATCCGTTCGTATTGTCAGGAGACAGGCTTGTCCACCGACCCCGCCGCGCAGGCATCCGAGCCGACGCCCCCGCCCGGGCCGACGCCCCCGTCCGAGTCGACGCCCCCGTCCGCACTCCCGTACGTCATCGACCCCGCCGGCGGCTGCCCGCACGCGCTCAACGCCCGGCTGCGTGCGCAGGGCGCCGTGGCCGGGGTGGTGCTTCCCGGCGGCGTTCCCGGTGCGGTCGTACTCGGTCACGAGGCGCTGAAGGAGTTCCTCGCGCACCCCGATGTGGCCAAGGCCGCCCGGCACTTCCCGGCCCTGCGCGACGGCACCGTCGCAGCCGACTGGCCGCTGCGCGTCTTCGCCGACGCCCAGGGCATGCACACCGCCGACGACGCCGACCACCGCCGGCTGCGCTCCCTGGTGGGCAACGCCTTCACCGTCCGGCAGGTGGAGCGGCTGCGCCCCCGCATCGAGGAACTGACGGCCGGGCTGCTGACCGACCTGGAGCGGGCGGCCGAGGCCTCCCCGGACGGGGTGGCGGACCTGCGCACCCACGTCGCCCTCCCGCTCCCGATGAGCGTGATCTGCGAGCTCCTCGGTGTGGATCCCGAACACCAGGGGCGGCTGCACGCGTTGTCCAACACGGTCATCGTCGCCACGGACACGCCCCCGGCCGAGGTCATGGCGGCCCTGCGCGAGCTCGTCGAGCTGATTGCCGCCATCGCCGCCCTCCGCCGGGCCGATCCGGGCGAGGACCTGACGAGCGCGCTGATCGCCGCCCGGGACGACGACGGCGACCGGCTCAGCGAGGCCGAACTCACCGGCACCATGCGGCTGATGCTGGTCGCGGGCCACGAGACCACGCTCAACCTGATCAGCAACGCGGTGCGCGCCCTGTGCACCCACCGCGACCAGCTCGCCCTGGTACTGGAGGGCAAGGCCACGTGGTCGGACGTGGTCGACGAGACCCTGCGCTTCGACGCCCCGGTCAGCTGGTTCCCGTTCCGCTACCCGACGCGCGACCTGACCATCGACGGGACCGTGATCCCGCAGGGCACCCCGGTCCTCGCCGGCTACTCGGCGGCCGGCCGCGACGAGGCCTTCCACGGCCCGGACGCCGGCCGCTTCGACCTGACCCGCCCCACCGCGGCCCGGAACCTCTCCTTCGGACACGGCGCCCACTACTGCGTGGGGGCCCCGCTCGCCCGGCTGGAGGCCACCATCGCCCTGGAAGCCCTCTTCACCCGCTTCCCCGACCTGGACCTGGCCGTCCCCGATGCCGAACTCCCTTACCAGCGCAGCTTCATAGGAAACAGCGTCGAGTCCCTGCCGGTGCGCCTACGGGGCCTCGGAGGGCGCTGAGACCTCCGTGCTCAGCCAGCCGAGGGCGTCGGGGTACATCGCGATCCAGGTCTGGAAGTTGTGCCCGCCCTGAGGGCGGACCAGCGTCTTGACCCGGACCCCGGAGTTCCGGGCCGCCTCGGCGAATTCGGTCAGCTGCTGCGGCGGGCTGTCCTTGTCCTGGGCCGAGGTGGCCAGGAACAGCCCGACATCGGTGTTCTTGTCGTGCCCGGCCTGCTCGATCAGCCACATCGGGCTGTTGCGCTCGCGCAGCACCGGATCGGACAGCACGTCCGGGTCGCCCGTCAGCGGATCCGGGTCCAGGGCCGCGCCCGCCCGGAACGCCTTCGGGTACTGGAGCGGCAGCTTGGCCGCGCAGAAGGCCCCGGTGGAAATGCCCATCAGCCCCCAGCCCTTGGGCTCGGGGAGCGTGCGGAAGTTCTTGGCGACCAGGTCCGGCACGTCCTCCGCGAGCCAGCTCGCCACCTTGCGCTGCGGGGTGTTCGTGCAGTCGGTGTTCACGCCGCCGGGGTACAGGTCGGGGATCACGAGGATGAAGGGGTGCGCCGCGCCGAGCTTGACGAGCTGCTCCAGCGCGCCGGGCATGTCGCCGATGTCGAGCCAGGAACGCGGCGAGCCCGGATAGCCGTGCAGCAGCATCAGCACGGGGAACCGGGTCTTCTCCGCGCCCGGGGCGTCGTACTCCGGGGGAGTCCACACGATGACCTGGCCGGCGAGCTTCGAGTGGGAGCCGCGGAAGTACGTGGTGCGGGTGCCGTCGCCGCCGAGGGTGAACTTGGCCCGCCCGAGCGGCGGCCCGGTCATGACGGAGTCGTTCTGGCCGGCCTCCGTGCCCAGCAGGTCGTCCCACGAGGAGTAGAGGCCGTAGCTCCCGTTGATCCAGGTGGCCACCACGCAGATGGCGGTGAGCTGGCACAGCCCGATCATCAGCAGCCGGGCCGGCCAGCGCAACCAGCCGGGGCCGGGGATCCGGTTCCACAGGAGCAGCGCGGCGAGCATGGCGAGCCCGGTGACGACGATCAGCGTGACGAGGAACGACGTACTGGTCAGCTCCACTGCGCCGGCTCCTGACGTGCGACGGAATCATGGGGGATTCCGGACATGACACCAAATCTACGATGCGCACCGGCCCGGGGAGGGCGGTGCGCATCGTGTCGGAGCCGGTGGTGCCGTCTCAGATGAGGAAGCGGTACCGGCGCACCAGCGCGGTCCGGCGCCAGGCCCGGCCGAGGCCGAAGTGGTCGCCCGCGGCGGTCGTGGCCACCACGGCTCCGGCCACCGCGAGGATCCAGTGGTCGTCGGTGAGGGGGTTGGTGGCGGGCAGCATCGTGACGAGCCACATGAAGCCCATCATCATCGCGCAGGACACGGCGGCGATCCGGGTGCCGATGCCCAGCAGGAACGCCAGGCCGATGCCGAGCAGGCCCGTCATGAAGAGCAGGTCAAGCCAGCCGGCTCCGGCTACCGAGTCGAAGGTGTGCGCGAAGGGGCCCTTGGTCCCGTGCAGCAGGAACCCTTCGGTCGGCGAGCCGCCGTTGATGACGGACTTGGCCGACGGTGTGCTGAATCCGAGCCCGAACAGCTTGTCCAGGAAGGGCCAGATGAAGGTCCAGGCGACCAGGACGCGGAGGGCGGCGAGGGCGATGCGGGCCGGCAGCGCGGGCGGGGGACCGCTCTCACCTCCGGGCGCCTCCGTGGTCGGTCCCGGGGCGGTGATCTTGCGGGAAGGGGTGAGCAGAGTGGCCATGACGTGCACCTTTGTCCGTTGCCAGGATCTTGTGAATGCATTCACAATCTACGATCTTCATCCGGCGTGAACGTACGGCGAAGATCCCGAGCCGGCAGGGTCGTGAGACCCCGCAGGTCGGGACCTTGGTCCTGGGGTAGATTCACCGCCTGTTCACCTGCACGGTTCCGGGGCTTTCGGGCGGACTGGTGCCGTATGAGGCATGATCGACGGGGATATGCGGAAACCGCAGAAAACACAGAACACGCAGAACGCGCAGAAGATCCAGAAGGCGGCAAGCCGGCGGATTCGTTCCGGGGTGCGCACCAGGATGCCGCCGGTGGCTCCGGCGCGCGCGGGCTACCAGGTCAAACTGCTGGTCGACCCGGACCGGGTGCTCGACGCCGACGGCCGGCCCACGGCCGCCGCGGCCGCGGCGCTCTCCCTCGGCGCGCCCGGACGCTTCGAGGTCGCCCAGTACATGGACGACGCCGGGCGCAGCCTGAACGGGCAGGGCTGGATCGTCCGCATCCGCCGCCACGACGACGAGAACCGGATCCGCCTGGCCTACAAGGCCCGCTTCGACATCGAGGGCGACGGCACGGACCCGGCCGAGGTGCGGCGGGTGATGGACCGGGCATCCGTCCACAACTTCTGTGCGGAAGGCGGCAATTACTCCGTCCAGGTCAACCTCAGCCACACCCGCGCCACCCTCGATTTCACCAACAAGAAGTGCCGGCCGGTCCCCGGCCTCCCGCCCGGCGAGCTGCCCGGGCTCGACGCCTCGCGCGCCCTCGTGCTGGACCGGCTCCCCGGAAAGCTCGCCAAGTGGGCCGCGAAACCTGCTGGTTGGGCAGAGTCGGTCACCGCTTCATCCCGACTCCACGGCCCCGTAAGGCAGGCCAACTACCCTGGCCGGATGCTCGATCACGCGATGGAGACGCAAGTCAGCCGGCTGCGGACCGCCTCCGGCGAGCTGGCCTGGTTCGCCGAGATCACCGCCAAGGGGCGCACCCTGCGGGACGCAGTCGAGCTGCGTGCCGACCTCATGGGCAAACTCCGCGCCGAGGGCTGGCTGCTGGAGCGGGACGCCTTCAAGACCGACCTCATCCTCGGCCGGTGAACACCGCACAGGCCGCGCCGATACGCGTGGCCCACCTGGCCGACCTGCACATAGGCTCCGCCCTGCGCGGGCTGGCGGACTACCCCGGGGCGCCCGCGATAGACCGGCGCGAAGCCCCCTACGAGGCCCTGCGCGCGGCCGTGCGCCGCATCGTCGGGGGCGGCTACCACGCGGTGCTCATCGCCGGGGACGTCTTCGACCGCCGCCACTGCGACGCCCGGTCCCTGGCCGCCTGCCAGGACGCGCTCGGCGCCTTCCACGAGGCGGGCCTGCGCACGGTGGTGGTCTCGGGCAACCACGACGCCGAGACCCCGCTGCCGCACAAGCTGCACCTCCCGCCCTCGGTGCGCTGGCTCGGCGCCGACGCCCCCGAGTCGGTGACCTGGCCCGACCTCGGCGTCACGGTCCACGGCCAGTCGGTGGGGGAGCCCGACGAACACCGCGACCTCGCGGCCGGCTTCCCGCGCGCGATCCCCGGCGCCGTCAACATAGGGCTGCTGCACACCAGCCTGCACGGTGCCTGGAGCCGCCGGACCTGCGCACCGGCCGACCCGCGGACGCTGGCCCGAGCCGGGTACGACTACTGGGCCCTGGGCCACGTCCACCACCGGCTGGTCCCCGCCGCCGGCCCCTTCGCTGCCTACCCGGGCAACACGCACGCCCGCGGCCCCGCCGAGGCGGGCGGGCGCGGTTTCACGGAGCTGCTGATCGAGGGACCCCCCTCGGCGGGCCCCGACCGGGGCCCGGGCGGCCACGGCCGCCGGATCGGGATCCTCCCGGTGGACACGGCACCCGTGCGCTACGAGACGCTCCACCTTCCGTACGCGGAGACCGCCGAAGCCGATCTGAAGGACCGTTTCTCCTCGGTCCCGGAGCCCTCACCCGGCGGCGCGGTCGTATGGACCCTCAGCGCCGCCACCCCGCCCGCCCTGCTCCACGAGGCCCGCGCCCTGGCCGGCCCGGGCGCGATGGTCTGCCCGGCGGAATGATCTGCCTGGCCGAGGGGCTGCCCGCCTCCTGCTGAACGGGCAGGGCACAACGGCCGGAAATACGGGACCAAAGCCCACGAAGCCTCTCACCACGCATTGTTAGGGTCGCCTTACTCCATTCGAACGCAAAGTGGTCGGCCGCTGCCTGCCCGAGCAAAGGGACAGGTGAGGCATGCGCGGACACCGCCGCGCCCTGGGCCGGCTCATTCCCGCCCCCACCGCGGGCAACGCCCCCACGGCGGGCAACGCTCCCGCCGCGGGGGCGGCCCGTCCCGGGCACCGCACGACGCTCCTGCGGTCGCTGGGCCTCCTCGTCCTGGCGGCCCTGCTCCTCGGCGCGGTCTGGGCGAGCCTGATGACCGGCTCCGGACGCGTCGCGGCCGCCGACCTGCTGCCCGCGCTCCTCCACCCCGACCGGACGGACAAGGCCCAGCTGATCCTGCTGGAGGTCAGGATTCCGCGTACGGCCGCCGGGCTCCTCGCCGGGGCCGCCCTCGGCCTGGCCGGCACGGTCATGCAGGGCATCGCGCGCAACCCCCTGGCGGACCCGGGCATCCTCGGCGTCAACGCGGGTGCTTCCGCGGCCGTCGTCTTCGCCCTCAGCGTCCTGGGCATGACGGACCCCGCCCACTACATCTGGTTCGGGTTCCTCGGGGCCCTCGTCGCTTCCCTCCTCGTCTTCACCATCGGCTCCATGGGCCGCGACGGAGCCACCCCCGTCAAGCTGACCCTGGCCGGCGCCGCGACCGGCGCGGCCCTGCTGTCGCTGACCACGTCCATGCTGCTCACCGACTCCAAGTCCTTCGACCAGTACCGGTTCTGGCAGGTCGGCTCGCTGACCGGACGCGACCCCGCCGTCCTGTGGCAGGCCCTGCCGTTCATCGCCGTCGGCGCCCTCATCGCGCTGGCGCTCGGATCGCGGCTGAACGCCCTCGCCCTCGGCGACGACATCGCCCGGGCCCTCGGTCAGCGCGTCGGCCCGACCCGGGCGCTCTGCGCGGTGGTCGTGGTCCTGCTCTGCGGAGCGGCCACCGTCGTCGCCGGCCCCATCGCCTTCCTCGGCCTCGTCGTCCCGCACGCCGTGCGCCTGTGCACCGGCCCCGACCACCGCTGGATCCTCCCGTACAGCGCTCTCGCGGCTCCGGTGCTGCTGCTGGTGGCCGACATCGCCGGCCGCCTCATCGCCCGGCCCGGCGAGGTCCAGGCCGGCATCCTGACGGCCGCGATCGGCGCCGTCCCCTTCGTCCTGCTGGTCCGCCGACGGAAGGCGGCCGGGCTGTGACCGCCTCCCCGAACCTTCCGACGGACACCCCCGCCCCCCGCGCCGACGCGGGGTCGCGGGCCGGGGCCGCCGCCACGCTGCGTACGCTCCGCCGGGCACGGCGCACCCGCGGCCGCACCGTCACGCTCGCGCTGACGGCCGCGGTCATCGCCGTGTTCTGCGCGGCCCTCTGCGTGGGCGACCTCGCCGTACCGCTGCG
Organism: Streptomyces sp. NPDC051563; assembly: GCF_044454225.1. Classification (NCBI taxonomy): domain Bacteria; kingdom Bacillati; phylum Actinomycetota; class Actinomycetes; order Kitasatosporales; family Streptomycetaceae; genus Streptomyces; species Streptomyces sp. NPDC051563. Next base: position 141,661 of record NZ_JBITDL010000005.1, read on the forward strand.
CGAGGTCATCGCCGCCCTCACGGGTACGGCGGACCCCGGGACCCACTTCATCGTGGTCGAGCTGCGCCTGCCGCGGGTGCTGCTCGGCCTCCTCGTGGGCGCCGCGTTCGGCCTGTCCGGAGCCCTGTTCCAGGCTCTGCTGCGCAACCCCCTCGCCAGCCCCGACGTCATCGGGATCAGCCAGGGCGCGAGCGCGGCGGCCGTCCTGGCCTCCCTCGGGTTCGCGCTCAGCGGCATCGCGCTGTCGGCGGCCGCGCTGGCCGGAGCCCTGCTCAGCGCCGCCCTCATCCATGCCCTCGCCCGCCGCGGGCACGTCTCCGGGGCACGCTTCGTCCTCGTCGGGGTCGGCATCGGCGCCGCCCTGTCGAGCATCACCTCCTACCTGCTGACCAGCTCCCAGGTGACCGCTGCCCAGAACGCCTTCCTCTGGCTCACGGGGAGCCTGAACGGAAGCACCCTTGCGCAGCTGTGGCCGCTCCTCGGGGCCCTCCTGGTGCTGCTGCCGCTCACCGCCGTGGCCGCCCGGGACCTGGAGGCGCTCCGCCTCGGCGAGGACACCGCCGCCGGCCTCGGCACCCCGGTGGCCCGCTCGCGCCTGGCCCTGCTGGGCTGCGCGGTGGCCCTCGCGGGCGTCGCCACGGCCGCCGCGGGTCCCGTGGCGTTCGTCGCCTTCGTCTGCGCCCCGATCGCCCGCAGGCTCGCCCCGGCCTCCGGCGCGGCCCTGGTCCCGGCCGCGCTCACCGGAGCGCTGCTGGTGGCCGCCGCCGATTTCGCCGCGCAGCACCTGCTCTGGTCGAGCCAGTTCCCCGTCGGCGTCGTCACCAGCCTCATCGGGGCCCCGTACCTGCTGTGGCTGCTGGCCCGCGCCAACAGGACGGGGCGCCTCGGATGACCCGTAGGGCCTCCACACCGCCGACCGCGACCCCTCACGACGCGGACTGCACGAAGTACACCGAGTACGCCGAGTACGCCGACTACACCGATTACACCGACTACACGGACGACGAGGAAACAGACATGCCCTGCGGCGGACCCACCCTGGGAACGCGTGACATCCGCCTCGGCTACGACGGCCGCGAAATCGTCCACGGCCTCACGCTCGACATCCCGCCGGGCCGGATCACGATGATCGTCGGTCCCAATGCCTGCGGGAAGTCCACGCTGCTGCGCTCCATGGCCCGGCTGCTGCCCCCGCTCTCCGGGAGCGTCCTGCTCGACGGCCGGGACATCCACTCCCTGGCCACGCGCGAGGTCGCCGCGCGCCTCGGCATCCTGCCCCAGAGCCCCGTCGCCCCCGACGGAATCACCGTGGCCGACCTCGTCGGCCGCGGCCGCTATCCGCACCAGGGCTGGTTCCGGCGGTGGACCTCCGAGGACGACACCGCCGTCGCCGACGCCCTGCTGGCCACCGACGTGCTCGAACTCGCCGACCGCTCCGTCGACGAGCTCTCCGGCGGCCAGCGCCAGCGCGTCTGGATCGCCATGGCCCTCGCCCAGCGCACCGAGATCCTCCTGCTCGACGAGCCCACCACCTACCTCGACGTGAGCCACCAGCTCGACGTCCTCGACCTCCTCGTCGACCTCAACCAGGACCACGGCACCACCATCGCGGTCGTCCTCCACGACCTGAACCTCGCCTGCCGCTACGCCGACCACATCGTCGCGCTGCGCGACGGGCGGGTCATCGCCGAGGGGCCGCCCGCCGAAGTGGTCACGGAGGAACTGGTGACCCGCGCCTTCGGCATGAGCTGCACGCTCGTCCCCGACCCGGTCTCCGGCACCCCGCTCATCGTTCCCATCGGCCGCCACCGCACCGGCCGGACCAGCCCCTGACCGGTCCTTCGGCGGTCTCCCGTCCCCGCACGCCCCGTACTGCACGACTCCCTCCCCTTCTCACGATCCGAACGAGGTTGAACCCCGCATGACCCGCACCACCGCGCCCCGAACCCGCCGTACGACGACCGTGATCGCACTCGCCGCCGCGATGGCCCTGGCCACCACCCTCGGCGCGTGCTCCGCAGGCTCCAAGGACGACAAGGCCGCCGGTCCGGTGGCCGGCGCCGGGTTCCCCGCCAAGGTCGCCACCAAGTTCGGCGAGATCACCGTCGACAAGAAGCCGCAGCGGGTCGTCGCCCTCGGCTGGGGCGATGCCGAGACCGCGCTGGCCCTGGGCGTACAGCCCGTCGGTGCCAGCGACTGGCTCGCCTTCGGCGGTGACGGCACCGGCCCCTGGGCCAAGGGCCTCTACGCCAAGAGCCCCGAGAAGATCGGCACGATGGAGCCCGAGTACGAGAAGATCGCGGCCCTCAAGCCCGACCTGATCCTCGACACCAAGTCCAGCGGCGACCAGAAGCGTTACGACACCCTCAGCAAGATCGCCCCGACCATCGGCGTCCCGAAGGGCGGTGACCAGTACCTGACCAACTGGGAGACCCAGACCGGGATGGTCGCCGACGCACTCGGCCTGCATGACAAGGGCAAGGAGCTGGTCGACGGCGTGGAGGCGAAGTTCAGGACCGCCGTGGCGCAACACCCCGAGTTCCAGGGCAAGACCGTTACCGCCGGCTCCCTCACGAGCGTCGGCTACGGGGCCTACGTGCACGGCAGCGGCCGCGTCGACTTCCTGGAGCGCCTCGGCTTCAAGAACAACCCGAAGGTCGACGCCAAGGCCGGCGGCTCCTTCTTCACCGAGATTTCCCGCGAGGACCTGGACCTGCTCGATGCCGACCTCATGATTATGGTCCCGATCGGCGTGCCCGCCGCCAAGGCCGAAGGCGACGCCCTCTACAAGGAGATCCCCGTGGTCAAGGCCGGCCACGACCTCGTCTTCGAGCCCGAGTCGACCCTCAGCTCGGCCTTCGCGACCGACTCCGTCCTCTCCGTCTCGTACACCCTGGACCAGGTCGTTCCCGAGATCGCCAAGGCACTGAAGTAGCACCGGAGCAGCAGAACCGACCCGCTGGGGAGCCCCGCACGTGCGTGGCCGCCGTCCGGCCCGTCTGGCCTTCAGCCCCGGACCCGGACCGTCACCGTGTGCCGGCCGGTGGCCCCGTCGGGGACGGTTCCGGTGCGTTGCCCCGTCTGCACCGCGCCGGTGCGGTCCGTGGCGCGGACCTCCAGGGTGTGACCGCCGGGAGCCGCCTCCCAGAGCCACACCCACTGGCGCCAGGTGTCGTCCCCGTCCGCCGTCCGGAGCCGGGCCTCCCGCCACGGGCCGGCGTCCACCCGTACCTCGACCCGCGCGATGCCCCGGTGCTGCGCCCACGCCACCCCGGCGACCGGCACCCGGCCCGCCGCGACCTCGGCGAAGGCGCGCGGGGTGTCGATGCGCGACTGGGTCTTGACCGCGGCCTGCTGCGCCCAGGACCTGCGCACCCAGTACGCGTCGTACGCGGCGAAGGTGGTCAGCCGGAGCTCGCGCAGCCACTTGCACGCGGAGACGTACCCGTACAGCCCCGGCACGATCATCCGGACGGGGAAGCCGTGCCGGAAGGGCAGCGGTTCGCCGTTCATCCCCACCGCCAGCAGTGCTTCCCGGCCGTCCATGACGGCCTCGACCGGAGTGCCGAGGGTCATTCCGTCCACGGAGCGCGCCACGAGCTGGTCGGCCCGGCCGCCCTGCGAAGGCGGTCGCACCCCCGCCTCGCGGAGCAGATCGGCGAGGCGCACGCCCAGCCAGCGGGCATTGCCCGCGTACGGGCCGCCGACCTCGTTCGACACGCAGGTGAGGGTGGCGTCGTGCTCCACCAGGGGCCGGGCGAGCAGCTCCCGCAGGCCGAGCGTGAGGGGTCTGGAGACCCCCTCCCCGTGCACGGTCAGCCGCCAGGTGTCCGCGTCCACCCGCGGGACGACCAGCGCCGTGTCCACCCGGTAGAACGTCCGGTTCGGGGTGACGAAGCGGGTGGCCCCGGGGATCCCCAGCTCCGATCCGGCCGGTACGGGCGGGGCCGGCGCGGCCGGCCTGGGAAGGACGAGCCCGGCCCGCGAGGCGGTGGCTCCCGCGTCCCCGAACGCGCCGAGCCGCCGCCCGGCGTACCCGGCGCCGGCCGAGAGGGCCAGGGTGACGAGGGCGAGGCGGCCGAATCCGCGCCGGTCCATGCCGCCGGGCGGGCCGGCGCCGGAAGGCTGCGGGCGGGGCCGCGGGATGGCTCTGATCAGCAGGTACAGCACTCCGGCGGCCGTGCCCCCGGCCACCAGCGAGGGCAGTGCGTCCTGCCAGGAGGCCTCCGGCCGGCCGAGCGCGGCGGCCGCGCCGAGCGCGCCGAAGGCGGCCGCGAGGGCCGTGCCCAGGGCCGGTCGGCGTACGGCGAGCAGCCCGGCCGCGATCGCCACGGCGGCCAGCACGGCGCCGATGCCCAGGGTCAGCACCGGCTTGTCGTCCGTACCGAACCGGCGGACCGCCCATTCCTTGACCGCGGCCGGGGTCCCGTCGACCACGGCCCCGCCGACCGCGGTGAGCGGGGCGGCCTCGGGCCGGACGGCCGCCGCGGCGAGCCGGGCCAGGGCGAGCCCGGCGAAGGCGGCGAGCAGTCCGCTGACGGCGCCGAGCGCGTACCGGCCCCGCGGCCCGCCGGGTCCGGGCCCTCTCGCTCTCGCTCTCGTACGGATCATGCGGAGTCACCGTCCGCCCCGCTCGGTGGGATGGGCCCCCCACGTACCAGGGTGCCCCCGAACAGGGGGGCCGCGCCTCAGGCGAGCGGGTGCCCGGCCCGCTCCGCGGCCCGCCGGGCCATGGCCGCGAGGCGGCTCTCCGGATCCGCCGGGCCCGCCGCCCGCTGGGTGGCGACCTGCCGGCGCTTGCGCAGTTCCACGATCCCGTCGGTGAGCCGGTCCCGCAGATCGGAACGCTGCCGCAGCTGCTGCTCCCGGTCCGCGGAGGTCCGTAACCGGGCGGAGACGGCCAGCCCGGCGGCCGGGCCGGCGGAGGCGGAGGCCGGGGCGGGCGGCGCCGTGGTCCCGCCGGTGAAGAGCGTGAGCAGTTCCAGCGCCGCTGAGCTGCGGAGCGGGTCGGTCTCGGACATGGCGGGCGTCCTTCCGGCGTTGGCGGCGCCGGAAAGGGGCGGCCGCCGGAGTGCTCCGGCGGCCGCCCCCTGATCCGTTTCCGGCAGTGTTTTCAGTGAACCCGGTGCCGCGCTAGAGCGGCGGCCGTCCGGCCCGGTTGTCCCCCGGGCGGGTGGGGAGCCTCCCCCCGAAGGGTGAGGGGATCCTCATCGGGAGACCCTCACCTCCCTTGTCGTGTACGTCAGTTGACCTGGGGAAGAGTGGCGGCGATGCCGGCCGCCAAGGTGTACGGGTCACCGCTCGGCCGCGCCGGATGGCGGGTGGTGAGCTTGGCCCAGTCGTCCTCGAAGGCGTGCCAGTCGATCGCCCTCGGTGCGGCCCGCCGGACCAGCGCCTCCTCCAGCGAGGCGAAGTAGGAGGACCAGCGCCGGGCGTACAACTCGCTGATCAGGCCGCTCCATTCGCGGTTCGCGTAGTCGTGCAGGAAGCCGCCCTCGCTGGTGCTCTGCCGCCCCCACACGCTGAGGATCGAGCGGGCGTCGTACTCGTACCGGTCCTGTTCGGCCCGGTCCGCGCCGTGCGAGCGGGCCGCCGACAGCCAGGTGCCGAGCAGGAAGTTCGGATCGGAGCCGACGAGAGCGTCCAACTGCCCCTCCCGGTGCGCCCAGTCGGCGGTCAGCTCGCGGAACAGCGGCAGGTCCTGGGCCTCGTAGGCCGCCTTGATCCGGGGCAGCAGCACCCGCGAGTGGTTGGCGAGGGCCTGCCGGGCGGTGTCCACCAGGTCGAAGCGGTAGGCGCTGGAGCCGCGCAGCCGCGGGTCCACCTTGAGCAGGTGGTCCAGGGCCCGGCGCACCGAACCCGCCGGATACCGCATCGCCTTGGGGCTCCAGTAGGCCGACCCCGCCGCCGTCAGGCTCGGCCGGGCGGTGAACAGGCTGTCCTGGGACTCCGACCACAGGCCCGAGGAGGTGCTGTACGGGCCCGTGCGCAGCTCCTCCCAGGCCGCGGCGGCCCGGGCGTCCGGGGCCCCGTACCGCCGGGCCGCGAAGTCCGCGAACCATTTCCGCTGGTCGACGGGGCCCGGCTCCCAGGCCAGGTCGGTGAAGAGGTCGAAGGCCGCCGGATTGGTGCCGGTGGCCTCCGGCAGGTAGGCGATGCCGGTCAGCGCACTGTCGGGCTTCGCACGCCAGGCCTGGAACCGGTCGATCCACACCGAGGTGTTGGCGCCGACCGTCGTGTGCCCGCCGAAGTTGTAGATCGAGCCGATGGCGTACGAGGTCCCGCCCCAACGGGTCTCGCGGTCCAGCCGGTTGTAGCGGTCGGACAGCCCGTCCAGGATCAGCAGCTTCGAGGTGTCCACCCCGGCCAGCAGCTCCTTGGTGGGGTCGTCCTGCCAGCCCAGCACCGCCCACAGCGCGCCCGGATGCGCCGCCCACAGGGCCTGCTGCACCGCCCCGGCCGCCGCCTTCACGTCCACCGAACCGGTCTGGCCGCCCTCGTGCAGCGGGCTCATCCGGTACATGGTGCTGTCCCCGAACACCGCGCGCTGCTCCGCGTAGTACGCGGCGGCCAGCCGGGCGAAGGGCGGCGACATCGGGTCCAGCCAGTCGGGCCGCTCGAAGCCCGCCCAGTCGCCCTGCGGAACCGTCACCGCACCCGGATTGTGCCCCGCGAAGGCCGGCGGCACCGTCCCGAAGTAGCCCGGCAGGACCGGGGTCATGCCGAGGCCGCGCAGCTGCTCGGTGATCTTGCCGCCCATCTCCGCGCGCCCGCGCATGAGGTCCTCGGTCACCGGGCCGCCGAAGCCGCTCAGGTTCTGCAGCAGCCACCAGCTCTGGTGACCGGGGCCCGGGATCCACTCCCGCAGCTCCGCGGCGGTGTAGCCGAACTGCTGGAGCGCCCGGTAGTACGGGTACTCGGCGCCGACCTGCACGAACACCTCGTTGATGCCGTGCAGCGCGAGCAGGTCGATCTGACGCTGGTGCTCCTCGAAGGTGCGGTACGGGCCGGAGTACCCGTCGTCGGTGTCGTTCAGCGCGTACCGGTGGGCCACTTGGGCGCTGCGGGTGACCGGGGCGGGCACCGCCGGCAGCGTGGCCGGCAGCAGCCCGATGCTGTCGCCGGGCCAGCCGATGTCGGCTCCGGCCACGTGCTGGAGGTACCAGCCGACCCCGGTGAGCAGGGTGGCGCCGGTGGAGCCCCGCACGGTGACCGCACCGGCCGTGCCGGACACGGTGAAGCTGTCGGGCCCGGCTCCCGTGTCCGGCACCAGGGTGAACTGCCCGGCGTGGCGCGGCAGCAGCCGCTGCAGCGAGGCACGCGCCGGGGCGGCGTCGAAGACCCGCGGCCGGGCCGGGGGAGCCGCCGCGGGGGAGGGTGCGGAGGGTGCGGAGGGCCGGGCGGCGGGCGCCTTCGCTCCGCCGCCGGAGGTCGCTCCGGGAGCCGCCCCGGCGACCGTCAGGGTGAGCAGGGCAGCGGGGAGTGCGGCCAGGGTGACCCGGCGGCGCGCCCGCCGGGCGGCGGCCCGGCCGCGTCGTGGGAGAGGGACCGGCATGCGCGTCGTCCTTGCTTCTGTCGGCTCCGCCGGCTCAGGCGCTGCGGCCGGATCGCTCGGCTCGGTGGGTGGGTGCTTCCTCGTCTGGTGCCTCGTCGGCTTCCCCATGGGGCGGGCCGTCAGACCGGCAGGGCCCACGCCTGGTCGACCTGGTGGTCGCCGCAGGGCGTCAGCCGCAGCCGCTCGGCGGGGGTGCCCGGCTCGACGGTGGCCGCCGCGGGCTCGGGCGCCGTCAGGCAGAGCCCGCTCGCCTCCTCGACCAGGGCCCCGTCGCGGCGCGGGGTCCAGCTCTGCCCCGGCTCGCGGTGCCGCCGGTCGCCCGAGCAGTCGGCCAGCTCCACGAGGCCCTCCTCGCCCGCCGACAGGCATGCCCCGGCCAGCAGTACGCTGCCGTCCCGGCCGAGGGTCCAGCGCTGGTCGGGTGCGCCCGTACAGGCCGCCATGACGACGGCGCCGACGCCGGTGGTGTTCGCCCCGTCGGCGCAGGCGGCGCTCGTGCCGGGGCCCCGGCCGGCGATCTGCCCGGTGGGCACCGCCTCGGAGCAGCCGGCGCGCGGGGTGAGCCGCCAGACGCCGGTGTCGTGCGCGGCCAGGGTTCCGGTCAACGTGTCGGACAGTTCCCGGCTTTCACCGTTCCACAGGTTCTTCGCCTCGACCGTGCAGGAGTCCAGCCCGAGCTCGTCGAGCGGTACGCGGATGTCGCGGGCGGCGCCGGACCGGTTGAGCACGGCGACCGCACGGTCCCCGTTCGCCAGCGGCCGCACCAGGATGTCGAAGGTGGCGTTCGAGGAGACCACCGCACCCTGACGGCCCATCGGGTCCTGGTCCAGCGCGATCAGATCGGTGTTGCCCAGGGCGGCGAGCCCGTCCGGAGCGAGCTCGGAGACCTCCGAGGACAGGATGAACGGCGCGGCCATCATGGCCCACAGGCCGACCTGGCTGCGGCTCTCCGCCGCGGTGAGCCCGGGGGCGCCCGCGATGAGGAAGTCGGGGTCGTTCCAGTTGCCGGGGCCGGCGAACCGGCCGAGCCAGCGGTTGTAGCCGTAGTTGCCCATGACCGAGCTCCACCGCGAGGTGTCCGGGGCGGTCGGCTTGTAGACCTTGATGTCCCGGCCCTCGCGCCACAGCTGGCCGGTCTCGCCGACCCAGTCGATCACCTTGTGCCAGTCGGATCCGCCCCATTCGCCCTGCTGGAAGTAGGCGGGCGCAGAGGCGGACAGCGCCATGTCCCGGCCGCTGTCGCGCAGCGCCTTCGCGACGGAGTTGTATGCGTCCCGGTAGGCCTGCTCCTTGGTCCGGCCTTCCGGCACCCAGAGGTTGCAGCCGTCCATCTTGACGTAGTCCACCTTCCAGGAGGCGAACTGCCGGGCGTCGCGGGCGTAGTGGTCGGGGCCGCCGCCCTCCGGTGAACCGCTGCCGGGGTAGCGCTCGCAGGTGAGGGAGCCGGCGTCCTGGTAGATGCCGAACTTCAGCTTCCTCGCGTGCAGGTACGCGCCGAGCCAGGCCATGCCGTGCGGGAACTTCTCCGTGTCCACGACCAGATTGCCGTCCGCGTCACGGCTCTTGGTCATCCAGCAGTCGTCGATGGTGACGGTGTCGTAGCCCTTGGCGGCCAGGCCGGTGGCCACGAGCGCGTCCGCGTTCGCCACGACCTTGGCCTCGTCGATGTCGCACATGTAGTGCGCCCAGTTGTTCCAGCCCATGGGCGGGGTGAGCGCGAGCGGGGTGTCCGACGTCGCGGTGGGCTCGGCCGCGGCCGGAGCGGGGCAGAGCGCGAGGGCGAGCAGGGCGGCCGCGGTCAGACAGGGGAGCGACGCACGCAGGCGAGGCGGCACGGAGTCTCCTTGACGTGGGGGCTGTCGAGGGCTCAGTGCAGCGGTGTGACTACCCGCTGTCAACATAAGTCGGGGGTTATTGATCAATGACCAGCAATATGGGTGTAGTCACACCCGCGCGAAGGGGTGGATGCGCCGTACGGTACGGCGGATGTGACGCTGACCGTTACGGCGGATGTGACAGCGGATGTGACAGCGGATGTGACGATGGCTGATACGGTGTATCTCATGCCGAGAAGATCAGCCGCCCTGGACCGTGCCACACCCGAGGCGATCGCCGCCGCCGCCCTGCGGATCCTCGACGAGCTGGGCCCCGCCGCGCTCAGCTTCCGGTCGCTCGCCGAGCAGCTCGACGTCTCGCACGCCACCGTCCAGCGCCGGTGCACCGACCTCGCCGGCCTGCTCGACCTCTGCACCGAACACCTCGCCGCGCAGCTCCCCGAGATTCCGGCCGCGGCGGGCTGGGCCGAAGCCGCCGAGCAGCGGTTCACCGCCCTCTACCGGCTGCTCTCGGCGCACCCCGGGCTGATGATCCTGCGCGGCGGCCGCCCCTGGCTCGGCCGGCAGCTGCTCGCCCGGCTCGTGGAACCGGCACTCGCCGACAGCGTGGCCGCCGGGATGACCCCCGCCGAGGCGATGACCGTCTACCGCCGGATGTACCTGCTGACCCTGGGCAGCGCGGCCTTCGTCGACCACCGGGACCCGGCCGCCGCCACCGCCGCCTCGCGCGGGGCGCTGGCCGCCCTGGACCCCGCCGAGTTCCCGGTTCTCTCGGGCGGGCTGGCCGACGTACTGCCCGCCCTGACCGACCACGAGGTGTACTACGGCGCCCTGCGCCAGCTGATCGAGGCGAACCGCCCCGCCGGAGCCTGAGTCACGGCCACAGCCACAGCCAAGAGTTTCGAACGACAGGAGTACGGGTCCATGGAACAGCAGCTCGACGCGGTACCCCTCGATGCGGTGCCCCTCGACTACGCAGCGGTGCGCGCCGCCGCCGGCCGGATCGCCGGGGCCGTGCGGCCCGTCACGGTGATACCGGCGGGCGGCGGGATCTCGTACGCCCTGGAGTACCTCCAGCACACCGGCTCCTTCAAGGCGCGCGGCGCCCGCAACTTCCTCGCCGCCCACCGTGCGGCCGGCACCCTTCCCGGCGCCGGGGTCACCATCGCCTCCGGCGGCAACGCCGGGCTCGCCTGCGCCTGGTCGGCCCGCGCCGAGGGCGTGCCCGCCACCGTGTTCCTGCCGGCCACGGCCCCGCGCGTGAAGGTGGAGCGGCTGCGCGGCTACGGGGCCGACGTACGGCTCGTCGGCGACCGGTACGCCGAAGCGCTCGCGGCCTGCCGGGAGTTCGCCGCGGGGAGCGGGGCGCTCAGCAGCCACGCGTACGACCACCCGCTCATCGCGGCCGGCGCCGGGACCCTGTTCGACGAGATCCGCACCGCCCTGCCCGGCCTGGACGCGGTCGTCGTCGCGGTCGGCGGAGGCGGGTTGTTCGCGGGCATCGCGACCGCCGCCCGGGAACACGGCGTACGGGTCGTCGCGGCCGAGCCGGAGAACTGCCGCGCCCTGAACGCGGCCCTCGAAGCCGGCCGGCCGGTGGACGTCCCGGTGGACTCGGTGGCCGCCGACTCGCTCGGGGCCACCCGGGTCTCCGCGGACGCGCTGACCGCCGTACGGGCGGCGAACGCCGCATCGGTCCTGGTCCCCGACGCGGCGATCACCGCCGCCCGGCGCGCGCTCTGGGACGAGCACCGCATCGTGGTCGAAGCCGGCGCGGCCACCGCCCTGGCGGCCGTACGCACCGCGTCCGGACCGTTCGGCGAGCGGGTGGCCGTGGTGCTCTGCGGGGCCAACACCGACCCGGCCGACCTGGGCGCCGCGCCGTCCTGACCGGCCGGGCCGCAGCGGGCCCGCGGCCATCCCGCGGTCTTCCCCCGGGCTCGCCCGGGGGCCGGCCCGGGCCTCGGGCGGAGTCGTCCCTCAGGCGGAGTCGCCCCTCAGACGGAGCCGTCCTCGCGGACCACGACGACCGTACTGGCCGCGTACTGCACCACCTGCTGGCTCACCGAGCCCAGCAGCGCGCCCTTGATGCCGCCGTAGCCGCGGGTGCCGACGACCGTCAGCGCCGCTTCCTTCGAGGCCTCCACCAGCACCTGCGCGGGCGAACCCTGCTCCACGCGGCGGAAGACCGGAACGCCCGGCGAGGTACCGACCGCCTCCGCCACGGTGTCGGCGAGCTTCTGCCGGGCCGCGTCCTCGGCGTGGACCAGCTCGGCCTGCTCGGACGCGCTCACGGCGAAGGGGTTGGTGTTCCACTCCCAGCTCATCACGGCGTGCACGCGGCCGCCGATGGCCTTGGCCTGGGCCACGGCCCAGCGCAGAGCCTGCTTCGAGTGGTTCGAACCGTCCACGCCGACGACGATCAGGGGCTCGGTGTTCTCGCTCACGGTGGTTCCTCACGTTTCATCCGAATGATCGTTCTCATCCCTGTATACACGCCGCACCCGGTCCGACCTCGAACGACGATCGTTGCGCGGACCCGAGACTTTGGAGAACAGCAGGGGACGCCCCTGCTTGCGAGAGTCGGGAGGACGAGCCGGCAGGCAGAGGAACGCAAGGGAACGAGGAGTTCGACGTGGCGCAACGCAAGGGATGTCTGATCGGCTGCGCGGTGGCCGGGGTGCTGGGGATCGGACTGCTCGTGGCGCTGCTGTTCGGGCTGGGCAAGGTCATCGACGTCGCCGGCAAGACCCTCGTCGACCAGAAGGTCTACGAGGCCGTGAGCGTCGGCGATTCCGAAGCGGACGTCCGCGCCAAGCTGCCGTCCGGCGACACCTTCGTCACCTCCGCCCTCAAGGAGGGCGGCCCCGCCGTACCCGCGGGCAGCCGGTGCTCCTGGTACCTGTCCGACTCCGGCAACGGCGACACGGTGCTGCGCTTCTGCTACAAGGACGGCAAGCTCGCCGAGAAGGCCGACTACCGCGTGAAGTAGGGCCTTCGGCCCCTGCCCGCCGGGCCCGCCCCGCCGGAGGGTGGAGGCATGCAGACCAACTCGGCCGGTTCCACCCCCGCCAGGCCCGTCCTGGCCGCGGTGGACGGCTCGGAACACAGCCTGAGGACCCTGGACTGGGCCCTGGACACCGCCCGCACGCGCGGAGCGGAGCTCCACGTGGCCCACGTACGGCCGGACGCCCCGCGGGTCCACGCCGCCGGTGAGGCCTTCGTACCGCCGCCCGACTGGGACACCGATCCTGTGCTGGGGGCGGCGCGGGACCGGCTGGCCGGGCGGGAGGACCTGCCGCCCGTCAGCTACGTCTCCCGCGACGGCACCCCCGCCGCCACCCTGACCGAACTCGCCGCGGGAGCGCAGCTCCTGGTCATGGGCTCCCGCGGACTCGGCGGCTTCGCCAGCCTGCTGCTCGGCTCCAACAGCCGGGTGTGCGCGGCCCAGTCGCCCTGCCCCGTCGTGGTCGTCCCGCACAGCGCGCGGCTCGTCACGCAGGACCCCGCGGCGCCGGCCCCCGGCGGCGAACGCCGGATCGTCCTGGGCCTGGCACCCGGCGAGACCTCCGAAGACGTCATCGAGTTCGCCTTCGCGGAAGCCCGCCGCCGGGACGCGGTCCTCCAGGTCGTCTCCACGCACCTGGTCCCGCTGTCCTCGCTCACCCTGGTCGGCTCCCTCGTCGCGGAGCGCGGCGGCGGCTACCCGCCGGGCACCGCGGGCGCCGAGGCCACCGAAACGGCCCGGGAACTCGCCGAGGCCCAGCGCACCCGGCTCCAGCCGTACCTGACCCGGCACTACCCCGACGTCACCGTCGAAGCGGTGGTCGCCCCCGGCGACCCGGCCGGCCGCCTGGTCACCGCCTCCCAGCGGGCCGACCTCATCGTGGTGGGCCGCCACCGCCGCCGCCTGCGCGCCGACTCCCTCCTGATGGGCTCGGTGTCCAACGCGGTCCTCCTGCACGCCCTGTGCCCGGTGGCGGTGGTTCCCGTACGGGGGTAGGGGGTGCCTTGCCGCTCAGGCCGGGCTCGCGGGGTCGACACCCCACCCGCGGGGCACCCGGGGCACCCCGGACACCGGGGCGCCCCGCGGCGCGGGTCACCCGTGCCGTATGTTCTGCCTGCCCGCCCCCGTCGGCGGGTTTCCGCATGTCAACGCACCCGTGGGGGGTCCCTCGTCATGTCCGCCGGTACCGCAAGACTGTCACCGCTCGGCGCACCGCCGCCGCGCTCGCTGCTCCGCTCGCCGAAGGGACTGGCGACGGCGCTGACCGTGCTGCTCGGCCTGTGCGCCGCGACCCGGCTGCTCGCGGCGGCCGCTGAGGTCAACCGGTACCGGATGCGGGACAGCCTCACGCTGAGCACGGGGTTCGGGCATCCGGGGACACTGCTCTCGATCTCGATGAGCCTGGTCATGATGGCCATGCTCCCCACGGCGGTGGTCTTCATCGTCTGGTTCCACCGGGTCCGGGTCAACGCCGGCGTGTACGCGCGGGGCGCCCTCCGGGGCGGCCCCGGCTGGGCGGTCGGGGTCTGGTTCGTCCCCGTGGTGGGCTGGACCGTCCTGCCCTGCCTGATCGCCCTGAAGGTGTGGGCGGCCAGCGCGGCGAGGCTGCCCGGCAAGGCCGCGCGGACCTCACCCGCGCCCGTCTTCGCCTGGGCCGGGGCGTTCGCCGCAGCGATGCTGGCCTCCGGTGGTGCGAGCTGGTTCGCCGGCGCAGCCGCGACCCAGGACGCGGTGGATACCGCCCTGTTGGTCTATGCGGCCTCGGACCTGGTCTACGTCGTGGCGGCGGTGTTCGCCGTCCTGTTCGTACGCCGCCTGTCGGCGCTGCAGTCGGCCGGCTGAGCGGAGTCCGGGCCGCCCGGGCGCGCGACCTCGCGGAGTGGAGGGAGCCCAGGGGGTACCGGCCTCAGGCCTTGAAGGCGCCCAGCGCGCTGCCCCGCAGCCACTCGTCCCAGCTCAGGTTCCAGTCGCCGTAGCCGTTGCCGAAGCGGTCCATGGGCTTGCCGGTGGTGCCGGTCACCTCGATGACATCGCCGATGCTGGAGCGTTCGTACAGCCACTTCGCGTCGGCGACGGACATGCCGATGCAGCCGTGGCTGACGTTGGCCTTGCCGAAGGACTCGGCGTTGTCGGGCGCCGCGTGGACGTACTCGCCGCTGACCGTCTCGCGCATGCTCCACTCGTAGCGGCCGTAGAACCCGTCGGGGCTGTCGCGCGGGATGCCGATGGTCCGGGAGCCCATCAGCACCGTGCCGTCCTTGCTGAGGATCGTCTTGATGCCCTCGCGGGTCTTGAACCGTTCCTCGCCGCCGCTGACCGGAATCGTCCGCAGCGGCGTGCCGTCCTTGACCAGGGTGAGCGTGTGCGCGGCGAGGTCCACCTTGCCGACCATCGCGGGGCCCACCTTGAAGGCCAGCTTCCGGTTCCCGGCGGCGGCGGTGCGGGCGTCGAGCTTCACTCCCGCGAGCCGGGCGTCCAGAGTCACCTCGGTACCCGCGGGCCAGTACTCCCGAGGCCGGAAGTGGAGGTACGTGTCCCCCTTGTCCTCCGCCCAGTGCCAGGCGCCGACGACCCCGGTGGAGGTCCTGACCGCGACCCGGCCCTCGATACCGGCCCGCAGCGCCGGGTCCACCTTCTGGCCCTTGAAGACCAGCGAGACGGGCTGTCCGATGCCCACCGTCGTGCCGTCGGCCGGGGCGATCGACGGGCGCACCTGGCGGGCCGGGTTCCGCAGGAGCTGGGCCTGGGGCGCGGGGGAGGCGGTCGGGTCCGGGGCGGGAGTGGATGCGGGCGGAGCGGGGGTGGCGGGCGCGGCCAGCGGCTGCGAGTCGGCGCCGTCCACGGCGTCCACGGCGTCCAGGGCATCCGTGCCGTCCAGGGCATCCGTGGCGACCTTGCGGCCGAGCCGGTCCGTGTCGGACTCGGCGACGCCGCAGCCGGTGAGCAGCGCCGCCGTCGGGGCGGCGGCCGCCAGGGCGGAGCGGAGTGCGGGGGCGGGGAAAGCGGGCATCGCCCCATCCTTGGTGATCTCCCGGGCCGTGAACTGCGCCACAGGTCCCGGCGGCGAGGGCCGTTGGTCCCGCTGTTTCCCGGCTGCCGGGTACGCGCGGCCCCTCGCCCGATTGTGCACCTAGTTGCATAATAAGCGGCCGCTCAGCTAGAACAGGAGCACCACCCCCGCGCGAGGAGGCGCCTCCATGAGTTCCCAGAGCCGGTACCCGCACCTGCTGAGCCCCCTGGACCTCGGCTTCACCACCCTGCCGAACCGCGTGATCATGGGATCCATGCACACCGGCCTCGAAGAGCACGAGCGGGGCTTCGAACGCCTCGCCGCCTTCTACGCCGAGCGCGCCCGCGGCGGCGCCGGCCTCATCGTCACCGGCGGCATAGCCCCGAACGACGCCGGCCGCCCCTTCGAAGGGGGCGCCCGCCTCACCACCGAGGAAGAGGCCGCCGAGCACCGGGTGGTCACCGACGCGGTGCACGCCGAGGGCGGGAAGATCGCGATGCAGATCCTCCACTTCGGCCGCTACGCCTACCACAAGGACCTGGTCGCCCCCAGCGCCCTCCAGGCCCCCATCAGCCCCTTCGTCCCGAACGCGCTCACCGACGCCGAAGTCGAGCGCACCATCGAGGACTTCGTGCGCGCCGCGCGCCTCGCCAAGCTGGCCGGTTACGACGGCGTCGAGATCATGGGCTCCGAGGGCTACCTGGTCAACGAGTTCATCGCCGCCGCCACCAACAAGCGCACCGACCGCTGGGGCGGCGCCTACGAGAACCGCGTCCGCTTCCCGCTGGAGATCGTCCGGCGCACCCGCGCGGCCGTCGGCGAGGAGTTCATCCTCGTCTACCGCCTCTCGATGCTCGACCTGGTCCCCGGCGGCTCCACCCTCGACGAGGTCGTCCACCTCGCCAAGGAGATCGAGGCCGCCGGCGCCACCATCATCAACACCGGCATCGGCTGGCACGAGGCCCGCATCCCCACCATCGCCACCTCCGTCCCGCGCGGCGCCTACACCTGGGTCACCAAGCGGCTGATGGGCGCGGTCTCCGTCCCCCTCGTCACCAGCAACCGCATCAACACCCCCGAGATCGCCGAAGAGTTGCTGGCCGACGGCCGCGCCGACCTGGTCTCGCTCGCCCGCCCCTTCCTCGCCGACGCCGATTTCGTCGCCAAGGCCGCCGCCGGCCGCTCCGAGACCATCAACACCTGCATCGGCTGCAACCAGGCCTGCCTGGACCACACCTTCAGTGGCAAGCTCACCACCTGCCTGGTCAACCCGCGCGCCTGCAACGAGACGGAACTCGTCCTGTCCCCGACGCAGTTGAAGAAGCGCGTCGCCGTCGTCGGAGCCGGCCCGGCCGGCCTGGCCTGCGCCGTGTCCGCGGCCGGGCGCGGCCACGCCGTCACCCTCTACGAAGCCTCCGGCCACATCGGCGGCCAGCTCGACATCGCCCGCCGCATCCCCGGCAAGGAGGAGTTCGAGGAGACCATCCGCTACTACGGCACCCAACTCGCCGAGCACGCGGTCGAGGTCAAGCTGAACACCCGCGCCGACGTCGAGACCCTGCGCGGCTACGACGAGGTCGTCGTCGCCACCGGAGTCACCCCCCGCACCCCCGACATCGAAGGCGTCGACGGCCCCAACGTCGTCAGCTACCTCGACGTCCTGCGCGACGGCGCCCCCGTCGGAGAGCGCGTCGCCGTCCTCGGCGCCGGCGGAATCGGCTTCGACGTCGCGGAGTTCCTCACGGACAGCGGCGAAGGCGCCTCCCAGGACCCCGAGGTCTACTTCCGCCACTGGGGCGTGGACACCGCCTACACCGGCCCCGGCGGCCTCACCGCCCCCGAGCGCCCCGCCCCGCCGCGCCGGGTCCACCTGCTCCAGCGCAAGACCACCAAGGTCGGCGCCGGGCTCGGCACCACCACCGGCTGGATCCACCGGGCGGAGCTCAAGCACCGCGGTGTCGTCTCCGTCGCGGGGGCCTCGTACGACCGCATCGACGGCGAAGGCCTGCACATCACGGTGGACGGCGAGCAGCGCCTCGTACCCGCCGACACGGTGGTCCTGTGCACCGGCCAGGAACCGCGCCGCGACCTGTACGAGGCCCTGCGCGCGGCCGGCATCGAGGCGCACCTGATCGGCGGCGCCGACGTGGCCGCCGAACTGGACGCCAAGCGGGCCATCCGCCAGGGCACGGAACTCGCCGCCGCCCTCTAGGGGGTGTCCGGCGCAGGGGAGTTGTGGCGGCCTCGCCCGGGCCGCCACAATCACCCGGTGACGACGCTGACTCCGGCAGACGCGGACAAGATCCTCCACGACAACTTCGCCCCCTGGGTGCTCGCCCTCGGACTCACCGTCCAGGAGACGGGCGAACGGCACGCCGTCCTGCGGCTGCCCTGGTCCGACACCCTCGCCCGGGACGGCGGGGGCCTCAGCGGCCAGGCGCTGATGGCCGCCGCGGACACCGCCACCGTGATCGCCATCTCCGCCGCCCGCGGTGCCTACGGCCCGATGACCACCGTCCAGCAGTCCACCAGCTTCCAGCGCCCGGTGGTCGGCGCCGACGTCCTCATCGACGTGCGGATCACCAAACTCGGCAAGCGCATGGCCTTCGCCGACATCACCATGACCCCCGAAGGCACCGACGAACCGGCCGCGAAGGCCTCCACGGTCTACGCCCTGCTGGGCTGAAACCCCCACGGGGCGGCCGAATGGCCGCCCCGCAGCTTCCGCCGCCCGCCGGTCCAGTGGGTGACGTCGAACACCTGAACGCAGTAGGGGTCTGTCTCGTCCGACGGCTCGTCCAAGGTGGGGTTGCGGTCATCCGACGCGTGCCGTACGAGCTGCCGTACGGCGGCCGGCAGCCCGGCGGCGGGGAGCTCATTCCCGTTGCGGTCCAGCAGGGGGAGGTCGTACGCCGTCGGGGCGGCACCGTCCCCCACGACGACGCGTACGAGGTGCCGATGAGGCCGCAGGGGCAGTACGCCCCGGACCACGGAGCCGCCGCCCAGCGGTGTGGTCGTCAGGTGGAGCAACGCCCGCGTGCTGGGACGAGAAGGCCCGGGAAGTTCAGCCGTGTTACGAGCTCGGAGATGACCGCGGCCTCCGGCCGGGTCCACACCAGCAGAGTCCGGCCTGTTCCGGCGCCACCGTCCAGCTGGTTTCTCGACGTGCGACGCCGGGGCTTTGAATCAATCCGTCAGGGAGGCCTGTGGCCCCCAGCCTGATTGCCGGGGGCCACAGGAGGTGGTTGTGCTGTGGGTCAGAAGATGCCGCTGATGCTGGTGGACCAGCCGCTTGCCCCTACAAGGAGCGGCGACTTGTTGCTCGTGGCACCGCCTGGATAGAAGAGCAGGCAGCCGGTGGGGCAGGTGGTTGTTTGTGGGTTCCCTGCGCTGTCGACGTATTTGACTGTGTAGTTTCTGTCAGGGTCGTTCGGTGTGGTGGCCCACAGGTCGCCGGGTTCGTCGCCGGCCTTGGTCTGGAATTCCTGGTACGGCAGTTTGGTGCCGTCGTCATCTGTGACGGTCTTGTCAACGACGGCGCCTTGGGCGTTGCCACTGGTGGCCAGGAGGGGGCGCGTGCCATCGCCCCAGCCGCTGGCGCCGTACAGGTCGCCCTGACCGGCGGTTCCACTTTCGAGGCTGTAGACGCCGTTGGTCATCTTGCCGCGGTAGAGATGGAGATCGTTATTGAGTTTGTCGCGGGCGACGATGTCCATGATCTTGTCGTTGTTCTGGTCGCCGACAGCCAGGACCGTCATCCTGCCCCAGCCGCCGATGGGTCCGTCAAGGTCAGCCGGGTTGGCCTGGAGTTCGAAGGGCTCGTTGGCATCGGCCAGGAGGCCGAAGGGATCGTTCTGGTTGGGGCTGCCGTCGACCTTCGTCCTGCCGGAGTAGATGCGTAGGGAGACGTTCCCCGTGCACTCGCCTTCGTCATAGACGCATTCGAGTGCGAGGAGGTCGTTTCCTCGTAGGTGGCCTGCGTCGGTGCGCTGGTCGATGTCTCCGGGGGCAATGATCTGCTGAAGTCGCGCCCAGCCCTCTTTGCCGAGCCGGGATGGTGCGGGCAGGACGCGGCGGTATGCGCCCGCGAGTGCGCCTTGTCCGTTGCCGGGGTAGAGATAGAGGTTCTTTCTGTTGGGTTCGTTGGGGTAGGGGGTGGCGTCGAGGCGGACGATGGCGTCCTCATAGCCGTCGGGGACGTCGGTGGAGCTGGAGGCGTTGGTGTAGTCGCCGCCGTGGGCGATGAGTGCTTTGCCCCAGCCCGAGGCTCCGATGATGGATGACGTGACGTGTCCGGTTCCGTCGCTGGTGTAGCTGCGCAGGCCGCCACCGGGTTCGGTGGCGAGCATGTCGGGGTAGCCGTCACCGTTGAGGTCGCCCCGGCGGTCCATGATGGGCCTCTCGGCGGCGGGCGACAGCGGGGTCTTGCCAGTCGGGTAGACGAAGGATGCCCGCGTGGTCGGAAGGACCGTGGATTCCTTCGTGCTGTCGGTCGGTGAGTGGTTGCCTGCCTTGTCGAAGGCTATGACGGTCAGGGTGCTTTGGGGGTAGAGGATGGGGACGACCTTGATGACGGCTTCCTTCGCGCCGGCGGCGAGGGGCACCCAGTGGCTTCCGGTGCCGGAGCACGGTGTGGTGGAGAGGGAGATCGGGCGGTCCATGCTCCAGCAGAAGCCGGCGAGGTCGGTGGCCGGGTTCTTGAGCTTGAGACGCATCTCCGTGCGCGCCTGCTGCCTGGTGATGGGGGCACCGTTGGCAGTGCCGTCGTCCTTGGTGACGGTGACGCGCTGCGCTGGTCCGGTCTTGTCGAGCTGAAGGCGCAGAAGTTGGTCCAGGGGCTGTACGAGCTCTCCTCGTCCTTGGCCAGGGCCCTCCACTTGTAGGTGCCGGTGGGGAGGTTCTCGGAGAGAACGGTGCCGGTTCCCGTGCCGCCGTAGGGGACTGTGCTGAGATTGGTGACCGGTATGTATTCTCCGGCAGCGTTGATGACCTCGAAGCCGGGAGTGGTGGTTCCGCCGTCGCGGTCCCGCATGGTGGCGGTCAGGACCAGACCGCTGTTGCCGATCAGGCCGCCACAGGGGACGGGCTTGTTGCCGTCGACGTTCTCTCCCCAGCTGCCTTCGAAGGCTCCGCTGCTGAGGACCTCGGGCGCGAAGTTGTAGTCGACCTCGAGGACGGGGTTGTTCCGCAGACGCTTGAAACTGTTGCGGTTGCCGAGGTAGGAGTTGGGGACACGCAGGCCCAGCGCGACTTGATTCGCGCTGGCGTTCGCCGACTCCTGGATGTAGGCGATCAGCGCCGGAGAGTAGAAGTCTGCGCCCTCCGCACCGGGGCAGAATTCGGCGTTGCCGTGGGCGAACTTGCGCTCGTCCAACTTGTAGGTCCAGAAGTTGTTACGGGTGTTCCAGGTGGGCGTGGTGGCCTCGATGCTCTTGGACGCCCAGAGTTCGGTGGGTCCTGCCGCGGCGGGATCGCAGCCCCACGAGTGGGTTTGCACGACGCCGAAGGAGGCGTCACGGATGTTGGCGCCGTGAAGTCCGTCCATCTTCATGGAGAAGAAGGCCTGGGTGTCGCCCTTCCCGTTGTAGCCGACGCGAGGCTCATCACCCGGGGTGTCCTGGGAGTTCCAGCCGTCACCCCACTTGTAGTCGTCGTCGGGGGTCGCCGAGTACACGGTGGCCCAGATGCCGGTTTTGCCGCCCTCGAACGGGGGGTCGATGACCAACGGGAACTGCTTGGCCGAAGCCAGGAGCCCGGGGTCCGGACTCAGGGTGAGGGTGTTGCCGGTGACGTCGACGCCGACCGGTGCCTGCTGGGGAAGAGCCGGCTCCGGCGCCTCCTTGAGCAGGACGCTGCGGGGCTGCGAGGTGGCCTTGGCGAGCGGTGCGGTCTGCTCTGCGGCGGGCTGCTCCCACATCTTGGCCTTGGGAGCCTTGAAGACGACCTGGCCGTTGCCGTCCTTGGCCAGCAACTCGTCGCTCGCGGTGTCGTCGAGTGTGACCCCTGCGGTGGTGATGCCGAGCTTGATGGTCTTCAGCGCCGGGTTGGCAGCCGCTTCCGGAGTTTTGATGATGAGGTGCTGGGCGAAGCCGTTGACCTTGGCGATCAGCTTGAGGTCGACTCCGGGAAGCACGGACTCGTAGAGCGCGGTGTTCTCCCCCACCACCGGCGCAGGAAGCTTGCCGGGCCAGCTCAGCGCGAGCTTCTTGCCGTCTTGGTCCATGGCGACCAGCGGTCCGTCCCCGCCGGCGGAGAACGTGATGCCGAACGTGGCCGTCGGGCCGATCGTACCGTCCTCGCGCCTGATGACGGTGTCATCGGCTTTTCGCCAGAGACCGTCGTGGCGTGTCCAGACGGGCAGCGCGTACTGCTTCTGCGTCAGGCTCCC
This sequence comes from Streptomyces sp. NPDC051563, assembly GCF_044454225.1. Classification (NCBI taxonomy): domain Bacteria; kingdom Bacillati; phylum Actinomycetota; class Actinomycetes; order Kitasatosporales; family Streptomycetaceae; genus Streptomyces; species Streptomyces sp. NPDC051563. The sequence goes on from NZ_JBITDL010000005.1 coordinate 163,456, forward strand.
GTCCGGCTTCGCGAACGTCTCGGTGGTCTCTGTGCGGCGGTCGATGATCTCGACCGGCTGCCCGGATTCTCGGGCCAGGCCGAAAGCCTGCGCCTCAGAGGCGGACTTCGGCGTGCCAGCGCCCCCGGCGGGGTTGTCGGTCGCGCTCGGTTCGGCCGCCGCCGCCGTTTCGGGCTCGGCAAGCAGGGTTGCCGCGGTGAGGGGCAGCACGAGGGCGAGCAGGGCTGCGAGTGAGCGGGGCGCGAGTGCGCCGGCTCTTCGTTGGGTCATGGAGATTTCAGTCTTTCTGGGAACGCCAGGGCATGGGCCCTCGCAGAGTAGGCGAGATGGTTCGCATTGGCATAGCAGCACATGAGCGTGAATCCGAAGTCGGCCGAAGCCGGTCATCCAGAATGATCCACTTCAGCCCGCATCGGCGCGTTTTAGCAGGTCAACCACGGTTGAAATGGGTCTTGCGCTCGCCGTTCAGGGCGTGTTTGCTGCGGGTTTATCTGTCTCTTAATTCCCGTGGGGGTTTGCTGTGCTCAACGATACGGACCTGGTGTCCGAATTGTTCGGAGGTGATCGTTTTCGCAGAAAACGCAGACTTCGGGCTGGAATCATCGGTGCGACATCAGCCGCATTGACTGTTTCCCTCCTTATCGGGCCCGCCTGGGCGGGCCCCACTGCCGTCAAGCCCCGCGATGCGCAGAAGACCAAGTCCGTGCCGGGCAAGGACCTCAAGCCGCCCACGAAGAAGGCCGCGGACAAGGCCTCTAAGTGGAAGCCCTCGCCGATTACTTGGCCTGCGGGCGGCAGCGTCGAGGTTGCGCTGCCCGCCACTTCACCTGTGGCGAAGGCAAAGAGTGCAGTGCGCGCAGGATCGTTGCCAGTGCGCGTCGCGCAGCCGTCCGGCCAGGACGCACGGGCCGTATCCGAAGCTCCCGACAAGGCTGCTCCGGACGCTCCGTCACGAGTCAGGGTCACCCTCGCGGACCCCAAGACCACCGAGCAGGCCGGGATCGCCGGCCTGCTGCTGTCGGTTCAGCGCACCGACGGCTCCGCGAAGGCCGGCACCGCCCAGGTCGAGGTCGACTACTCGAAGATCAAGGATGCCTACGGCGCCACCTGGTCCTCGTCCCTGAGACTGAGCCTGCTGCCCGCCTGCGCGCAGGCGACGCCCTCGAAGCCGGAGTGCCTCAAGGGCACACCCCTGGTCACGCGCAATGATGCGAAGACTTCCACGCTCAGCGCCGCGGTGGATCTGCCCGCGACCGCGGAGCCGTCCTCGCTCCTGAAGTCGGCGCCCTCAACGCTGGCCGCGCCCGCGGGCGGTACGGCGGTCCTTCTCGTGGATCCCTCACCGGAGAGCGCCGAAGGATCCTTCAAGGCCACCTCGCTGGCGCCGTCCAGTGCGTGGTTGGCCGGCGGGAACTCCGGCTCGTTCGGCTGGAACATCCCTATCGGTGTTCCTCCGGTTCCGGGCGGGCTGGCCCCGAAGGTAGGCCTCGTGTACAGCTCGTCCTCCGTGGACGGGCGTACCGGTTCCACCAATAACCAGACCTCGTGGGTCGGTGAGGGCTGGGAGTACAGCCCCGGGTTCATCGAACGCAAGTACGCATCGTGTGAGAACGACAAGCAGGGCGGCAACAACAGCTCCGTCAAGAGCGGTGACCTGTGCTGGAAGTCGGAGAACGCGACGATGTCGCTGAACGGCTCCAGCTCCGAGCTGCTCTATGACGCCGGCAAGAAGGTGTGGAAGCTGTCGAACGACGACGGCTCCCGGGTCGAGCGGATCTACGACCCCGCCGGCAATGGTTCGGGGGACGAGGACTCCGAGTACTGGCGGGTCACCACCGGCGACGGCACGCAGTACTGGTTCGGCAAGAACCGCCTGCCCGGCTGGACCACCGACGACGAAGTGACCAATTCGGTCAACTGGGTCCCCGTGTTCGGCAACCACGCCGGCGAGGAGGGCCACGAAACCGACTTCGCCTCCTCCAGCGAGAACCAGGGCTGGCGGTGGAACCTCGACTACGTCGTCGACCCGCACAACAACGCCATGGCCCTTTACTACACCAAGTACGGCGCCTACTACGCGAAGAACGGGAAGCTCGACGACCCCGCCGCCTACACGCGTGACAGCACCCTGAAGAAGATCTCCTACGGCCTGCGCGCCGGCCAGGTCTACACCCCGGCCCTCGCCCCCGCCCAGGTCAACTTCACCGTGGACAACCGTTGCGACGCGGCCACCTGCACCCTGGACAAGGCCCACGCCCTCGACTGGCCCGACGTCCCGGTCTACCTCGATTGCAAGGCCGCTACGCAGTGCCTGCAGGCATCGCCGTCGTTCTGGTCGACGAAGCGGCTGAAGAGCATCGACACCGTCGCGCTGTCGGGCAGTGCGCACGTGCCCGTGGACAACTGGACGCTCAACCAGATCTACCTGCCCACCGGCGACGAGACCAAGCCGGCGCTGTGGCTGAACTCCGTCACGCGCACCGGCAAGGCCGGCGCGCTGGGCGACAGCGACACGCTGACGACCACGTTCACCGGTGCCCTCATGGCCAATCGGGTCAACTCGGACGAGGGCCGACCGCCGATCAACAAGCGGCGCATCACCCTGATCGCCGGCGAGACCGGCGGGAACACGCTGGTCAGCTACACCGACAAGGACTGCACCCCCACCAGCCTTCCCGCCGTCGACAAGACCAACACCAGGCGCTGCTACCCCTCCTGGTGGACCCGCGACGGCGGCCAGGATCCGGTCAAGGACTATTTCCATAAATACCTCGTCGAGACCGTCCAGGAGGCCGACACCACCACCAACAGCGACTCTCCCCCGAAAACCACCAAGTATGTCTACATCGGCGCCGCGAACTGGGCGCACGACGAGGGCGAGTTCACCCTCGACAAGCACCGCACCTGGAACGACTTCCGCGGCTACCGCACCGTTCGCACCCTGACCGGTAACGCGCCCAACCGGCTCCGGACCGAAAGCGACTACTACCTCGGCACGGGCACGGTGATCAACGGAGTCGCCGACCGGCGTGACTTCGCCGGGAAGGTCTCCGAGACCCGCACCCTCGACGGCGAAGCCGGCCCCGTGGTCGAGAAGACCACCCACACCCCGTGGGAGTCTCCGGAGAATGCCTCCCAAGCGGTCAAGGGCATCACGGACCCGGACCCGGACCCGGTCACCGGGAAGGTGCTCGTCGCACCCACCCTGCCTTCCAAGGCCGCCCGGTTCGCCGGGACCGAGATCACCGTCGACAGCAAGCTGCTGGCCGACGGCACCTGGCAGGCCTTGACCACGACCCGGCAGTACGACACCGCAGACGGCATGCTCCGGAGCGAGGGCAACGACGGGGCGGGCACCACCGAGGCGAACTGCTCGGTGACCGCATACGCAGCCCCGGACACGGTGAACTGGCTGATCGCCTACCCGAGCCAGGTCACCACCACGACCGCCAAACCGTGCAGCACCACCATCTCGGCGACGTCCGTGACCGGCGCCGGCCGGATGTCCTACGACGGCCAGGCCGTCGGCACCGCCCCCAAGCCGGGTCTGGGCAACCTCACCAAAACCGAGAAGGCGTCCAAGCTGGACGCGAGCAGCCAGCTCGTCTGGGAAGCCCAGGGTCAGGTCACGCACGACCAGTACGGCCGGCCTCTGACCTCCAAGGGCCAGGACGGGGAAACCACCGCCACCGCCTACACCCCGGCGACCGGCGCCCAGCCGACCGGCATCACCATCACCAACCCCAAGGGCCACAAGGCCACCAGCACCTACGACGGCCTGCGCGGCCTGCTCCTCACCTCCACCGACGCGAACGACCGGACGACCACCTCCCAGTACGACGCGCTCGGGCGCCTCGTCAAGGGCTGGGCCGCCGGCCGTCCCACCAGCGCACAGCCGAACGTCACCAACACCTACACCCTGTCGGCCACCGCTGCCCCGACCGTCACGACCAAGAAGCTCTACGAGGACGGCACCTGGGGTACCTCGGTAGTCATCTACGACTCCCTGCTGGGCCCCCGCCAGACCCAGACCATGCCATCGGCACCCCTGGGCGGACCATCACCGACACGCATTACGACGGCTACGGACGCGTCCGGTGGTCAAGCGCGCCGTACCACAACGACTCGGCGGTCAGCCGGACGCTGTTCGTGACCCTCGAAAAGGACGTCTCCAGCGCAACGGAAACCCTCTACGACGCCCGCGGCCGTGTTACCGCGTCCGTCCTGAAGGGCGATGGCACCGAGAAGTGGCGCACCACCACGACCTACGGGCCCGACTGGCAAGCGGTCGTTCCGCCCCAAGGCGGGACCGCCACCCTGGCCGTCTCCGACGCCCGCGGCCGGGTCGTCGAGCGGCGTGACTACAAGGACCGCACCCCCGGCATCGGGGACGCGGCCACCCTGTACGACAAGCACACCTACGTCTACGACCGCGCCGGCAAGCTGGCGAAGATCACCGACAACTCCGGCCGCAACAACTGGACCTACAGCTACGACCTGCAAGGTCGTCAGACCCAGGCCACCGACCCCGACAAGGGCAAGACCACCACCATCTACGGGACCGACGGCCGCCCCCAGAGCTCAACCGACGCTCGCGGCATCACCCTCGCCACCACCTACGACGAGCTCGGCCGCAAGACCAGCCTGCGCAAGGACACGGTCACCGGCACCAAGCTCGCCGCCTGGAGCTACGACACCGCCACCGGCGGCAAGGGCCTGCCCGCCACCACGATCCGCTACGACGGCACCACCGCCTACACCAGCACCGTCATCGGCTACGACACCGGCGGACGGCCGACCGGCACCAAGGTCACCGTTCCCAGCGTCACGGGCGAGGAAGAACTCGCCGGCACCTATACCGTCTCCGGAACCTCTACCCCGGTCAGCGGCATGCCCGCCACCACCGCCTACAGCACCACCAACGCCAAGGCCGCCACCGCCCTGCCCGCCGAGACGGTCACCAACGACTACGGCGCGCAGGACAACCTCAACATCGTCGAAAGCTCCCTCGGGGACGTCTACCTCGCCGGCGCCCGATACACCCCCTTCGGCGAGCTCGCCAAGACCACCCACGGCAACATCAACACCGTCATCACCAACACGGTGCAATACGACAACCTGACCCGTCGGGTCGAGAACACAGCCACCGAGCGTGACCGCTCCGGGCCCAGCGTCCTTTCGGACAGCACCTACACCTACGACCCCGCCGGCAACATCACCCGGATCAACGACAAGCAGAACGACGCCACGGTCACCGACGACCAGTGCTTCACCTACGACTGGGCACGCCGCATGACCGAGGCCTGGACCTCGGGGGACAGCTGCACCACCAAGCCCGTCAACGGCGCCGGCACCCCCGACCTGGGCAGCGTCGACCCGTACTGGACCAGCTGGACCTTCACCGACACCGGCCAGCGCGCGACCGAGAAGCAGCACAAGGCCGGCCCCGTCACCGCAGACACCCTGCGCACGCACGCCTACCCGACCGGCACCACGGCCGGGCATGAACTCCTGAAGGTCACCGCCACCGGCGGCAGCCCCGGGACCGACACCTTCACCTACGACCAGACCGGCAATCTCCGCACCAAGGACACCGCGGCGACCGCCGCGCAGACCATGACGTGGGACGACGAGGGCAAACTCGCCTCGTCCACGGTCGGCAGCGCCACGACGTCGTTCCTGTACGACACCGCCGGCACGCGGATCCTCAAGCGCGAGCCGGCCACCACCACGCTCTACCTCCCCGGCGGCCAGGAACTCATCCTGACGAAGGCCACCAACACGGTCACCGGCAACCGCTACTACACCTTCCCCGGCGGCAGCGCCATCCGCTCCAGCAGCGACGGTCTCGTCCGCTTCCTCATCGCCGACCACCACGGCACCAACACCCTGTCCATCAGCGCCTCCACCCTCGCCTACAACCGGCGCAAATCCCTCCCCTACGGCGCCCAACGCGGCACAGCCCCCTTCTCCTGGCCCGGCCAGAAGGGATTCGTCGGCGGAGACATAGACTCCACCACCGGCTTCACCCACATCGGAGCCCGCGACTACGACCCCACCACTGGCCAATTCATCAGCGTCGACCCACTCCTCAGCACCGACCTCCCCCAATCCCTCAACGGCTACAACTACGCCAACAACAGCCCCATCACCTCATCCGACCCCACCGGCATGCGCGAAATGTGCAGCGCATACGGAAACTCCTGCACGCCGACCCCGCCTCCTCCCTGCGGTGCTCCTTGCGCCCCTCCCAAGAACCTCGGAACCAACGGCGGCAGCAGCGGCAGCCCCGGCACTGGTGGATCCACCCCGGTGGGCAGCACTACGGGTACTGGCGATGTCGCCTCGAAGAAGTTCTTCCTCGGAGCCCCGTTGACCTCCGTGCAGTACGACGCCATGACGAAGCAGGGGTATCAAGGATCGCAGAACTACACTGCGGACGAAGCAAAGGAATGGACTGCGATTCTCGGCTGCGTGGAGGATGGTAGTAAAATCGAAGCCTGCAGGAAGCAGAGCGACGCAAAGAAGAATGCCACCGAAATTGAAGTGTTCATCAACAAACACAAGGATGGAATTTCCATAACGAACCAACTGGCCGGAGACACTGCGACACTCGGCCTCTTTACTGCGGCAGGGTGTACCGCATGGGGAAATCTGCCTTGCGTAGGCGCCGCAGCATCTGTGACGAAGTGGTCTTTCACGGCCAAGGCGGCAACCCGAGTGCCTCTGGTCATCAACGCGTGCGGCGCCTTCTCTGAAGGTAATACCGGATGCACGGAGCAATCTATCGGCCTAGTTTCGGATCTGATTTCAGTGGGCACAGGGTTTGTCGGTGAAGGAGTCATAGCAGGTTATATCGCCGATCGAATTGTCGTCGGTCTTGGATTCCGGGGGCAGTGGCGATGAGGAAGCGGAATTCGGCAAGCCTGGCGAAAGGCTTTGCTTATGCCATACTGTTCCTCGCCCTTCCGGTGGCGGTAATTGTCGAAGTTGTGGGATCGACGCCTGTCGCGTATAGGACGCTAGCCTCGGCGGCTATGGCGTGCCCCTCCTTCATGTGCCTGTTGTGGAGATTCAACTTTTCTCCACAGCTGAGAGTGGGAGAAGAAGGTCTGATCGTCCAGAACCCCTACAGGACGACTCGGGTGCCATGGTCTCAAATTTCCGAAATCGGATGGCAGAAGTCCCTGGCAAGCCACCGCCTTCGCATACTGACGAGCGAAGGGGTGATCCACCCGTACGCCTTTGGGAAGGTGTCTTGGGGGGCCGAGGCGAGGATGCAGTTCTTGGCCGACATTGAGGCCTTGAAGGGAGCGCGTTCCGTCAAGATTGTGAATCAGATCCAGCACAAAAGGGTTAGCGTTCTCCCGGAAGTCTGCGCAGCGACCTTCTTTGTCATCTGCCTGATTGTGGTTTTGGCCAGGCAATAGCCAGAATGCCTCAGGGGAGTACAGGCGAGTGAGGGCCTTCCGGTTTCGGTGTGGATTGCAACATCTCCATCGAACGCCGGAAAGCCCTCATTTCCCCGCCTTCGATACCGTCACGGGCACCGCGCTACCCACCATCGACACGTCCAGCAACTGGTCGGTCTTCGCTCCCTCGGGCCGTCGGACGGCGCTGCGGACCGTGGTCGGACCGGCCCCGTCCATGACCGCCCGATACGTCCTCTCTCTCGTCAGGACCTCGGTGCCGGCGTGCGTCGCTGCTCAGCGCTTCACTTGCACGCCCTCGCCGCGAGCTCGACGCGGAGACCAGCGCCGTACGGGGCGAGCGCCCCATCGGGACGGTCTGGGTCCGGGAGGGCCGTGCCTACGCCGTTCACCTGACCGGCCACCACGAGGCGCCGCCGGAAACGGCCGCACAGCCTCGGATCCACCCGGTCACCGGACAGTCGGTTCGGTCCAAGTTCGGCGAACACTGGACTCGCACCCTCCTGGATTTCCTCATCGGGGCGGCTCCGGAGCACGTGGGCGAGTTCGTGCGTCTCGCCTCCCAGCCCGGCAGCCGGCGGTATGACCTCGCGGCCTACGCGGCACATGTGCTGGTGAACCACTACCGGGAACGCCCTGAGCGGCTCGACGCGGTGTTCAGGGCGGGCGCCTCCGACAACCTGGGCGCCTGCCCCGTCCGCGAATTCCTCATGCAGGACGGCGATCTTGATGATGTACCGGCTGCGCAGAACGGCTCGTCCGCGTCGCGCGATCGTGGGCCACGCATGCCAATGCCGTCCCCGACACCGGACGCTTCCATTCCACGGTGCCGATCACGTTCGACAACCACTCCTGGTTCTACGGACTTCTCAGCGACCTCTCTGTCATCGCTCTCACTCCCCGCGCAGGGCGCGGCGGAAGGCCGGCTGGCTGATGAGGATGCCGCCGTCCACCGGGAGGGTCGTGCCCGTGATCCAGGCGGCGTCTTTGGAGGCGAGGAAGGCGACCGCGGCCGCGATGTCGTCGGGTAGGCCGACCCTGCCGAGCGGGTAGTGGGCGGCAACGGCTTCCAGGCAGGACTCGCGACCCGCCCACGCGTCCGTGTGGACCGTGCCGGGGGCGACCAGGTTCACGCGGACGCCGCGGGGGGCCGCATGGCCGGCGAGGGTGCGGGTCAGGCTGGCGAGCCCCGCCTTGGCCGCGCTGTAGGCGTGGTTGCCGAAGTCCTGCTCGCCGTTGACCGAGCCGATGCTGACGATGGCACCCCGTCGGTCGGGGGCGGCCGCGAGGTACGGGAGGGCTGCGCGGGCGCAGCGGTAGGCGCCGGTGAGGGTGATGTCGAGGTCCCGGTGCCAGATCTCGTCGGTCTCGTCTTCGAAGAGCGGGGCGTCCGGGTGGCAGTCGTAGGCGTTGTTGACCAGCACGTCCAGGGTGCCGCAGCGCCGGACCGCGTACGCGACGGCCGCCTCGACCGACGCGCGGTCGGCCACGTCGCAGGACAGCGCCTCGGCGTCCCCTCCCGACTCCCGGATGCCGGCCGCCGCCTTTTCGGCGCGATCGCCGTCCAGGTCGGTGACCAGCACGTGCGCGCCCTCGCCGGCCAGCCGGCGGGCAGTGGCCTCGCCGATGCCGCGGCCGGCGCCGGTGATCAGTACGCCGTACCTCTCGAAACGTCTCATGGCCGCTCACTACCCGGCCGCCACTCGGGCAGAACCTGGGGTGCTCGTCAACGAGGTCGTCCACGAAGGGGGAGGGCTGGTCCGCGAAATTGCACGGTCAGATCACGTGTACGGGCCAGGTCGCCCCGGCTGCTGACATCCCCCTGCCGCCCAACAGGGTGTCAGCGGGCGCCCCTGCGGATGGACGGTCTTGCGTGGCAGGAGAGCAACCTGGGCGGCCTCGCCTCGAGGAAGGTGGACCTGGCCGGCGATGACACCGGGATCGAGTTCGTGCTCGTAGCCCATGCTCCGGCCGACCTCCTCGACAGCTTTACGCCCGTGCTCCAGCAGCGCCTGGGCCGTGCTGGGCGCGGCATCGGACTGCTCCAAGTCGGCGTCGTAGCCGGAGAAGTCGAACGGAGCGGCGGGCAGTGCGACGGCGGTGGCAGCCGCGGGTCCGTCCGCGGGGGACGCTGTCGTGCGGAGCCGGTTGCTCTCCTCGTTCAGCTCGACGATCACCCGCTGCGCCTCCGCGGCGGACCGCAGGCCCGAGGCGACGCTCTCGGCCTGGCTGCGGGCTTCGGTGCTCTTCTGGAGCGCCTGGCGGGCCTCGCCCAAGTCCGCGTCGCCTGCGCCTGGATCGGGTGGATCAGGTGGACCGGGTGGCGGCCGGGGCCTGTGGGGGTGAGAGGGTGCGCGTTCGTGGGTGGTTTGGTGTGCGGACCCGCGAGAATCACCTCGTGAGTACACCAACGCAACACCAGCGGGTCGTCGGACGCGGCGTCAGCACCCTCATCCCGCAGAGCGCCGCCGATCAGGCCATGGCCGCGCTCACCGGACTGGAGACCGTGCCCGTGCACATCGGGCTCCTCCAGGCGGCCGCCCTCCTGTTGGAGGATGCCGCGCGGTCCGCGGTCGACGAGTCGGCGAAGGCCGCCATGGCCAAGACGGCGGGGATGCTGCGGTCCGCCATGTAGGTGCCGACGCCGAAGGGCCCTGCCCGCGCGACAGCGCCCAGGGCCGGCCCCGGACCGCCGACGGAGTGCGATCCGGCGTCAGCCGGCCGTCCCCGGTGCGGTGCGGTGCGATCGGCCGGGGGCGGCGGGGCCGTCCTCGCCCGCGATGAGGAGTTCGCCGACCTCCTCCGTGAGGGCGGCGCGGGCCGGGGCGGGCAGGCCGGTGTCCGTGATGAACCAGTCGGCCTGGTGGAGGGCGGCGAAGCCGCTGAGCCCCACGACGCCCCATTTGCTGTGGTCCGCCACGACGGCGACCCGGCGTGCCGAGGCGACCAGGGCGCGGTTGGTCTGGGCCTCCATGAGGTTGGGCGTGGTCAGGCCGGCGCCCTGCGCCACCCCGTGCGCGCCGAGGAACAGCAGGTCCACGTGGAGGGAGCCGATCGCCAGGTCGGCGAGCGGGCCGACCAGGGCGGCCGAGGGGGTGGGGGAGCCGCCGGTGAGGAGCAGGGCCGGGGCGTCGGCTCCGCGGTCCCGGCCTTCGGCCCACACCAGCTCCGCCACCGGGAGGGAGTTGGTGACGATGGTGAGCCGCGGGACGCCGAGGAGCCGGGCGGCGACGGCGTGTGCGGTGGTGCCGCCCGAGACGGCGACCACGCTGCCCGGCTCCACCAGGGTCGCGGCCGTGTCCGCGATGGCGGCCTTGGCCTCGCCCTCCAGGTCCGACTTGGCCTCGAAGCCGGGCTCGTGCCCGCTCGCGCCGGCCGGGGCCACGGCTCCGCCGTGGACCTTCTCCACGAGGCCGCGCCGGGCGAGGGCGTCCAGGTCGCGCCGCACGGTCATGTCCGAGACGCCGAGCTGCCCGACCAGGTCCGCCACCCGTACCGCGCCCTCGCGCCGGACCGCGTCCAGGATGAGGGCGCGGCGCTGATGGGCCAGTTGGGCAGCCTGCTCGGCCACGGGTCACTCCCGGGAATCGGTGAAACCGGTCAGAAGGCAGCAAGGTAACACGGCTGTGATGTTGGAGTCTGGGGGAATTCTCGGCGTGGGCTGGTGGAAAATGTTCGAGAGTGTTTATTCTCGCTAGGTGAAGAAGACCCTGGCGAAACTCGCGGACGGCCGCGAACTGATCTACTTCGACACCGACGAAGGTGCCGTGCGCGACGCGCCCGACCTGCGCCCACTGGATCCGGTGGACAGCCGGCCGGAACTGCGGCGGGACGAGGCCACCGGTGACTGGATCACCATCGCCTCCCACCGCCAGAACCGGACCTACCATCCGCCCGCGGGCGAATGCCCGCTCTGCCCGTCCCGCGACGGCCGGCTCAGTGAGATCCCGGCCGCCGACTACGAGGTGGCGGTCTTCGAGAACCGCTTCCCCTCCCTCGCCGGTGAGGCCGGGCGCTGCGAAGTCGTCTGCTTCACCCCCGAGCACGACGCCGGGTTCGCCGACCTCACCCCGGCCGCCGCCCGCCTGGTCCTGGACGCGTGGACCGACCGCACCGCCGCGCTCTCCGGACTCCCCGGCGTCGAGCAGGTCTACTGCTTCGAGAACCGGGGAGCCGAGATCGGGGTCACCCTCGCCCACCCGCACGGCCAGATCTACGCCTTCCCCTTCGTCACGCCGCGCACCGCCAAGATGACGGCCACCGCGGAGGCGCACCGCGCCGCCACCGGCCGCAACCTCTTCGAGGACCTCCTCTCCCGGGCCCGGGCAGCCACCGAACGGGTGGTCACGGCCGGGGAGCACTGGACCGCCTTCGTGCCCTACGCCGCCCGCTGGCCGTACGAGGTCCACCTCTATCCGCACCGCCGGGTCCCCGACCTGACCCGCCTCACCGAAGCCGAGCGTGCCGAGTTCCCCCACGTCTACCTCGACCTGCTGCGCCGCTTCGACCGGCTGTTCCCCGTACCGCAGGCGGAGCCGTCGCAGCGGCCCGCCCCCACCCCGTACATCTCCGCATGGCACCAGGCGCCCCGCACCGGCGGCGGGGAACTGGCCCTGCACCTGGAGCTGTTCACCGTTCGCAGGACCGCCGACAAGCTCAAGTTCCTTGCCGGGACGGAGTCCGGTACGGAAGCCTTCATCAATGACGTGGCCCCCGAGACGGCCGCGCGACGCCTGCGGGAGGCCCTGGCATGAGCGACCGGACCGAGCGGGCCGCGGACGCCTTCGCGAAGCTCTTCGGCGGTTCCCCCGACGGGATCTGGGCGGCGCCCGGCCGGGTCAACCTGATCGGTGAACACACCGACTACAACGACGGGTTCGCCCTGCCCATCGCCCTCCCGCAGACCACCCTGCTCGCCGCCCGGGCCCGTACGGACGGCCGGCTGCTGCTGCACAGCGCGCAGGGCGACGGCCGGATCACCGAGCTGGCCGTGGCGGACCTGGCCCCCGGGGCGGTGCCGGGCTGGGCCGCGTACCCGGCCGGAGTGGTCTGGGCCCTCGCCGGGGCGGGGCACCGGGTCGGCGGGGCGGACCTCCACTTCGACAGCACGGTGCCCACCGGAGCGGGCCTCTCCTCCTCCGCCGCCCTGGAGTGCGCGGTCGCCGTCGCCTACGACGGGCTGTACGGCCTGGAGCTGGCCGGACCCGAACTGGCCCGGATCGCCCAGCGGGCGGAGAACGCCTTCGCCGGCGTCCCCTGCGGGATCATGGACCAGATGGCCTCCGTGTGCTGCACCACGGGGGCCGCCCTCCACCTCGACGCCCGCACCCCGGAACACCACGGGCAGGTACCGCTCGACCTCCCGGGGCAGGGGCTCGGACTGCTCGTGATCGACACCCGGGTCTCCCACGACCTGGGCGACGGGGCGTACGCGGCTCTGCGCGCGGGCTGTGAACGGGCTGCCGGGCTTCTGGGCCTGCGCGCCCTGCGGGACCTGCCCGCCGGGGACCTCGCGGCGGCGCTGGACGAACTCCCGGCGGAACTGGCGCCGTTGGTCCGCCACGTGGTGACCGAGAACGACCGGGTCGCCGAGGCCGTCGCCCGGCTCGGGGAAGGCGAAGCGGCCGCCCTCGGACCGATCCTGACGGCCGGTCACGCATCGCTCCGCGACGACTACCGGGTCTCCTGCCCGGAGGCCGACCTCGCCGTGACGGCCGCGCTGGGCGCCGGGGCCCTCGGCGCCCGGATGACGGGCGGCGGCTTCGGCGGCTCCGTCATCGCACTGGTGGAGGCGGGCCGCGAGGAGGCGGTGGGCGGGTCCGTCACGGCGGCCTTCGGCGCGGCCGGCCACCGGCTCCCGCGCCTCCTCACCGCCGTCCCCGCGGCGGGCGCCCGCCGGCTGGTGCCGCGGCCGGAGCCCCTGCTGGTGCCGCGGCCGGAGCCCCTGCTGGCGCCGTAGCCGGGGCCCCGGCTGCGCCTCAGGTGGTGAAGGGGGTCCCGTCCAGGGTCCAGTGCCAGTCCAGGCCGATGCCCAGCGCGGCGTAGACGTGGGCGGCCACATCGGTGTGGCGGACCACCGGCGGAGTCACGCCGGCGGCCAGGCCTGGCCCGCACGCGGCCACCCAGGCCGTGCGCTCCAGCTCGCTGCGTCCTCCGTGGCCCCCCTCGTCACGGTGCCCGTGGTCGGTCACCACGATCACCGTCCACTGCTCCCCGGAGTGGCCCGGGCGGTCGCGGACGGCCTTGACGAGGCGGCCCAGGCGCTGGTCCGCCGTCTCGATCGAGCGGCGGTACTCCTCGCCGCAGCCGAGGAAGTGGGCGGTCTCGTCGACGGCCCCGAAGTAGACGAAGGAGGCGTGCAGTTCCTCCCCGGAGCCCAGCACGTGCGCCGCTTCGGCGGCCACGGCCTCGTCGGCCTCCTCCCAGGCCTCCGGGGTGTCCGCGCGCGGGGCGATGTAGCTCAGCCGGCTGGGGGCGGTGAAGAGCGGACCGCCCTGCTGGGCGAGGAACAAGGGGGCCCAGCCGCCGGCGGCGAAGGTCCGCCGCCCGCATTCGAGCGCCAGGCGCGTGGTGAAGTCGGGGAAGACGTCGAGCCGGTTGCCGTCGAGCCGGTTGCCCCACACCCCGTGCTTGGCGACGGTGACTCCGGTGGCGATGGTGGACCAGCACGGCCCGGACATCGTCGGCGTGGCCTCGTCGATCTCGACGGGAGCGAGGAATCCCGCGTCGGCTATCTCGTCGAGGTGCGGGGTGTCCAACTGCGGCAGCAGGTCGAGCCGTACGCCGTCGATGCCGACGACCAGAACGTGATGAGTGTGCATGGTCCGGTCCAAGGTGTCTGTGAAGGGGAGCAGCAGGGCCGCCAGGGTGCCGGTCGCGAGCGGGAGCGCGGCCGGCACGGAGGAATCCCCCGAGGTCGAAGGCCCTCGTGCGGGCCGGGAGTTGGCCAGAGGTTAGGACGGACCCCGGGTTGAAATCAATACTGGACGAAGTTATTTATTCGCTCTACGGTGCACCCGTGTTCCGAAACCACCCCCAGCCGCCCCTGGTCAGCGCACCGGCCGAAACGGCGGTCCTCGCGCTGCTCCTGACCGAGGGCCCGCTGAGCCGGGTGGAGCTCGCGCGCCGGACCGGGCTCTCCTCGACGGCCGTCACCAAGGCCGCACGACCGCTCATCGACGACGGGTACCTGCACGAACTCCCGCCGGAGCGTACCGCCCCCGGAGCCGGCCGTCCGGTCAACCCGCTGGCCGTCACCCCCGACCGGGAGTTCTTCGCCGGCGTGAAGATCAGCGACGACCGGCTGTTCGGCGTGGTCTGCGACCTGCGCGCCACGGTGCGCGCCACCGCCGAACGGGCCCTCGACAGTCACGAACCCGGTGAGGTCACCGGGCTGTTGGCCGCTCTGGTCGACGAACTGCTCGCCACCGATCCCGCGTTCCGGGACCGCACCCGGCACCTCGGCATCGCGGTCTCGGGGGACGTGGACCGCGGCGGGGGCCGGGTCCGCTTCTCTGGCCGCCTCGGCTGGCGCGACGTACCGCTCGCCGAGACCCTGGCCGGCAGCACGGGGCTGACGGTGACCGTCGAGAACGACGTCAAGGCGCTGACCATCGCCGAGCACTGGTTCGGGGAGGGCGTCGGCACCGGCTACTTCGCCCTGGTCACGATCGGCGCGGGGATCGGCTCCGCGCTCGTGGTCAACGGAGAACTGGTGACCGGCGCCTACGGAGTGGCCGGGGAGATCGGCCACGTCCCCGTCGACCCGGCCGGTCCGCGCTGCCGGTGCGGCGCGGTCGGCTGCGTCGAGGCCATCGCCTCGACCGGCGCGATCCTGGAAGCGGTCCGCCGCGGGACCGGCATGCCCGGCCTCGGCTTCGACCGGGCCGTGGAGATGGCCCGGGGCGGGGACCCCGCGGCCCGCGAGCCCTTCGCCCGGGCGGGACGCGCGATCGGCGTCGGCATCGCCACCCTGGTCAACCTCGTGGGTCCGGAGCGCGTGGTGGTCAGCGGCGAGGGAGCCGGTACGTACGACCTGTTCGGACAGCACATCAGGGAGGCCTACGCGGCACACGCCTTCGGGGCCGCGGTCAAGTGCCCCCTGTCCCTGCGCCCGCTCCCCTGGGAGGAGTGGGCCCGCGGAGCCGCCGCGGTGGCGGTCCGGGCACTGTTCCCGCCGAGCCCGGCCGCGGCGGCACTGCCGTAGCGGCGCAGCACTCGTACCCGCACGACGGGAGCCCGCCCGGAAGACCCGGCCGGCGCCCCTCGTCGCACCGGGCGGCTACCAGAGGACGGGCAGCCGCTCGGGGAGGCGCTTCATGAACCGGGTGCGCCAGACGAGCTGATCGACCGGCACGGCGAGCTGGAGACGGGGCATCTTCTCCAGGAGCACCTCGAGGGCGATCTCGGTGTGCCGCTTGCCGAGGGCGGTGGCGGGGCAGTAGTGCGCTCCGCCACCGAAGGAGAGGTGCGTGGCCGCGTTCTGCCGGTCGATGTCGACGACGTGGGGATCGCTGAAGACGGCCGGGTCCGTGTTGGCGGCCTCGACCAGTACGAGCAGGAGCTCCCCCTTCTTCACCTCGACGTCCCCGAGGGTGACGTCTTCGAGGGCGAGGCGGGGCAGGCCGTCACCGATGGAGAGGTTGACGCGCAGGAGTTCGTCCACGGCGGCCGGGATCTTCTCCGGCGCCTTGCGCAACTGCTCCCACACGTCCGGGTTCTGGAGGAGGGAGAAGACCGCCATCGTCAGGAAGCCCATGGTGGAGATGACCCCGGCGCCGAACAGGGTGACCCCGACCGTGGCGAGCATCTCGTCGGTCAGGTGGGCGTACTGGGGGTCCGGGCGCAGGGCCGCCAGCTCGGCGACGAGCCCGGTGGTGGAGGGATCGTCGAGGCGCTCGACCATGTAGGCGATGTCCCGGTCCCAGTTGAGCTTGGCACCGGTGACCGGGCAGGCCGAGTTCATGAACGCGATGTCGAGGCTCGATGCCAGGCGCGGGGCGTCGGCCTGCGGGATGCCGAGGATGCGGCAGTGCAGGTTCTCTGCGTACGGGTTGGTGAACTGGCCGCGCAGGTCGACCGGCGCCCCGTGGGTGAGGAGGCCGTCGACGAGCTCGGAGGCGTGGCCGCGCATCCAGTCGGTGAGACCGTCGGTCTTGGGGTTGATCGCCTTGAGGACGGCCTTGCGCAGGCCGGCGCCGGTGATGTTGCCCATGTTGTTGACGACCTCGGGCGGGATCGTCAGCGCGTACTGGCGCGGCGCCCCGGGGGCGGAGGTGTCCTTCAGGCTGAATCTGGGATCCTCGAGGACCTGCTTGCACAGCTCGTAGGAGGAGACGAGCCAGGCTTCGTCCCCGGCGATCGTGCGGACCCGCTTGACGGGCTCGGCGCGCAGCTCCTCGACCTCGCGGGGGAGCTGGTCGCCGCGCGCGGAGAACGGGAAGTCGAGAAGGGTCTCAGTGGACATCGGGTGCTCCTTCGGCGGGGGTGATGACGGCGTGTCCCTGATTGCGCGAGGCGCGCAGGCCGGAGCCGCGTGAGTAGAGCAGTTCCGCCATCGGCAGGAGCTGGTGGTAGCAGTTGAGGGAGGACGGCACCCCGAGGATCGCGGGGGTGTCGAGGAAGAGCGGCGCTTCGGCGCAGACGTACTGCAGGCAGACCTCGCGCTGTCGGGTGGTGGCGGTCTTGCCGCCCAGCACCTTGGAGGAGAGGAACGCGTCGACCAGGGAATTGCAGGTGCTGCGGAAGTCCGGGTCGGTGTCCAGCAGGTTGTACAGGTGGGCGTGGAGCGCGCGGTACGCGGGTATCTCCGTGAGGGCCGACATGGGCCGCGCACGGAGACGGGTGCCGGTGGGATCGGCCTCGGCCGCTGCGTTGTTGACCTTGGCGCGGACGCCCCGCAGGTTCTTGACCGCCTTGCGGCGGGCTTCGTCGGGATCGTAGCCGAGGGCCTCGTACATCTCGGCCACGTGCAGGTCGGTGTAGATGAGATCGACCTGTGCGAAGGTGCGCATGCCCCACTGAGCGAGGTCGAGGACGCGCTGGGCGGAGAAGTAGCTGTTTCCGGGCGAGATGCCGATCACGGCGTGATCGCCTTCGGTGTGGATCACCTGGCAGTGCGGGGTGAACGGCCGGACTGTGAAGACTTCGGTCAATGTCGTCAACAGGTGTCGGGTCCTTCGCGCCGCAAGTCCCATGGGGCCCTGTGCCCCGGGTGTGGCGGCGACGTGACGGAAAGGTACCGGAGCAGTGCGCAGCGTCCTATGGCTTCCGGCCAGTAACTCACCAGCTGGACAGCACCGTTGCCCGGGGCTACGAGCTGGGAGCCGGGCCTTTCGGCCGTTGGGCGAGGTGCGCGCCGCCCCGGGCGTGCGGTGCGTGCGCGGGGTCACCGGCTCGCCGAGGTGACCCCCCGAGGGATGACCGGTTACCGCCCTGCCGGATGGTGCGGGCGCCGCCGGTAGCCTGCGAGGTCGCCGACGACGTTGGTGGTGGTGACCGAGTCGAGGGCCATCGTCGTGCGGGTGCCCTCTTCGTAGCGGCCCCACTGCGGCTTGGGGCGGTGGTTGGGGTCGCCGGTGCGGACGAAGGAGATCCAGGCCGCGTGCATCGTCGAGGCGAGGCCGTCACGGACCTGGGGGTTCAGCCCCGCCAGTAAGGGTGCCTGCGACCACTGGTCGAAGTTGTCGAACGCGAAGGGCAGTTCCAGGCAGTGCGCGGCCGCGGGCCGGCCGTCGTGCGCGGGCGCCGGCAGGTTGAACTGGTAGGCCCAGACCGGGCGTCCGCGGGCCACGCGGCGTTCGGCCGGCGCCACGGCGGGCATGCGGAACAGGTCGTCGGTGATCCGGTCGGTGCACCGCCGGGTCGGGCTCGGGGTCGCGGCGGCCTTCCAGCACTCCAGCCTCTTCCTGCCCGAGACCGTGCTGGAGAACGTGCTGCTCGCCGGGGTGCGCCGCGCCGGTTCCCGGAACGCGGCGATCGCGCAGGGCATGTCGGTCGTCCTCGTCGAACAGAACCTGTCCCTGGCCCGCTCCACCGCCCGGAGCGTGGCCGTGATGCAGAAGGGAGTCATCGTCCACAGCTCGACCGGCACGGAGTTCACCTCCCGCCCCGAAGACCTCGGACGCCTCCTGGGAGTCGGCTGACCTCACACCCGGAGCCGAGTCCGTCGGTGCGCGGAAGCCCCGCGGACAGCTGACCGGAGGTGCGAATCGTTGTAGGCTCCGCAGACCGCCCTTGACCTGCGTGAAGCAGGCAGGGAGCAGACACATCGGGAGTATTCGCATGCTTCGCACCATGTTCAAGTCCAAGATCCACCGGGCCACCGTCACCCAGGCCGACCTGCACTACGTCGGGTCCGTGACCATCGACGCCGACCTCCTCGACGCGGCGGACCTGCTGCCCGGTGAGCTCGTGCACATCGTGGACATCACCAACGGGGCCCGGCTGGAGACGTACGTCATCAAGGGCGAGCGCGGCTCGGGGGTCATCGGGATCAACGGGGCCGCGGCCCATCTCGTGCACCCCGGCGATCTGGTCATCCTGATCAGCTACGGGCAGATGGAAGACGCCGAGGCGCGCGTGTTCGAGCCGCGGGTCGTCCACGTCGACGGCGACAATCGCATCATCGAACTGGGTGTGGATCCTTCCGCCCCGGTTCCGGGAACGGACCAGGAGCGCAGCCCCCACGCGGTGGCTGTCTGAGGGGAGTCGGGACGATGTCGCAGACCGGGTCGAGTGAAGCGATCAAGCTCGTGGACGACCGCGCGGCCGGGCGGCTGCTGGCCGTCGAGGACGGGGCGGTGGTGGGCTACATCGCCTACTTCGTGCTCGCCGAGGCCCCGCACGCCCTCGTGGCGGTCCACACCATCGTCGAGCCGGGCCACGAGGGCCGCGGGATCGCCGGGAACCTGGTGAAGACCTTCTACGGGATCGCGGCCGACGAGGGCGTGCCCGTCGTCCCGCTGTGCCCGTATGCCGCGAGCTGGGCCGCCAAACACCCCGAGCAGGCGCCCGAGGCTCCGGCCGGGGTGGTGGCCGCGGCCAAGGCGCAGCTCGCCTCCGATTCCGACTTGTGGTGATGCGTTTCCGCGCCGGGGCTGACGCTGCTGCACACCTCGTCCGTGCACGTGCCGGTCTTCGACGCCCTGCGCGACCGGCACCACCCGGGCGCCGTCCTGCGCCACCTGGTGGTGCCGGAGCTGCTGGAGCGGGCCCGGGAACGGGGGCCCGCGTCGCAGGCTCCCGCCGTGCGGGAGCTGCTGGCGGGCTCCGGCGGGCCCGTCCTGGTCACCTGTTCCTCGATCGGGGCCGTCGCCGAGTCCCTGGGGCCGGAGCTCGGGGTCCCGGTGCTGCGCGTCGACCGTCCGCTGGCGGCCGCCGCGGTCCGTACCGGGGAGCGGATCCTCGTACTGGCCACGGTGGAATCGACGCTGGCCCCGACGGCGGAGCTGCTGGCGCAGGAGGCCGGGCGGGCGGGCCGGCCGGTGTCGGTCCGTACCCGGCTGGTCGACGGGGCCTGGGACCGCTTCGCGGCGGGCGATCCGGCCGGCTGCCTCCGGCTCGTGGCCGACGCGGCGGACGCGGTCACCGCCGCGGACGCGGACGTCATCGTGCTCGCCCAGGTGTCCATGGCGGGCGCGCAGGATCTGGCCACCACGGCCGTGCCGGTCCTGTCCAGCCCCGCCACCGGCCTCGCGGCCGCCCTGGGGCAGTAGTCCGGCGGGCGCCGGGACCGGGGGAGGGGGAGGGTGGAGGTATGACACAGCCTCCCGTCCCCGGGCCGGTCCCGGCACCCAGTCCGTTCCCCGACCCGGCTCCGATGCCCCGGCCCGAGCCGCCGACACCGGGTCCGGTGCCCGAACCCGACCCGGTCCCGCCGCCGCCCGGCCCCGCACAGCCCCCCGCGCCCGAGCCGTGGAGCTGACCGGGACGCCCTGACCGGGGCACCCTGACCCGGACGTCCCGATGCGGAGCCCGCCCCGGAAGCCCCGGGCCGGAGCGCCGGCCGGCCCGGCCGCGCGCGTCAGTCCGTACGGACTTCGGAGCGGTCCGCGCTCCACAGGGTGTGGTACGAGCCCTCGCGGTCGGTGCGCCGGTAGGTGTGCGCCCCGAAGAAGTCGCGCTGGCCCTGGGTCAGGGCCGCCGGGAGCCGCTCCGAGCGCAGGGCGTCGTAGTACGCCAGCGAGGCCGCGAAGGCCGGTACGGGAATGCCCTGGCGGACCGCCGCCACCAGCACCTCGCGCCAGTCCTCCTGCGCGGCGCCGATCTCCTCGGCGAAGCCGGCGTCCGCCAGCAGGCTCGGCAGCTCCGGCCGGGCGTCGTACGCGGCCCGGATCCGGTCCAGGAACGCGGCACGGATGATGCAGCCGCCGCGCCACAGGGAGGCCACGGCGCCCGGGTCCACGCCCCAGCCGTACTCCTCGCTGCCTGCCTGGATCTGGTGGAAGCCCTGCGTGTAGGAGACGATCTTCGAGGCGTACAGGGCCTGCTCGACCCGGGCCGCGAAGGCGTCCGCCTCGGCGGCGGACAGCGGCGAGGCCTGCGGTCCCGCGAGACCCCGCGCGGCCGTACGCAGCTCGCCGTGGCCCGAAACCGCGCGGGCGAAGACCGCCTCGGCGATCCCGGACACCGGCACCCCGAGGTCGAGGGCGATCTGCACGGTCCAGCGGCCGGTGCCCTTCTGCTCGGCGGCGTCGGCGACCACGTCCACGAACGGCAGACCGGTCGCGGCGTCCGTGTGCGCGAGCACCTCGGCGGTGATCTCGATCAGGTACGAGTCCAGCCGGCCCTCGTTCCAGGCGCGGAAGGTCTCGGCGATCTTCGCGGGGGAGTAGCCGGCCACCTCGCGCAGCAGGTGGTAGGCCTCCGCGATCAGCTGCATGTCGGCGTACTCGATGCCGTTGTGCACCATCTTCACGAAGTGCCCGGCGCCGTCGGGGCCCACGTGCGAGGTGCAGGGCGTGCCGTCGGCGGCCTTGGCGGAGATCTTCTCCAGCAGCGGGCCGAGCGAGGCGTACGACTCCTCGGAGCCGCCGGGCATGATGCTGGGGCCGAGCAGCGCGCCCTCCTCGCCGCCCGAGATGCCGACGCCCACGAAGTGCAGGCCCTGCTCGCGCAGCTCCTTCTCCCGGCGGCGGGTGTCCTCGAAGTGGGCGTTCCCGCCGTCGATGATCACGTCGCCGGGCTCCAGCAGCGGCGCGAACTCGCGGATCACCGCGTCGGTCGGCTCGCCGGCCTTCACCATGATGATCAGGCGGCGCGGGCGCTCCAGCGCGTCCACGAACTCCTTCGCGCTCCCGGCGGCCACGAAGGAGCCCTCGTGGCCGAACTCCTCCACGAGCGCCGTGGTCTTGGCGGCGGTCCGGTTGTGGACGGCGACGGTGAAGCCGTTGCGGGCGAAGTTGCGGGCGAGGTTGCTGCCCATCACCGCGAGTCCGGTGACTCCGATCTGGGCCGTGCTGCTGGTCATGTGCGTGCGCTCCTGAGTGCGTCGACAGTGCATTCGATGTGCGGAGGAATGCAGGAACACCGACGCTACCCCGACGGAGATCCTTAACGGCGTCCTACATTCGGCGGGAAACCAACTTCCGCTCGAATGCGTTGTGTTGTGCGCCTTGTCATGCTCCGGTCGTGGCGTTAAGTTGCGAGACTCCTGATGTCTTCGATGGGGGCTCCCATGGGTGTACGGGGCCGGCACCGCCGGTATCAGCCGAGCAGCATCAACCGTGCTTCGCTCGTCGTCACCGCGGGCGGAGCCGGGATCGCGCTGCCGCTGATCGGAGCGGGAGCGGCGCACGCCGCTTCGGTGGACACCTGGAACAAGGTCGCCACCTGCGAATCCACCAGCAACTGGAGCATCAACACCGGCAACGGCTACTACGGCGGACTCCAGTTCAGCCAGAGCACCTGGCGCGCCTTCGGCGGAACCGCGTACGCCGCCCGCGCCGACCTGGCCACCAAGGCGCAGCAGATCGCCGTGGCCGAGAAGGTGCTGAAGGGGCAGGGTCCGCAGGCCTGGCCGGTCTGCGGGAAGCAGGCCGGACTCAGCCGCAGCGGGCCGACGCCCGCGCTCGGCGCGCAGGGCAGGGCGACGGCTCCCGCGAAGGCCGCGGCCCCGAAGATCGTGACGGCGGCCGCCCCCAAGGCGGCCCCGCAGGCCGCGCCCCAGGGCACGACGCCCCGGCCGACCGGGACTTCGGTCCTGCCCAACCCGTACGTCGTCGCTCCCGGCGACTCGCTGTCGGCGATCGCCACCGAGCAGCACGTCGAGGGCGGCTGGCAGTCGCTGTACGCGACCAACCGGGCCGTCGTGGGCGGCGATCCGGACCTGATCTTCCCCGGCCAGCGGCTCACCCTGCGCGTGACGGCCGCACCGCCCGCACCGCCCGCGCCGAATCCGGAGAAGCCGCCGCGCACGGCCGAACCCGTGAAGCCCGTGGCGCCGGCGGCGCCCGCCGAGCAGGCCGGTACGAAACCGGCCGAAAAACCTGCCGGGAAGCCCGCGGAAAAGCCGCAGGCCCCCTCCGGAGGCTTCAGCGCCCCGGTCGACGCGGGCCTGGGCACCGCCTACCACGTCGCGGGCTCGTCCTGGTCCAGCGGCTACCACACGGGGGTCGACTTCCCGGTGGCCACCGGCACCACCGTCAAGGCCGTCGGCAACGGCGAGGTCGTCTCAGCGGGCTGGGCCGGTGCGTACGGGTACCAGGTGGTCATCCGGCACGCCGACGGCCGGTACTCCCAGTACGCGCACCTCTCGGCGCTCTCGGTCAAAGCCGGCGCGTCGGTCTCCGGCGGGCAGCGGATCGGCCGTTCCGGTGCGACGGGCAACGTGACCGGGCCGCACCTGCACTTCGAGATGCGCACGGGACCCGGCTACGGCACCGACATCGACCCGCTGCGGTACTTGCGCGCCCACGGAGTCTCCATCTGAAACCGAAGCCGAAGCCGAAGCCGAGAACGGGGCCGAAGCCGAGGCGGCAGTCCGGGTCCCGGCCGGGACCCGGGCCGCGGTGGGAGCCGCGGCCGGTGCCGGACCCTGCGCCGGCCCTGACGGTACGAGCACCCGCGCGTTCCGGGGCGCGAGGGTGAGCAGGACCAGCCCGGTCGCCGCCGTGGCCGCGCTCACCAGCGCCGCGGCCACGCCGAGCGCCCCGTAGCGGAAGCCCTCGTCGAACAGGGCGATGCCGACCGCCGCCGCGACCACCGGATTGGCCACGGTCACCGTGGCCAGCGGGGCGGTCAGCCCGGCACCCCGGTAGGCGGCCTGCGACAGCAACAGCCCCGTGGCGGCCAGTGCGGCGATCGCGGTCAGCTCCGGCCACAGCGTGACCAGGGCGTCCGGGGCGAAGCCCTCCGCCACCGACTTCGTGAACACCGAGGCCATCCCGAAGGCGGCCCCGGCCGCCGTGGCCAGCAGCACGCTGTGCGCGGTGACCCGCCGCACCCGCCGCGCGGCCAGGAACAGCACGGACACCAGGGCCCCGGTCGCCGCCAGGAGCAGGCTCTGCTCCCCGCCCGACAGGGACTGCTCGTCCCGCCCGCCCCCGCCCGTCAGGGCCAGCAGCCCGGCCAGCCCGGCCGTGGCCAGGACGGCCCCGCGCCAAGCGGCGGCCCCCGCCCGCCGCCGTACGAACACGGCCGCCATCGGGAGCGCGAAGACGATGGTCAGGGCCCCGAGCGGCTGCACCAGACTCAGCGGCCCGTAGGCGAGCGCCACCACGTGCAGCAGGGCCCCGAGGCCGTTCAGCGCGATCGCGCCGTACCAGGCGGGCCGGCGCACCGGGGCGTACGACCGGCCGGTGGCGGCAGCCGCGACCCGCTCCTGGACGATCGCACCGGCCGCGTACGCCACGGCGGACACCAGGCACAGCAGGACCGAAAAGGCTAGGGCGCTCATAAAAGTCACAATGCCCGAGTCCGGAGAGCTATTCCTCCCCCTGGAGGCGGGGACGCATACGTCCTGCGGCGTACTCCGAACGCAGTAGCCGGAAGGGCAGGAGTGCGTTTGTCTTCCCACCCGGAGGATCCGTACACTAGCCCTTTTGGGGACTTCCGCATCCGGCGGACGCGGACGACTGATCAAGGAACGCAGCGGGTATGACGGTGACCGAAGACAGCCAGGAGCAGGGCCACGCCTTCGGGCCGGGCATCGACCCCGACCGCCTGGCCCTCTGCCTCAGCGTGCTCGACGAACTCGACAAGATCGACGTCGACCACCCGGACGCGATCACCGTGCGCCGCGCCACCGCCGGGCTGTACCGGACGGTCAAGCAGCGCCGCCGCCAGGACCGCCGCGCCGCCAAGACCGCCAACGACAAGGCCGTCACCGAGGCGACCGCGACCGGCTCCGCCGAGCGCATCGACGACGAGACCGAGGGCCTGCTGCCCTCCTCGGTCACGGAGACCGGCCGGATCGCCGGGGTGCTCCAGCGCCCGCGCTCTTGCTACGTCTGCAAGACGCGGTACGTCGAGGTCGACTACTTCTACCACCAGCTCTGCCCGAGCTGCGCCGTCGAGAACCGGGCCAGGCGGGAGGCCCGCGCCGACCTGACCGGCAAGCGTGCGCTGCTCACCGGCGGCCGGGCCAAGATCGGCATGTACATCGCCCTGCGGCTGCTGCGCGACGGCGCCCACACCACGATCACCACGCGCTTCCCCAAGGACGCCATCCGCCGCTTCAAGGCGATGGACGACTCCGCGGACTGGATGCACCGACTGGAGGTCGTCGGCATCGACCTGCGCGACCCGGCCCAGTCGGTGGCCCTCGCCGAGCAGGTGGCCGAGGCCGGCCCGCTCGACATCCTGATCAACAACGCGACGCAGACCGTGCGCCGCCTGCCCAGTGCCTACGCGGCGCTGGTCGAGGGGGAGAGCGCCCCGCTTCCGGCCGGCGAGCTCCCGGCCCACCACGTCATCGGGGCCTTCAACTCCGGTGCGGTCGACGGCCTGGCGGCGCTGCCCGTCGGCGTGAGCGGCCTCGAGGCGCAGAAGGTCGCCGACCTCGCGCTGGTCGCGGGCAATGCCAGCCTGGAGCGGCACCTGGCCGGAACCGCCATCGACGCGGGCGGCCTGCTGCCCGACGTCGTCGACAGCAACACGTGGGTGCAGACCATCGACCAGATCTCCCCGGTGGAGCTGCTCGAAACCCAGCTGTGCAACTACACGTCGCCGTTCATCCTGATCAGTGCCCTCAGGCCGGCCATGGCCGAGGCCGCCCGCAAGGCGCCGGGTGGACGGGCGTACGTAGTGAACGTCTCGGCGATGGAGGGCGTGTTCAGCCGCGGTTACAAGGGTGCGGGGCACCCGAACACCAACGCCGCCAAGGCCGCGATGAACATGGTGACCCGGACCAGCGGCCAGGAGATGTTCCAGACCGACCGGATCCTGATGACCTCGGTCGACACCGGCTGGATCACGGACGAGCGCCCGCACTTCGACAAGCTCCGCCTCGCCGAAGAGGGCTTCCACGCCCCGCTCGACCTGGTCGACGGCGCGGCCCGGGTCTACGACCCGATCGTCCGCGGCGAGCTCGGCGAGGACCTGTACGGGGTCTTCCTCAAGGACTACGCGCCCGCCAACTGGTAGGCCGCACGCGCGCGCCGCAGGGCCGCCCCGCCGACGCGCCGCACGCCCGCCCCGCGTCAACCGAGCGCCCCCGGCCCCTCTTCCGAGAGGGGCCGGGGGCGCTCCGCGTTCAGGCGGTGCGGCCGTAGGCCCCCGCCGCGACCAGTTCCAGCACCGGGCGCCAGTCCTCCAGCACGCCCGCGTCCAGGACGGCGACCCGGCCCGCCTCGGCGGCGTGGCCGAGGGACTCCGCGTCGGGGCCGGGCCCGGGGTCCGGTGCGCCGGACCCGTGGTGCCGGAGGAGCCGGGCCACCCGCTCGCCCAGCAGGGGGCGGACCGTCTCCGCGGGGTGGCCGATCAGCAGGCCCGCGACCTGCAGTTCCTTGTCGAAGGGGTGCGAGCGGCGCAGCAGCGCGGCGACCCGCAGGCCGTGGCCGTCGCCGGGCCCGTTCCGTAGCAGGTCCATCAGTTCTCCGACGCTCCCGACGACCACCGGCACCTCGGACTTCGCCACTGTCGTTCCTTCCGTCGCCCGACCGCGTATCACCCGTATGGCGCCGTCGAGCAGATCAGGCGTACGCGACGCGCCGACGTGCGAGGTGATGAACTCGTGGCGAAAACAAGCTGTCCGGAGTGGATTTTACTATTCCATCGAGCGGGGGTGCGCTCATATGTGTACTCTGATCGCCATGAGAGCCCCACACGGGCCCTCGCTCCACCAAGGCGCCACCGCGTCCGGAAACCTTCTCTTCTCCCGCACCGGCGCGGTTCGCCCGCCGGGTTACGCGACACAAAGGAGTGCGCGGTGACACCTGAAATGACGAAGACCGAACAGGCGCCGAAGGACAGGGCGGGGTCGCGGAGCAGCAAGCGCCCCGAGACGCTCGGCAACCTGGAGGTCTGGGCCCGGTCCGCCCCCATCCGTCTCGCCGGCTACGAGGACGACCTCGCGGAGCCGCACATCCTGCCCGGCATCGACTAGACGCGCGGGTACCGCCGCCCGCCGCCCCGGTGTACAGCCCGGGGCGGCGGGCGGCGTCCTGGACGGACGGTGCCGGGAAGTTCCCCGTACCGGTACGCCGTGGGCGTCATCGCTGTCGGCGATCAAGGGTTCTGCGCACCCCGGCTCGCGGGCAGGCTGACCTGCATGAAGCTGCTGATGCTGGGTGGAACCGAATTCGTCGGGCGCGCGATCACCGAAGACGCCCTGGACCGCGGCTGGGACGTGACCGTGTTCCACCGCGGACACCACGCGCCTCCGCCCGGGACCACGGCCGTGCACGGGGACCGCACCGCCCCCGGAGGTCTGGCCGCCCTCGCCGAGGGGGAGTGGGACCTCGTCGTCGACACCTGGGGCGGCGCCCCCACGGCCGTGCGCGACAGCGCCCGGCTGCTCGCGGACCGGGTCGGCCGGTACGTGTACATATCCAGCCGCTCGGTGCACGCCTACCCGGCCGCGGCGGGGCTGGACGAGGACGGCCCGCTGGTCGAGGGCTCGCCCGACGCCGCCTCCGTGGCCTACGCCGAGGACAAGCGCGGCTCCGAGATCGCCGCCGTGGACGCCTTCGGCGACCGGGCCCTGCTGGTCCGCGCCGGGCTCATCCTCGGCCCGTACGAGAACGTCGGCCGGCTGCCCTGGTGGCTGAACCGCACGGCCCGGGGCGGCCCGGTGCCCGCCCCCGGACCGCACGGCCTCCCGCTCCAGTACGTGGACGTGCGCGACCTCGCGCACTGGACCCTGGACGCCGCCGAGGCCGGTCGCGGCGGCCCGTACAACCTGGTGTCCCCGGTCGGCCACGCCACGATCGGCAGCCTCCTGGAAGCCTGCGCGACGGTGACCGGCGGCGTCGCCGAGCTCCGCTGGACCGATCCGGCCCGGATCGAGGAGGTGGGCGTACAGCCCTGGACGGAGCTGCCCGCCTGGATGTCGGAGGGGGAGATGCACGACCACATGTACGGAGCGGACGTCACCAAGGCGCTCGCGGCGGGCCTGAAGTGCCGCCCGGTCGAGGAGACCGTCGCCGACACCTGGGCCTGGCTGCAGGAGCTGGGCAGGGTCGCCCCGCAGCGCCCCGACCGGCCCGCCCCGGGCATGAGCGCCGAGCAGGAGGCCGCGCTACTCGGGCTCTGACCGGGCTGCCTCCGCGAGCCGGGTCGGCGGCAGGTACTCGCGCACCAGCGTGCGGTGCCACCAGGCCCCGGTCTCGCGCAGCTCCCGCCACGTCGTGAACCGGTAGCGGTACAGCCGCGCCCGGACGTAGCGCGGCGGCGCGTCCGGGAAGGGGTTGTGCCGCAGGAGCTTCAGGGTGTCCCGGTCGCCCGCCAGCAGCCGTTCCACGAACGGCCCGAACCAGTCGCGGGCGTAGCCGGGGGAGAGCGCCGCGAACCACATGAGCCAGTCGAGGCGCAGGTGGTACGGGGCGAACTGGCGCGGGATCCGGCGCGCGTCACCCGGCTTGCCGCGGAACCCGTACTCCCGCCACCCGCCGCCCTCCCGGGGACGGAGGTCCGCGGTGCCCTCCACCACCACCTCCTCGCGGATCCGGCCCACCGTGCCGAACGCCCCGTAGGTGTTGACCAGGTGGAGGGGATCGAAGGACCGGTTCATGACCTGGCCGCGCGAGACCATGTTGGCCACCGGATGCCGGCTCAGCACGAGCACCAGCACGGTCGTCGCGCACACCAGCACCGCGTACCAGAGCGGTCCCTGCCGGGAGGCGGCCGCCGGCGGGCCGCCCGCGAACGCGCCGAAGTCGAAGGCGGGCAGGGCCGCCGTGATCGTGATCCAGTTCAGCCAGGCGAAGTTCCCCGACAGCACCAGCCACAGCTGGGTCGCCACGATGATCCCGGCGGCGTACGAGGCCACCGGCTGTGGCGTGAACAGCAGGACGGGCACGAGCAGTTGGGTCACGTGGTTGGCGGCGCACTCCACCCGGTGCAGCGGCTTCGGCAGATGGTGGAAGAACCAGCTCAGGGGGCCGGGCATCGGCTGCGTCTCGTGATGGAAGTACAGGCAGGTGAGCCGCCGCCAGCAGGGGTCGCCCCGCATCTTGATGAGCCCCGCGCCGAACTCCACCCGGAAGACCACCCAGCGCAGCAGCCACAGCACCAGCACCGGCGGCCCGGCCCGCGCGTTGCCGAGGAAGACGGCCAGGAAGCCGACCTCCAGCAGCAGGGACTCCCAGCCGAAGGAGTACCAGGTCTGCCCCACGTTCACGATCGACAGGTACAGCGCCCACAGCAGCGTCCACATCGCCATCGCCGCACCCAGCGGCACCGCGTCCCCGGCCCCCGCGGCGAGCGCCGCCGCCAGGGCGGCACCGGTCCAGGCGCAGCAGGCGAAGAACCGGTCGGAGTAGTGCAGGTGGAACAGACTGGGGGCGCGCCGGAAGGGCACGTGCCGCAGGTGGCGCGGCACGGGCAGCATGCCGTGCACCCCGATCAGTGCCCGGAACTGCAGGGCGGCCCCGGCGAAGGCGACGAGGTACACACCGGCCAGGGCCCGCTGGAAGATCAGCCGCCCCAGCCAGTATCCGGGCGCCGTGAACCAGTCCATCCCTTCCAGTATCGGGCCGGCCGGCCGCCCGTGGCGATCTGCCGCACGTACCGCCCGAGCCGCCGGGCGTAGGCCTGCTGGAGGAAGGGGAGGGCCGGGCCGCCCAGCCGGGCGTACCAGCGTTCCGGGCGGCTGAAGGCGTTGACCTCGAACCAGACCGAACCGTCCGCCTCCATCTCCACCTCGAAGGACTCCTCGCCGCGGGCGGGATGCCCGCTCAGCGTCCCGTAGGCGAAACCGGTCCGCCGGGGCTCGTACACCGCCCAGATCACCTCGCACGGGGCGTCGATCCGCAGCGGGCCGAAGCCCATCCCGACCACCACCCGGTCGCCCTGCCGGACGGGGGCCGGTCCTGCGGTGACGAGCATCCCCGAGTCGCGGTGCGCGCGGAAGGTGGTGACGGCGATGGCGGCGGCGTCGAGGACGGCCCGGCCGTGCCCGATCCGGGTGCGGTGGTGGGTGATGTTGTACCCGGCGGGCAGCGGCCGCCGGGCCGTGGCGCCCCGGTCGGGGTAGTTGAGGGTGCTGCGGCCTTCGCTGATGAGGCGGGTCATGCCGGGATCTCCGTTCGGTCGGGCAGGACGGTGACGGGTGCGGCGGCTACGGGTTCAGCGGCTACGGGTTCGGCCGCGGCTGCTCCCGCCCCCGGCGCAGCGGCTGCGGCCGCAGCGGTCAGGCGGCGCCAGGCGAGCAGCGAGCACAGGCCGAAGCCGAGGGCGTTGCCGAGGCCGTGGGTCGCGGCCATCCAGGTCAGGGTCGGGTGCACGATCCCGGTGGCCTCGCCGAGCGCCCACCACAGGGCGAGCAGCATGGTGGCCACCAGAACGACCGCCGAGCACCCGAGCAGCGCACCGGTGACCCGGTCCCGGGCCCCCGCGCCCGGGCGCAGGTCCCGCCAGGTCAGCAGGGCCACCGCCCACATGCCGCCGGTCAGCGTCACCGCGCCCACCAGCTCGGCCCAGTCGTCGATGAAGTAGCCGAGGAGCACGAGCGCCGTCCCGGCCGGGACGCTGTACGCCGCCCAGCGCGCGAGGGCTCCGTCGGCGCGGGCCCGGCACACCAGCCCGGCGACCAGGGCCGCGGTGAAACCGGCGAAGTGGAAGTGCGGCACGGTCAGGGCCAGGATGTCGAGGTCGAAGCCGAAGAGCCGGTGTCCGGCGCGTTCGGCGACCAGGGCCGTCCCGGCGACCGACGGCGCCACCAGCGCGGTGAGGACGGCGACCCCGGCGGGTCCGGGACCCCGCCCGGGCGCGCCCCGCACCGCCGGGCGCAGGGCCCGTACCGCCGGGGCGGCGGTGCGTACCGCCGGGACGACGGCCCGTGCCGCGAGGGCCAGCGTGGCTGCCGCGTAGACCGCGGCGAGGGCCGTGGCCGGGGCTCCCCGGGGCAGCCACAGGCAGACCGCTCCGGGGGCCGCGAACAGCGGCCAGAGCCGGGCCGTCCGCCCGAACCGGACCGGATCGATCAGGCGCAGGCCGGCCGGGACGACGTAGAGCATGCCCAGGGCGACGATCAGATTCACGAGCGCGGTCACAGCGGAACCCCCTCCGGAACGAACGCATTGAACGCGTTCAATTCATGCTCGTGAGCCTAGACCCTCTCTTGAACATGTTCAAGAGAGGGCCCAGGTGCGCGATCTCCGGTTGCG
The DNA here is from genome assembly GCF_044454225.1 of Streptomyces sp. NPDC051563. NCBI lineage: Bacteria > Bacillati > Actinomycetota > Actinomycetes > Kitasatosporales > Streptomycetaceae > Streptomyces > Streptomyces sp. NPDC051563. Next base: position 194,654 of record NZ_JBITDL010000005.1, read on the forward strand.
GCCACCCCGTACATACGGCAGACAAGAGGCAGCAACCGGGGCGAAAAGGGAGATGCATCGTGTACGCACCGACACCCCGTCAGGCGCCGCGTCGTCACGCACCGGCCCGGGCGGCCCTCTTCACCGTCCTCGGCCTCCTCGCCGCGGCCTGCGGAGCCACCGCCGAGGAAGGACGGACCCAGGGCCCCGCCGCCGAGAGCCAGGACGTCCACCTCCAGCCCGTGGCCTCCGCGGGCCCGGACCCCTTCACCTCGTCCTCCGCCACCGCCGAATCGGCCCCCGTCCAGCCCCCGCTGCCCAACGCGACCGGCCAGGGCATCCGCACCGTCAACGCGGCCACCCCCGGCCTGTACGGCGGAACCCAGCGGCTCGGCAGCTGCGACGTGGAGGCGCAGGTCCAGTCCCTCACCGCCGACGACGCCAAGGCCCGGGCCTTCGCCGAGGCCTCCCGGGTGGAGCAGGCGCAGATCCCCGACTTCCTGCGCGGCCTCACCCCGGTGGTGCTGCGCGCCGACACCCGCGTGACCAACCACGGCTTCGTCGGCGGTCAGCCCAACGCCTTCCAGTCCGTCCTCCAGGCCGGCACCGCCGTCCTCGTGGACGACCACGGAATGCCCCGCGTCCGCTGCGCCTGCGGGAACCCGCTGCTCGCTCCGCGCGCCGCCAGGGGCGCACCGGTGCTCAAGGGAGAGCCCTGGAGCGGATACCAGCCCGCCCAGGTCGTGGTCATCGAACCGACCATCCAGGTGATCAACAACCTGGTCATCGTCAACATCGCCGACAACACCTGGATCGAGCGCACGGCCGGGGACGACGGAGCACAGGACCGCGTCCCGCAGACGCCGCCCCCCTACGACCCGGCCGACGGGATCCCCGCCGGGCCCGCGACCCCGCCCGGCACCGAGCCGGGGGAGCCCTGCCGGACCCCGGAGAGCAACAGCCTCGCCCGCACCGAACCGCCCTCCACCGCCCCGCCCGGCTCCGGCAGCAGCCCCGCACCGAGCAGCCCCGCACCGAAGGCGGCCGACTGCCCGCCGAGCTCCCCGCAGACGGCCCCGGACACCCCCGACACCCCGAACGCGCCGGTGACCCCCGACCAGCCCTCGTCCGGCATCCCCTCGGGCCCGCCCACGGCCCCGCCGCCGGCCACCGACCAGCCCTCCGAGGTCCCCACCGACATCCCCTCCGACCTGCCCGGGCAGACCCCGGGCGACCCGGGCACCCTGGTGGGCCCCGACGGGGTGTCGCCGCAGCCGAGCGATCCCCATGCGGACCCGTACGCCGACCCGTACGCCGACCCCTACTCCGTCCCCGAGCAGCAGCCCCCGGCCCCGTACGACGGCCAGTACCTGGAGAGCGCCTGACCGGCCCGTGTGTCATGGTGGACCGGTGCCGACCGCCGTATCCCTGCCTGAGGACTGGCCCGCACATCCGGACCGGTCGCTCTCGCTGAACCGCATGGGCAGTTTCGACTGGGACTTGGTCACCGGTCTCATGCACATGGACGCGGCGGCCCTCGACGTCTTCGACACCACCGCCGGGGAGTACGACGGCCGGCCCGCCTCCCTCGCGCCGCGCGTCCCGCCCGCCGAGAGCGCCCGGCTGGACGCACTGGTCTCCTCGGCCCTCAAGAGCGGGGTCGACAGCTACGGCGCCTACTTCCGTATCCGCTGCCACGACGGCACGCTGCGCTGGACGCACACCCAGGGCCGGGTCATGCGCGGCCCGGACGGCCGCCCGTACCGGATCATCGGCATCGTCCGCGACGCCACCGAGGAGCTCAGCCACTCGGCGGAACGCCTCGGGCTGGACGAGGAGCGGCGCCGCCAGACGTCCGTGGTCGAGAGCACCACCGCCGCGCTCGCGCACGCCCGGACCGTCCAGGACGTCATCGACGCCCTCGGCGACGCCCACGGCCTGGAACGGCTCGGATCCATGGGCATGGTGATGGGGCTGGTCGAAGCGGGCCGGATCCACCTCGTCGCCGAGGGCCCCGCGGGCAGCTTCGTCCCCGGCACCCGCTACACCCGCATCGACGAGCAGTACCCGATGAGCGAGGTGGTGCGCTCCCTCCAGCCCCGCTTCCTGGACTCCGCGGCCGAGTTCGCCGCCGGGTACCCGGGGCTCTGGGCCAAGATCTCGTCCATGCACATCTCGGCGGCCGCCTACCTGCCGCTGATCGCCCAGGCCCGCCCGATCGGCGCGATCGGCCTGCTCTACCAGGACAAGGACGGCTTCACCCAGGAGGAGCGGAACCTGCTCGTCGCCCTCGGCAGCAGCATCGCCCAGAGCCTCCAGCGGGCGATGCTGCTGGAACAGGAGCACGATCTGGCCGAAGGGCTCCAGCAGGCGATGCTGCCGCGCCGGATCCCCTCGGTGCCGGGCGCCGAGATCGCCGTACGGTACCGCTCCGCCAAGATGGGCCAGGACATCGGAGGCGACTGGTACGACGTCATCCCGCTGCCCGGCGGCCGGGTCGGCGCGGTCATCGGCGACGTCCAGGGCCACGACACCCACGCCGCGGCCGTCATGGGCCAGCTGCGCATCGTGCTGCGCGCCTACGCCGCCGAAGGGCACTCGCCCGCCACCGTCATGGCCCGGGCCTCGGTCTTCCTGCACGAGCTGGACACCGACCGCTTCGCCACCTGCACGTACGCCGAGGCCGACCTCTCGACCGGGGTGCTGCAACTGGTCCGGGCCGGCCACATCGACCCCCTCCTGCGCACCCGGGACGGAGGCTGTGAGAGGCTCGCGCTGGAGGGCGGGATGCCGCTGGGGCTGTCCGCGGAGTTCGGGGTGCTGGAGTATCCGGTGACCGCGGTCGAGCTGGGACCGGGGGAAACGCTTCTGCTGTGCACGGACGGCCTGGTGGAACAGCCCGGAGCCGACCTCGACGACGGAATCCGGCTCCTCGCCTCCCTCGTCCGCACCGGACCGGCCGACCTGGCCCTGCTCGCGGACCGGCTGTGCGAGGTCGTGGACGACCGCGGCGGCGACGACGACATGGCGCTGCTCCTGCTCCGCCGCGACGCCGAAGAGGTCCAGCAGGCCGGCGGCCGGCTCCAGCAGCACGTGGCCCCCGGTGACCCGGAGGCCCTCGTATCGGCCCGCCACATGATCGGCGCGGCGGTACGGGCGTGGGGCGCACGGGACCGGGCCGACGAGATCGAGCTGATCGCCGACGAGCTCATCGTCAACGCCCTCATGCACACCGACGGCCCCGCCATCGTGACCCTGCGGATCCTGGCCGGCCCCCAGCGCCGGCTCCGCGTGGAGGTCGAGGACCGCTCCAGCGCCCTGCCCCGGCGCAGGGAGGCGGGCGACTCCGGGGTCTCGGGACGCGGTCTGATGCTGGTGGACCGGCTGGCGGACGTCTGGGGCGTGGAATCGCGGGGCAGCGGCAAGTGCGTGTGGTGCGAGTTCGCCATGCCGTGAGCCGCTGCGGGTTCCCGGAAACGGTTCCCGGCACACCGTCAGGGGCCCCACGGCGCAACGTCAGGGGCCCCACGGCACACGATCAGGGGCCCCACGGCGCACCGGTCGGGGCCCCACGGCGCACCGGTCGGGCCGAAAGTCCGTTGCGGGGCCGCAGGGGACGCGCCGATGATCGGTGGCGATGACTGACACCCTGGACGAAGTCCGCACCCTGCTGAAGTCCGGCGATCTGCCCGGCGCCGTACGGTCGCTGCGCCCGCGCGCCGAGACCCTTCCCCTCGCCGAACTCGCCCGGGCCGTAAGGGCACTGGCCGAAGCCGCCGGTTTCAGGGATCTGGCCAAGGCGGCCAAGGCCGCCGCCAAGCGGCCGGAGGATCCCCAGGCCCTCTACGACCTGGGCTACGGCTGCGTCGAACACGGCATCGCCTTCCTCGGCACCGCCCCCCTGCGCGCTGCCCTCGCGCTGGTCCCGGACGCTCGACCCCTGCTCACCGAGCTCGTCTCCGCCCTGGAGGACGAGGAACGGCACGCCGAGGCCGCGGCCCTGCTCGCCGCCCGAGGAGACCGGCTCCCCGCCTGGCCTGAGACGTACCTGCTCGTCCACCACACCCTCCTCGCCGGGGACCTGCCCGGCGCCCGCGCCGCCGCCGGCCGGCTGCCCGCCCCCGAGGACGAGGCGTGGGCCTGGGCCCATGCACGCCAGCGCCGGATGCTCACCCGCGCCGAACTCGCCGCCACCGCGGGGCCACTGGACTCCACGGACCTGCGCGGCTGGCAGTTCGCGCTCACCGGAACCCTGCTCGGCACCCTCTCCCCGTACGGCTACGACGCCGGCATGACCGGTCGGTACGCCTTCCTCGGGGACACCCACGCGACCTGCCGCCGCGGCCTCGCCCGCCTCGCACTGGCCCTGGACGCCGCCGGCCGCCGGCCCGCCACGGTCTCGCTGCTGCCCGGCCGCTCCGACCGCATCCTGGGGCTCGCCGCCGCGACCGTACTCGGGCTGCCCGCCGTACCGTACGAGCCCGGCCGGCCCGACACCCTCGTCGTCGCGTACGACCTCGGCGAGGCGGACCCCGGGCTCGCGGAGCGCGCCGACGGGCAGATCCTGTACGAGCACGCCACCCGGTGGACCAGCCCGCCACCGGTCAGCGCCGACTTCAGCGCACTGCAGGCGCAGCTCGTCACGGAACCGTGGAAGGACGACACCCGTCCCGAGGAGGAGATCGCCCGCGACATCGCCGCCGCCGACCCCGCCGCGGACGAGGGCGACGGGGCGACCCCGCCCGATACCGACGAGGCCTTCCGGGCCTACGCCGCGGCCCTCGCACCCGGCTGGCTGACCGGCCCCCGGGACCGGATCGGCTCCCCGGGCCCGGTCCCCAGCTCGCGCTTCGCCTGAGGCCGCGGCAGGCTGGGGGCATGCCCGAGCTGCCCGAAGTCGAGGCCCTGAGGGGGTTCCTCGACGAACACCTCGCCGGGCGGGTGGTCGAGCGCGTCCTCCCGCTCGCCGTGAGCGTGCTCAAGACGTACGATCCGCCGCTCACCGCCCTCGAAGGACAGCGGGCCGGGGCCACGGCCCGGTACGGCAAGTACCTCGCCCTGCGGATCGGCGAACTGCACCTCGTCACCCACCTCGCCCGGGCCGGCTGGCTGCGCTGGATCGACAACGTGCCCGCCCAGCCGCCGCGCCCCGGCAAGGGGCCGCTCGCGCTGCGCCTCGTCCTGGAGGGCGGCGGCGGGTTCGACCTCACCGAGGCCGGGACGCAGAAGCGACTCGCCGTGTACGTGGTCCGCGATCCGCAGGAGGTCCCCGGCATCGCCCGGCTCGGCCCGGACCCGCTCGCCGAGGACTTCGGCCGCGAGGCCTTCGGGGCGCTGCTCGCCGGGGAACGGCGGCAGATCAAGGGGGTGTTGCGCGACCAGGGCGTCATCGCGGGGATCGGCAACGCCTACAGCGACGAAATCCTCCACCATGCCAAGGTCTCGCCCTTCAAACTGGCGGCCTCCTTCGACGAGGCACAGGTGGACCAGCTGTACGAGGCCGTCGAGGAGACCCTGCGCACCGCCGTCGAGCGGGCCCGCGGGGTGGCCGCCGGACGGCTCAAGGCCGAGAAGAAGAGCGGGATGCGGGTCCACGGCCGCGCGGGCGAGCCCTGCCCGGTGTGCGGGGACACCGTCCGCTCGGTCTCCTTCGCCGACTCCTCGCTCCAGTACTGCGCGACCTGCCAGACCGGCGGGAAACCGCTCGCCGACCGCAGGCTGTCGAAGCTCCTGAAGTAGGCGGGGTCCCCGCCCGGGAAGGGCCGGGCCGGAGCGCCTCCGGTTAGACTCCGGGCCATGGCCGAGGAGCAGCACCCGCAGGCGCCCCGGCGGGAGGTCGTCACCGGGGTCCCGCGCGGCAGCCGCAGGAGGCCCCCCGCGCACACGCCGGCCCGGTCCGAGATCTCCGAGCAGACCACCCTGGGCGCCACCTACGTACGGGCCCTCATGCGCAGCCAGTTGCGCGCCGCACTCGCCGCCCTGGCCGCGCTCGTCCTCCTGGTGGGGCTGCTGCCGCTGCTGTTCCTCATCCCGCGGGTCGCGTCGGGCCCGCTGGTCTGGATCGCGCTCGGGGTGCTGGTGTACCCGGTGCTGTGGTGCGTCGCCCGTGCCTACGTGATCCGGGCCGAGCGCAACGAGGCGGATTTCACCGGGCTGGTCACCGACCCGACGGAGCCGCAAGGCGCGCAGGGTCTGCCGGGTCCGCAGGGTCTGCCGGGTCCGCGCCGGCCGGAGTAGCGGACCGGGGTGCGACCGTTCCGGCCGCTCGGGCTCAGAACAGGTGCATCGCCAAGTGTCCCAGGGGCAGGCCGAGTTGCCAGGCCGGGGTCCAGACCCGGGCGTTCTCGTCCAGGCCCGGCGGGGTGTCGGCGTGGCCGTGCCGTCCCGGGTCGAGGTTGGTGGCGAACAGTTCCGTGTGGTCGAGCCAGCGCCACGCGGCCCGGGCCAGTTCCAGGTCGGGGTCCTCCCCCTGCCCGCGCTCGCGGGCCTCCTCGCCCAGGGCGAGGAACCGGGTGTGGACCCAGTCGCGCCAGGGGTGTCCGTACGCCGTCAGCGACATCCACTCGTCGAGCTGCGAGACGACCCGGATCCCGGAGAGTTCGCCGGCGGCGTCCGAGAGGTAGATGGTCAGCGCGAGCGTGTCGCGTCCGGCGCGGAACTCCAGGGTGCTGACCGGGATCAGCCGGCCCGTGCGCAGCAGTTCGTCGGCGATGTACTCCGCGTAGAGCCACGCCATGGGCACCGCGAGCCCACCGTCACTGGTGCCGTTCGTACCCTCGGGCTGCACCGTTCCACCTTCTCCCGCATGCGTCGAGTCGTCCCACCGTCAGCGCCGAGCCTTCCGTGCGCGGCTCGCAGAGTGGGGCATGTTTACTCAACTTGAACGGTCCGATGCCGGTTTCGATGCGGTTCGTGTCCGCTTCGGGGGTGTTCAGGCCATTCTTTGACGCGTTCGTCGCCCCTCGGGCCGAGGGTCCCTTCGCGGACCGGGCCGGTCAGACCGTGGCGATCACGGCGTAGCGTTCGTCGGTCACCGCACGCCCCCACAAGTCCGCACGGCCGCTGAGGGGTTCGACGCGCAGGGCGGTCACGAGCGGTCCTACGGCGGCGGTGAGGTCCGCGGCGGTGACGCCGCCCGCCCAGGGCAGGGCGTCGGCGCCCGGTACGTACGCCGCCGCACCCTCCGCTGCTTCGCGCCAGCGGCCCTCGACGAGGACGAGGGTGCCGCCGGGGCGCAGCCGGCCGGTCCACGCGCCGAGCGCCGCCTCCGGGTCGGGGAGGGTCCACAGCAGGTGGCGGGAGAGCAGGACGTCGAACCGCTGCTTACCGGTGGGCGGTGTGGCGGCGTCGCCGACCAGGAACCTGCCGCTCAGGCCGGCGGCGGCCAGCTTGGCGCGGGCGTGCCCGACCATCTGCGGGGAGAGGTCCACCCCGGTGACCCGGTGCCCGGCCCCGGCGGCCAGCAGGGACAGCGATCCGGTGCCGCAGCCCACGTCGAGGACGTCCAGCGGTCCGGCCGGCAGCCAGGAGCCGAGGAGCCCGGCCCAGGCGTCACGGGTCTGCGGGGAACGCAGGCCGTGGTCCGGCTCCTCGTCGAACCGGGATGCGGCGGTGTCCCAATAGGCGGTGATGGCGGCGGGGTTCGTGGAGTTCGGCATCGCACGAGCCTCGCACCCGGCACTGACAACGCACCCGGCACAGACAACGCACCTGGAACTGACAACGCACCCGGCACGGGCATCGCACCCGGCACTCACCACGCGGCCGGACACCGGCCCCCGCCCGTCCGTCCCTCAGGCGCCGAGCCCGTACCCGTAGCCCTGGAGGCCCTTTCGCAGGGCGCGCAGGGCGTAGTACGTGCGGGACTTGACCGTCCCCGCCGGAATGCCGAGCTCGGCCGCGGCCTCGGCCACCGAGCGGTCCTGGAAGTAGACCTGCACCAGGACGTCCCGGTGCTCCGGGCCCAGTGATCCCACGGCCCGCCGTACGTCGATGGCCGTCACCGAGCCCGCCACCGCGTCCCCGGGCGCGGGCGCCTGGTCCAGCCCCTCGGGGTCCACCTCGAGGGGCCTGGCCAGGCGGGCCCGCCGGGCGTCGATGGCGAGCCGCCGGGCCACCGTGAACAGCCAGGGCCGCAGGGACGCGTAGGAGCCGGCCAGGACCTCCGGGTGCTGCCAGAGCCGCAGGAGGGTCTCCTGCACGAGGTCCTCCGCGCGCTGTGCGTCCCCGGCCGTGAGGCCCAGCAGGAAACCGAACAGGGCCCGTCCGTGTTCGCGCTGGAGTTCGGCCAGCGCCTCGGGGTCGGTGCGTCGGAGGGTGGGGGCAAGGGGCACGGGAGGCTCCTTCCGGGGGTCGGTGCGGGGGCGGTCGGGGTCGACGGATCCACCCTGACCTGCACCGGGCCGCCCGGGAACCGTCCCGCCCGGATGGTGCGCCCAAGCACCCGGGTCATCCGGTGGGCGGCCGCGCGGGGCGGTGAACGGTCGAACGGCACGCCGAACGGCCATTGGAGTGAGCGGGCGGCCGGACGACGGAGCCGTTTCTTGACTTCAGGCGTCTCTTTCTATGGATTGACTGAAGATCAGGTAGTCGTACTTATGGAGCTCATCGAGCTCATCACGTTCATCGAGCTCACCAAGGAGAGCCGGGACACATGACCGCGCGCACCCGCAACGCCCTCGCCCTCCTGACCGCCGTCGTGCTGGCGGCCGTGGCCGGCTGCTCCGCCGGCGGGGACCGAGCGCCGGCCCGCCTCGCCGGCTCCCCGTCCGCCCAAGGGCCCTCGGGCGCCCCCGGGTCCACCACGGCCCCGGCGGGGAAGGGTTTCACCCTGGTCGCCAGCGGGGACGTGCTGCCCCACGAGTCGGTGATCCGGCGGGCGGCCTCCGACGCGGACGGCGACGGCCACGACTTCCGGCCCATGTTCTCCGCGGTCAAGCCGATCGTCTCGGCCGCCGACCTGGCCCTCTGCCACATGGAGACCATCTACGGACCGGACGGCGGCCCGTTCACCGGCTACCCCGCCTTCCAGTCCCCGCCCGAGGTCGCCGACGGCCTCAAGGACGCCGGGTACGACGGCTGTTCCACGGCCTCGAACCACACCCTGGACGGCGGCGCCGCCGGTCTCAAGCGCACCCTCGACCGGTTCGACAAGGTCGGCCTGAAGCACGCGGGGTCGGCCCGTACGGCGGCCGAGGCGGGCACCGTGACGATGTACACCGCGGGCTCCGCGAAGGTCGCGCACCTCGCGTACACGTACGACACCAACGGCTACCCGATGCCCGAGGGCCAGCCCTGGGCGGTCAACCTGATGGAGCAGGAGAAGATCGTCGCGGACTCCCGGGCGGCCCGGAAGGCGGGCGCCGACGTGGTCCTCGTCAGCCTCCACTGGGGCACCGAATGGCAGACCGAACCGGACGAGAAGCAGCTCGCGCTCGGCAAGGCGCTGACCGCCTCGCAGACCGGCGGCCGCCCCGACGTGGACATGATCCTCGGTACGCACGCCCACATCCCGCAGGCGTACGAGAAGGTCAACGGGACCTGGATCGTCTACGGCATGGGCGACCAGGTCGCCGGCGAGATGTTCAACTACAGCGGTGCGCGCGACATGCGCGGCAACTACGGTTCCATCGGCCGCTTCACCTTCGCCCCGCCGGCCGCCCCCGGGCAGCGCTGGCAGGTCACCAAGGCCGAGTTCGTCCCCCAGATGATGGACCTCGGCGCGGGCCGGGTCGTCAACCTGCCCGCCGCCCTCGACCGGTCGCCCGGCCGCGAGGACTACGAGAACGCCCGCGACGAGATCACCGAAGCCGTCCTCGGCCGCGGCGCGGCGAAGGACGGCCTGACGATGGCGAAGTAGGCCGCCCGATGCCGCCCACCGCTACGGAACCACCGTGACCGGCCAGCGCCCCGCCTTCACCAGGCGGATCGCCACCGAGCCCACGATCCGGTGCCCGGCCTGCTCCGAGGCGCCGACCACCACCGCGTCCGCCATCAGCTCCTCGGCCGCGCTCACCAGCCCGGCGTACGCGTCCCCGCGGAAGGTGTGGAACTGCCAGCGGACGTCGTAGACGCCCTTCAGCCGCTCCGCCGACTCCCGGATCTCGGTCACCAGCCCCTCCGCGATCTCCTCCGTGGCCTCCGACACCGGCACCCCCAGCGAGGCCCCGGCCGGCATCACCGGCTGGACGTACACCAGCGCCAGCAGCGCGTTCTGCCGCCGGGCCAGCCCCGCCGCGTAGGATGCCGCCCGGAGCGAGGACTGCGAACCGTCCACCCCGGCGAGGATCACCTTCGGACCGTCCGTACCGCGTTCGAATCCCGTACTCACATGCTCTGTCACCCTTACGAGGCTAAACCCGCTCACCGCGCGGACGCGCGCAGCCCTCCCTACAGTGCGAACCATGAGTGCCACCGTGGAGGAGACGCGCGGGACGCGCGGCAGCCGCAGCCGCTTCCTGAACCGGGTGCCCGACGCCTTCGGGGCGTTCTTCGGAACGCTCGGGCTGTTCTGCGCCCTGCTGGCGCTCTCCCCGACGCTGCGCCGCCTGCTGCGGCCCGTCGTGCGCTTCCTCGACGCCATCGTCGTACCGGTCAGCGCGAACCTCGCCTACGCCGTCTTCCTCTTCCTCCTCGCCGCCGCACTCGGCATGCGCAAGAAGGTCGCCTGGTGGATCGTCGTCACCTATTTGGCCCTGCTGCTCCTGGTCGACGTGCTGACCGTGGCCGCCGAGGACTACTGGGTGGGCTTCTCCTCCATGGCCCTCGCCGTCGCCGCCCTCGTGGTCCTGATCGCCGCGCGCAAGGAGTTCAACGCCGCCTCCCGGCCGGGGGCCCTGTGGCGGGCCATGCTCGTGCTCGGCCTCGGCCTGCTCGCCGCCGTCCTCCTCGGCTGGGGCCTGGTCGCGCTGTTCCCGGGGACCCTGCCCAAGGGGCAGTGGTTGGACTGGTCCGCCAAGCAGGTCTTCGGCGGACTGTTCTCGGCCCGGCAGTTCGACGGCCGCCCGGCGCGGCCCCTGTACTTCCTGCTCGGCCTCTTCGGCGCCCTCGCCCTGCTGAACGCCGCCGCCACCCTCTTCCGCTCCCAGCGGCTGACCGCCGCCCTGCACGGGGACGAGGAGCCCCGGATCCGGGCGCTGCTGGGCGCCTACGGGCGCAACGACTCCCTCGGCTACTTCGCCACCCGGCGGGACAAGGCCGTCGTGTTCGCCCCCAACGGCAAGGCCGCCGTCACCTACCGGGTCGAGGCCGGCGTCTGCCTCGGCAGCGGCGACCCCGTCGGCGACCCCGCCGCGTGGACCCCGGCCATCGACGCCTGGCTCGCCGTCGCCCGCCGCTACGGCTGGCAGCCCGCCGTCATGGGCGCCTCCGAGGACGGCGCGACCGCGTACGCCCGCTCCGGGCTCGGCGCGCTCCAGCTCGGCGACGAGGCCATCCTGCACGTCGCCCACTTCGACCTCGACGGCCGCGACATGCGCGTCACCCGCCAGGCCGTCAACCGCGTCAAGCGCACCGGAGCCAGCACCGTCATCCGCCGCCACTCCGCCCTCTCCGAGGACGAGATGCACACGATCGTGGACCGGGCCGACAAATGGCGCGACACCGAGACCGAACGCGGCTTCTCCATGGCCCTCGACCGGCTCGGGGACTCCGCCGACGGCGACTGCCTGCTCGTGGAGGCCTTCGACGACAAGGGCGAGCTGATCGCGCTGCTCTCCTTCGTGCCCTGGGGCAAGGACGGCATCTCCCTCGACCTGATGCGCCGGGACCGGGCCGCCCCCAACGGGGTCATGGAGTTCGTGGTCGCGGAACTCTGCGCGGCCGCCCCGGGCCTGGGCGTGCGCCGCATCTCCCTCAACTTCGCCGTCTTCCGCTCCGCCTTCGAGGAGGGCGGCCGGATCGGTGCCGGTCCCGTCCTGAAGGTGTGGCGCAAGCTGCTGCTGTTCTTCTCCCGCTGGTGGCAGCTGGAGGCGCTGTACCGCTCGAACGTCAAGTACGGCCCCGAGTGGTACCCGCGGTTCCTCTGCTTCCAGGACGCCGGCTCGCTCGCCCGCGTCAGCCTCGCCTCCGGCATCGCCGAGGGGTTCGTCTCCGTGCCGCGCATGCGCACCCTGTGGGGCAACGGCCACCCGCGCGGGCTCATCGCACCCGCCACCACCGCCGGGCTGCCGCCCATCGAAGACCTCGGGCTCGACGCCGTGGGGGAGGACGCCGAGGGCGCGCGGGCCGAGCGGCTGCCCGAGCAGGTCCGCGTCCGGCACGACAAGCTGGAGCGGATCCGGGCCGCCGGCACCGACCCGTACCCCGTCGGCATCCCGCAGCGCACCCACACCGTCGCCGAGCTGAAGGCCGCGCACCCCGGCTACCCGCCCGGCACGCGCAGCGGCTCGCCCGTCACCGTGGCCGGACGCGTGATGGTCGTGCGCGACCTCGGCGGCGTGGTGTTCGCGGTCCTGCGGGACTGGTCCGGCGACGTCCAGCTGATGCTCACCCGCGACGAGGCCGGCGCCTCCGTGCTCGACACCTTCACCTCCCAGGTGGACTTCGGCGACCACGTCGTCGCGAGCGGAGAGGTGGGCGCCAGCAAGAGCGGCGAACTGTCCGTGGTCGTCGCCTCCTGGCAGCTCACCGGCAAGTGCCTGCGCCCGCTGCCCGACAAGCGCAAGGGCCTCGCCGACCCGGAGGCCAAGGTCCGCCGGCGCTACCTCGACCTGGTCGCCAGCCCCGAGGCGCGCGACGTCGTACGGGCCCGCTCCAGCGCCGTCCAGGCCCTGCGGCAGGGGCTGCTGGACCGGGGCTACCTGGAGGTCGAGACCCCGATGCTCCAGCAGATCCACGGCGGCGCCAACGCCCGGCCGTTCCGCACCCACATCAACGCCTACGACCTCGACCTGTACCTGCGCATCGCACCCGAGCTGTACCTGAAGCGGCTGTGCGTGGGCGGCATGGAGAAGGTCTTCGAGATGGGCCGCACCTTCCGCAACGAGGGCGTCTCCTACAAGCACAACCCCGAGTTCACGATGCTGGAGGCCTACCAGGCCTTCGCCGACTACGACGTCATGCTCGACCTGACGCGCGAGCTCATCCAGGGCGCCGCCACGGCAGCCTTCGGCTCGCCGGTCGCGCACAAGGCCGGACCGGACGGAAAGCTCGTCGTCCACGACATCTCCGGGACCTGGCCGGTCAAGACGATGTACGGGGCGATCAGCGAGGCACTGGGCGAAGAGGTCGACGCCGACACCGAGGAGCACGTCCTGCGGCGGCTGTGCGACCGCGCGGCCGTACCGCACACGCCCGACAACACCCGGGGCGACGTGGTCCTGGAGATGTACGAGCGGCTGGTCGAGGAGCGGACCAAGCTGCCCACCTTCTACAAGGACTTCCCGACCGACGTCTCCCCGCTCACCCGGCAGCACCGCAAGGACCCCAGGCTCGCCGAGCGCTGGGACCTGGTGGCCTTCGGCACCGAACTGGGCACCGCCTACTCGGAACTGACCGACCCCGTCGAACAGCGGCGCAGACTGACGGCGCAGTCCCTGCTGGCCGCGGGCGGGGACCCGGAGGCGATGGAACTCGACAACGACTTCCTGGACGCCCTGGAGTACGCGATGCCGCCGACCGGCGGGCTGGGCATCGGAGTCGACCGCCTCGTCATGTTCCTCACGGGTCTGACGATCCGCGAGACCCTGCCGTTCCCGCTGGTGAGGCGGGGCTGACGGGGCCCGGCGGGCACGGGCCGACGGGCGGTACTACGCCGGGCGGGTGAGCGGCGGGGGTCCTGTCCGTGCCTCTCGACATCTGTGGCGATGTCGTTGATACGTAGTAGTAATGAAAAATGACGAGCCGACAGTAGGGCGACGCGTGCTCCTGCGCTCCGCCGTCTTCCTCGGGGTCGCCGCCGCCGCAGGGCTGCTGACGGGCGGCGAAACCGATCTGCCGACACCGGGCGCGGGAACCCCCGCCGCCGGCCCCGGGACGGCGCCCGGCGGCGCCGCCGGGCCCGGGCCGATCACCGGAGCCCCCGCCGGACTGCAGCAGTTCCCGCGCGGAGCGCCGTACCGGCTCGAACCGATGACCTCCGAAGGGGCCCCGGAGCGCCCGCCCGCGGCGAAGCCCGCCGTACGGACCCGGCCGATCCTGGAACTGCCCGCCGGTGCGCACACGGCGAGCGCCATGACCCTCACCTTCGACGACGGCCCCGACCCCCGCTACACCCCGGGCATCCTGGACACCCTCGCGCGCCACGGCGTCCGGGCCATGTTCTTCGTCTGCGGGGAGATGGCGGTGGACAACCAGGACCTGCTGCGCCGGATGGTGGCCGAGGGCCACGTCATCGGCAACCACACCTGGACCCATCCCCAGCTCACCAAGATCAGCCGCCCGGCGATGGCCTCCGAGATCGGCCGCACGAGCGAGGTCGTCCAACAGGCCGTCGGCAGCGCACCGTCGTGGTTCCGGGCACCCTACGGGGCGTGGAACCGGGCCTCCTTCGAGATCGGCGCGGAGCTCGGCATGGAACCGCTCGCCTGGACCGTGGACACCCTGGACTGGACGGAGCCGGGCACCACCGCGATCGTGTCGCGGGTCCTCAAGCAGGCCGCGCCCGGGGTGATCGTGCTGAACCACGACGCGGGCGGCAACCGCGCGCAGAGCGTGCAGGCGCTGGTGAGCTACCTGCCGCAACTCCTGGGGCGGGGATTCCGGATGACCCTGCCGGAGCTCCCGGCACGCTGAGGCGCCGTACCCCTCCGGGAGGCCCGTGCCCCGTGCGCGGCGGCGAGGTCCGCCGCCGCGCACGGGGCGGTCAGCGGGCCTCCACCATCCGCGCGAACACCACGACGTTGCCGTCGTAGCCGTGCCCCTTCGAGTAGCCGCCTCCGCAGGTGATCACCCGGAGCTCCGGCTGTCCGGTGTCCCCGTACACCCGGGAGCCGGGGAAGGTGCTCTTGGAGAAGACCTCCACGCCGTACACCTCGAACACCGCCGTGCGGCCGTCGTAGCGCGCCACCTCGATGCGGCTGCCCTTCTGGACCGAGCCCAGCCCGTAGAAGACCGCGGGGCCCTGCGCGTTGTCCACGTGGCCCACGATCACCGCCGAACCCTGCTGGCCCGGCGAGATGCCGTTGAGGTACCAGCCGGCCAGGTTCTTGTCCTGGGGCGGCGGCGCGTCGATCCATCCCTGCGCGTCCAGCCCGACCGTCATCACCGGTGCGTCCACGCTGATCGACGGGATCCGGATGCGCTGGACCGACGAGTGGTCCAGCACCTCCATGTCCGGCGGCGGCGCGGGCGGCTCGGTGGGCGCCCGGTCGGCCTGTGACCCGACCGTCGCCCCGGCCGGCGCACTGACCGCGGCCGCCGCGGCCGGCTGCGGGGGTCCGCCGCCGGCCTCGGCTCCGTTGCGCATCATGGCGAGGCCGGTGAGCATGACCAGCGCGATCGCCCCCCAGGGGGAGCGTCTCCTCGGTGGCCTCTCACTCTCGTCCTCGAGCATGGTTCTCCCTTCCCGACGCGGGGGTCCCGACCCGCGTTCTTGTCCCACCCCTTCACGCCCTACTTCACGCACGCTAAGGCGGTCCGTCCGGGACGGCGATCGGGGAAGGGCGAACGGGTGGTGGGGCCGGAAGGGGTGCGCCCATCCAGGTAATCGTCATATAAAAGCCTGACGGGTCGTGACCTGCGGATCCGTCAGCGAACGCGGCGACGCATCGGCGTGTCGCTCAACCTTGCGGCCCAAAGGCGGAAATGCGCTGGTTGCGGACCGGGCCGAGGGTTCGTGATGGGAGGCGTTCTCGTCGATCTGCCCGGGCCACCGCTCCGGGGCGCTTCCCGCTGGAGGTTCCACCATGCGTGTTCTCCGCGCTCTTACCGTGACCGCGGCGGCCACTTGCGCCGCCATCGCCCTCAGTGCCCCCTTCGCCTCCGCGAACCCTGCGGGCGGTCCGCCCGCGGGCGGACCGCCCTCGGGAGGAAACGGCGGGCCCAGCAATGTCACGGTCAACCCGTACTCCGTGCACCAGGGCTCCACGATGCAGGTCAGCGCGGCCGGCTGCGGCCACGGCGGCATCGTCTTCTCGCACGACAACTTTCCGCAGACGAACCTGTCCGCCGGCTCCATCGGCTTCGCGACGGTCCGGATCTTCAACCACGCCTCGCCCGGGCACCACACGCTGTCGGTCAAGTGCCACGACAACAGCCTGGTCGCCACGCACCGCTTCACGATCCTGGACGGCCGCGGCGCGCAGGGAGGCATCGGCGGCTCCCTCGGCCCGTCCACCACCGAGACCGCCATCGGCGCGAGCCTCGTCGGTGCGGCGGCCCTCGGTGCCGGCGCCCACGTGATGCGCCGCCGGCGCCCGATCCGCGGCCGGGCCTGACCGGCCGACCTCCCCGGTCGGCCCGGACAACCGCCGGGGGCCCCCCGGGGGGGGCCCGGCCCCCGGGGGCCCGGGGGGGGGGGGGGGGGGGGCGGGGGGGTGGGGGGGGGGGGGGGGCGGCGGGCGGGGGTGAGGGGG